>NZ_JAIUHI010000005.1:0-313192 GCF_020165035.1 Mesorhizobium sp. CA6 | reverse complement strand
GATGCCGACGGCGACAGCGCCTCGACCGGCGCCATCGACATCGGCGGCGCGGTCACCTTCCTCGATGACGGCCCGACGATCTCGAATGCGGTGGTCGGCAGCTCGGTGACGCTCGACGAGACCAATAACGGTCCGACGACGGACGGCGTGCTGAACCCGGCGATCATGACGGCGACGAGCGCTGCGGCGATCGTGACGCTGACCTCGGCCTACGGTGCCGACGGCGCCGGCACGACGGCCTATGCGCTGTCGGTGACGAACGCGGCCTCCGGCCTGGCGACGGCGCAGGGCGACCATGCCATCACGCTGGTCCAGGTCGGCGCCACGGTGCAGGGCCAGTACAGCGATGCCGGCGGCACGCACACCGCCTTCACGGTGTCGGTCGCCTCGGACGGCAAGCTGACGGTGGTGCAGAACGTCGCGCTGGAACATCTGGTCGACGGCTCGACGGCCGCCGCCTACAACGACGCGCTCAATCTGGCCGGCAAGATCGCCGTGACGGCGACGGTGACGGATGCCGACGGCGACAGCGCCTCGACCGGCGCCATCGACATCGGCGGCGCGGTCACCTTCCTCGATGACGGCCCGACAGCAGTCTCGCCGGACTACGCGGTGCTGTCGAATAGCGCGGGCGCTCCGGTTACGTTTGCTCTGGATGTAGACCACTCGCTGTCCAACAACTACGGAGCGGATGGTGCCGGCACGGCGATTTTCGCGGCGTCTCTCGATGGCGCGGACAGCGGCCTGACTTCGGGCGGCGCCCACATCATCTACGATGTATCTGCGGACGGTCATACCCTGTACGGAAATGCTAACGGCCTGGCGGTGTTCACCGTCACCCTCGACCCCCAGAGTGCCAGCTATTCCGTTGACATGAATGGAACGGTCGACAGCCTGACGCAAGTGACGTTCTCTAACGGGACGTATGATTTCGACGGCGGTAACGGCGCCTGGGCCGGCTTCGTGCCCAATGGTCAGAAGAACTCCGGTGCCCCGGTCGACGATAATTCGCAGGACGTGCTTTTCACGCCTTTCGGCACCGGCACGACCATCAACGGGAACGCGAACTCCTTCGGCGTCGGCGGCGGCGCCGGCGGGCAGAACATCGGTGCGGGCGAAGGCATCCGGGTGGACTTTGTCCAGGATTTGACCGGCAACACGATGGGAGCCGGCGGATATGGCGTCCTCGCCAACCGCGACCACGTGTTCGATAACCACTATACCGCCAACGGCGCCACCTTCACCTTTGGCGACGGAAACACCAACACCGTTCTTCAAATCACGGCGAAGGACGACAACGCCACGACGGGTACCGACAACAACAAGGTCGTTGGGGATGGTGCGCTCGATTCGGTCACGTCGGTCGCGATCGCGTATGACGGGCAGACGCAGATCGTCGATTTCGCGACCATCGGCACCAACGCAACGACATACACGGTTGGCAGTCCGGGTGGGCTGACGGACAGAACCTACACGGTTCACTTCGTCGATGTGGATCCCACCGCCGCAGTTCATTATGCCGCTCAGATAACAGGTATAATGGACGACCATGTTTCCGTCTCAACGTTCACGGCCGACGGCTACAACAGTCTGGAATTGTTGAACACGAGCGGCGACGACTTCGCCATCACCGGGTTCGGCGCAGCCGTTCAGAGCACCAACCCCGTCAACTTCAATCTGCCGATCCAGATCGTGGACGCGGACGGTGACCTGGCGACAAGTCTGATCGGCGTGACGCTGAGCGGGAACCCGATTGCGGATCACTCGGCGGACGCCGCCGGCGCTTCGCATATCTACACGTCGACGGCGGCGGCGCCCGATATCATCGGGTCTGCTTTCGACGACACCATCACCGGCAACGATGTCGGGAACATGCTGTATGGTGGAGCCGGAGTCGACAATTTGAGTGGAGCGGGCGGCAATGACACGCTCGTCGGCGGCGCCGGCAGCGATACGCTCAATGGCGGATCCGGCAACGACCTCCTCGTCGGCGGCGCTGGCCAGGACACGCTGACAGGCGGCACCGGCGCCGATACGTTCAGGCTCGACCACCTCGACATCAAGGATCTCATCACCGATTACAGTGGCGCCGAAGGCGACAAGATCGACTTGTCTTCGTTGTTCGAGACAGCACCGGGAGGCAACATCGCCGACTACGTGCATTATGACGCTGGCACAAAGACGCTGAGTGTCGACACCAACGGCACGGCCGGCGGCACCAACTTCGTAGATGTGGCCCAGCTGACGAACGGACCTGCCGCCGGAACGATCAACATCCTTTACGACGACACGAACCACGCACAGCACACGGCCACCATTTAGCACTTATGCGCTACCACGCTTCCATGCTAAACATCAGCAAAGCATGAATTCGCAATTCGGAGAGGGGTTTACATGAAACATTCCGTAAGATTGCTGGCTTCGGCCGCGGCGCTGTTGGTGGCCGGGTCGACGGGGTTCGCTGCCGATATCATCGGCGAGCCGGCGGTGAATTATTGCCGTGCCGTCGGCACGTCGGACCTGGTGCTGACCGACAACATGGTCGAGCTCAAGGACCATGTGGTGAAGCTGATGGACGAATCGGTCGCCGTCGCCAACAGCCCGGAATGGATCAACTCGTCGCGTCCCGCCTTCGTCTGGGCCTCGGAAGCCAAGGTCGCCTGCGGCATGGCCTATGGCTACCTCAAGACGAACTACAAGGACGAAGACACGCTCAACAAATGCGAGTGCTTCCACGACCGCATGGTCGAGTACATGCACTGAGCTGACGGGCAAGCGGACGCCGGCTGGCTGCGATGGTGGCCGACGGAGAACCGGCGAAGGCGATCGCGCTGGACCGGTCCGCCGTTTCAGGGAAACGGCGAAACGGTCCATCTCTTTGTCTTGACGCGATTGCGAGCGGCAAACTGCTGCGCAGTGTTCCTGGAATTGCCCTGGCGGTCGCCTTGCTCGGCCTGGGGCAAACACCTGTCCACGCCAACTGGCTGGAACGACCGCAGCCGCAGCGGGCGCAGCCCGTGCGCTGCGACGCGGCGCCCGAGCGGACGCGCGCGACATTCAAGGCATTCGCCACCTGCCAGGCGTCGCTCTACGGCCTCGAGCCGGTGCTGGCGCATGCGGTGATGGAGATCGAGAGCGGCTTCGATCCCGGCGTGCGCGGCGCCGACGGCGAGGTCGGGCTGATGCAGGTCATGCCGGCAACGGCGCGGATGCTCGGTTTTCGCGGCTCGCTCGACGAGCTTGGCGAGCCGGCCGTCAACATCGCGCTCGGCGTCAGATATCTGGCGCAGGCAAACAGGCTCGCCGCGGGCGATCTTTGCACCACCGTGATGAAATACCGCGCCGGGCACGGCGAGACCCGCTTCTCTGTCCGCTCGGTCGACTACTGCCGGCGCGCACGCGCGATCCTGGCACGGGAAGGCCTCGACGCGACCGGGCCGCTGCCGGTGGCGACGATCGGATTCTCCGACGTCTCGACGATCGGCTTCTCCGACATCTCGATTGTCGGCTTGCCCGCCGCCGGCGAGGAGAAACGCGTCTGCGTGCCACGATCGTTCGTGCCGGGGCCGCGCTACATGAAATGCGCCGACTATCGCAGCCCGGCGCAAGCAAGGACGATACAGGCGCTGAGAGCGCGGCTGTTCGACGGCTGAAGCCATGACGCAAGAATCACGCGACGGCCGGGCAGGCAAACGTTAAGAGAAGTGAAGGCAGGCCGGGGCGAATACTGGCGGCAGATGGGATGGAAGCATCAGATGAAATGTGAGCGGCACGATCCGGACCTGAAGCGCGCCGCGCCGAAACGAATCGTTGCGGCGCGCTTCAGGTCTTTGTCAGATGCATGTCGTCTCCCCAAAACCGGGACCACTTTTGGGCGACATGCATTGGGGGCTCTCGCTCTCGGCCTCGTCGCGACGCTGTGCGCATGCCAGTCCAAGAGCGGCGCGTCGGACGTGCTCGATCCGTCGGCGATCACGGCACCCGCCGGCCAGGCGGGCGCGCCCGCGGCGCCCGCCCAGCAGGCAAGCGGCCAGGCCTTGGGCAGTCCGGCCTTGGCCAGCGCGACCTCGGCCGGCCCGGCCTCGGCCGCCGCCGCCAAGGCCCAGCTGACGCTCGGCACCGGGCCGACCAAGGTGGCCATGCTGCTGCCGCTTTCGGCGCCCGGAAGCACCGGCGAGACCGGCCGGAAAATGTATGACGGCGCGCGCCTCGCAATGGCCGACCTCGGCGACAAGCTTCTGACGCTGACGATCGAGGACACGCGCGGCGACAGCGGCTACGCCAAGGACCTCGCGGTGAAGGCGATCACCTCGGGCACGGCGAAGGCGGTCATCGGGCCGTCCGAGCTTGCGGCCGCTCAGCACCTTGCCAAGCTCTCCGGCTCCAAGCGGCCGCCGGTGCTGGCGCTGGCCGACAATTTCGCGGGCGGCCCCGGCGTCTATTCCGTGCGGCTCGGCGAAGCCGATAGCGCTGCGGCCGGCGCGGCGGCGGTCGCCGCCAAGGGCGCCAGGAAATTCGTGCTGCTGGTGCCTTCGGGCGCGGACTCGAGCCCGATTGAATCCCGAGTGGCCAACGCGCTCAGCATCTATGGCGCCACGCTTGCCGTGACCCTGCCCTATTCGGCGAGCGATGGCGGCGCCAAGGTGGTGTCCGACATGGGCTCGCTGGTCGAGGCGCCCGATGCCGTGGTCGTCGCCTGCGGCGACGGTAGCCCTGTCGCGGTGCTCGCGGCGCTGAAGGCCAAAGGCATTCCGGGCAAGGCGGTGACGCTGATCGGCACCGACCGCTGGCTCGAGCGCCCGATGGATCCGCTCTACGAGGGCGCCTATATCGCAACGCTCGACCAGAGCGAGACCGGCCCGATCGCCGACCGCTTCAAGGCCACCTACAACTACCAGCCGGACGTCAACGTGGCCTATGCCTACGACGTGGTGGCGCTGAGCGCGGGCATAGCGAGCTCCGCCGGCCCCAACGGCTTCAGCAAGCAGGTGCTGGAAAACGCCAGCGGCTTCCGCGGCTCGACCGGCCTGTTCCGCTTCCGCAGCGACGGCTCGAGCCAAAGGTCGATGCCGTTCTTCAGGGTGGAGAAGGGTAAGCTGAAGCTGGTGGAGAAGTCGACAGCGGGGTTTTGAGCGTGGCGGCTATGATTCAACGTCTCAGTTGTTAACCTCGGGTAAAGCTGCTTCGGTTGGCTTCTTGCTAAGTTGTTTAGCCGCGGTCAGTCTGTCCCGCACCATCTGCCGACCCCGGTGCTGATTGCAATGGAAGCAAGCCGCAGCGAGGTTTTTGACGCTATCTCGCCCCCCGTCCATCTTCGCTTTCCTATGCTCTAGAGTGGGGCGAGTAATTCCAAAAACAGTAAAAAGGCGGTTGCAATAGCAGCACCGTCCGCCTTGGGACTTAACTAGTCGCGTTAAAACCCGCCGTTTGTAACGACTGCTAAGCGTCATCGTGCCCCAGGAAACACCAGTTCCCTTAACGTGGATATCGACGGGATCAGTATCGGAGTGGCTCGCGCATAAGCGTCATATTCGGGAAAAGCGGACCGCAATACTTTCTCTTCGTTGATTATCCGCCGGCATTGGAAGCAGATCACGATCGCTCCAATTGCGACTACTGCCCACGTCGGATTGCGAAGAACTATGCCAAACAGGACAACCGCTTCGCACGCGTAAAGCGGGTGCCGCACAAGCTGGTAAGGGCCAGCCGTGACGAGACGTCTAGCCTGCGCGGTGATGCTGAACGATCTGCCGAGCCACCACAGGCACCAGATGCAAAGCGTAAAGCCAACGATGGTGATGAGGTCAGCGACCAATTCCAGTTGCGGAAGGGTCTGAACACCGGGGACAGCGATCAAAGTCACGGTGGCGAAGCATCCGATCAGGGCCGAAAGGCGAGGCTCGATCCCTTGCGCCGTCTTCACCGGCGGAAGACGCGCCACCGTCGTCGCGACAATGAGGACAAGGAAGCCGAGAGCCGCCACGTCCGCGGCGACGCTGATCCCCCGCGCCCAACTCCAAGTTGGGTCTCGCAAAGCCACGATCATGGCCCCGGACTTCAAGGTCGCACAGACCGTGAAGTAAAGCGTCATCATTGCGCGCCCGATGAAATCACGCATCACGGGGGGCGGGAGCTTCATTGGTTTTACCCCGTGGCATCAATGGATAGGCGAGTTGCTCGACGTAAGTAGGCGGTATCGGATCGTCGACGCCATAGCGTGCCGGCACCGCCTTGCCAGGCAGGTGCATCGTTCCGAAAAGCACATCGATGAACGAAAGCTGACTGGCAAAGTTCTTATCGTACGCCGCACGCTCATTAGCATGATGCCAATGATGAAACTGAGGTGAGGCGATCAGCCATTTAAGCGGACCGATGTTCAGTCTCACATTGGCGTGCAACAAGAGAGCATGTGCGTGAAAAATAAAGGCAAAAAGAGCGATGGATTCCTCGGTGAAGCCTAGCAAGAAAACTGGCACAAACGAGGCGCTCTTCGTCAGGACCTGATCGACAGGATGGATCCTGTGGCCTGCCAGCCAATCAAGTTCTTCAATACTGTGATGTACCGCATGGAACCGCCACAAGAACGGGACGGCGTGAAACACCCGGTGGGCAAAGTAGAACGCAATATCCGCTATCAGCGTGATCTCCAAGACCTGGAGCCAAATCGGTTGAGATGATATGGCGGCGCTAGTGGAACTCGGCACCAGCCGTCCCAACGTGATCGTCGCCAGTGTTATGGTCGCCGCCAGGCCAATCGTTATCGGAATTCCATTGAAAAGAGCATAGATAAGGTCGTTGAAGAAGGCCTTCCTGAAGATCTTCTGGCTGGGCCGTAAAGCGAACAGGCGTTCAATCGGCACAAAGATCAGCGCCGTTATCAAAAGAACTTTGAGATTTAATAGGTCCATACGGCGCCCCCGCCGACAAGGTACGATCCAAGCATCTTGCTGATTTTAGCGCAAGCTAATGGTTTCCAGAAGGTTAACCGCAGCATCTGCGAGCGCGTTCAAGAGATGGCACCCAGGCCATATGCGACCTGGATTCCTATGGTACAAATCGCGGCTGCCGAAATTGGCACGCCAAACGGAACCACCCCCTTCCGATCGAGATGCTGGACGTAAACGCGAAACGCACCTGCGGGCAACAGGAATGGGTTCTTGACGGCCACTGCGGTGACCAACGCGAAAATCAGGAGCAGCACTGAAAACATCGCCAGACCGCTGCCGCCGATCACGAACGGCATGACCGACATCAGCTTGACATCGCCAGCGCCGAGCCTGCGCAATACCCAGAAGGGGAAGAGTGCCAGAAAAAGAACAAGCGCCGCGATGGCACTCAACCCCGTATCCCACCACGATCCCGCAACAACCGATGCGAGTTGGAGCGAGCCGAGCCCGAGGCTCAGAAGCAGCAGAACATCGCCGTTGGTTATCTTCTGGCTTGTGAAATCCCGCAGCGCAACGCGCGCGAGCAGGATCGCGGCCAATAGCTTTAGCACTATCGAGGCAGCCAGAACCACGTCACCGCTCGATATTCTGCACACTGGACGAAAGCAGTTTCAGATTGTTGGCCACTGTGGGATCGTTGGGCGCCAGCTCGTAGGCTTTCAAGAAATTGCTGCGCGCGTCCTGCAGCTTGCCGCGCAGCAAATAGGAATAGCCGACATTGTTGTAATATTCCGGCGTTGCGCCGAGCAGCCTGTAGGCCCGACCGTAGGCCAGGTCGGCAAGGTCGAAGCGCCTGATGCGGTCGCAGGACGCGGCAAGGCCCAGCCAGGCGACGCCGTCATTGGGCGCTAGCCGTGTGGCCTTGTAGAAAAGTGCGCCGGCATTGCCATAGTTTTCAGAACGGAACTGGGTCTTGGCTTCGGCGACCGCCTGGTCCGAGGCGTAATAGTCGACATCGCTGATGGTCTTCAGGCCTTTGAAGGCATCGCCAAAGGCGGTGAAGTCGCCTTGGGCGGGCTCATTGGTGCGCACGACGCCGCCAGTGTTCTCGTTCGTCTGGCAGCCCGCCAGGAAGATAAGCAGCAGACTGGTCGCTACTGCGAGGCGCTTTGGCGCTGTCATTTTGTGTCCCACGAGTCCCCGACTCTATTTTAGAACCTAATCATATGGCGGCTTAGAAGAAAATGCCTTTCATGCGGATGATTAGCGGCAGCATCACAACCATCATCACGACCGGGAAGATGCAAAGCCCAAGCGGGATCATCATTTTAACGGGCAAAGCATTTGCCTGCTCCTCGGCGCGCAGAATTCTCTGGCTACGCATTTCATCACTATAGATACGAAGCGCATCCGTCAGGCTGGTGCCGAGCTCTTCCGATTGCCTGAACAACACTGCCAGAGCCCTCGCCTCGTCAAGGCCAATGCGGTCGGCAAGCTCGCGCAGTGCCTCGCGCAGCGGTTTGCCGGCGCGCAGCTGCAAATTCATGATTGAGAGCTGGATGCCGAGCCATTTGTGGGTGCCGGCCAGTTCCCCACCAACGCGCTCCACTGCCGCCTCGAGGCTCATGCCGGCGTCGGCGCACGTGATCATCATGTCCATGAAATCGGGAAATCCGCGACGGTAGATTTGCTTTTGTTTGCTCTCGAAACGGTCAAGCGCGATGCTGGGTATAACGAGGCAGCCGAGGCCAACCAGTGCTGCGGCAGCAAATGCCACAAAACCGGGTAGCTGGGGCGGCAGCACCCGCGACAAGATTGCATAGATAACCAAGAAACCGACACAAACCGCAGCAAGACGCGCGAGCGTATAAATCAGCGGCGCGTTCGATTGGTGGAAGCCTGCTCGAAATAGCTTCGCTTCAAGCGCATTCGGCTCGCCACGTTCTTTTTCCAAAGCACGGAAATAAGCATCGACCGGTCTTTGGGCAGCAATCCGATTAAGTTCCTGCTGCGCGAAAAGCGAGCGCCGATTGGTTATCCCCTCTGCCAAGAGGGTTTCAGCCACCAATTTTTTGGTTTGGAAGGCGGGTCTCAAGACCAGGGCGACCAGCAAAAAGAATGCCGCCGCAGCGAGAAAAACAGCCAGGGACAGCAGTACGGCCGAGTTTGAAATACTGGTCAACAAGCCTTGTCCCGCCCCTAAAAATCGAAGTTGACCATGCGGTACATAATGAAGTCCCCCAGCAGCGCCCAAAGCCCGAAAACAACAAACACGGGTATGATAATCGGACTATCCCAGACGTCACCGTAAAAACTCGGGGCGGCAATCGTTAGCACAGCCAACATCAGAATCGGAAATAGTGAGATTATCCACGCGGACATGCGGCCCTCGGCTGAAAGCGCCCTTATCTTCTGCCGCAGCTTACGTCGTTCACGCAGCACCGCTGAGAGATTGGCCAGTATCTCCGTCAGGTTGCCACCGGTCTTCGACTGAATGGAAAGCGATACTGAAAGCAGATGCAAGCCCTCGAAGCCAACCCTTTCCGATAGCTTGCGCACTGCCTGTTCGAGGCTGAGACCGAAGCTGATCTCATCGGAGACAATGCCGAACTCGGTCCCCAGGGGATCGGGCATTTCGCGCGCGACCAAGCCGATCGCCACAGTGGTGGGGTGTCCAGCCCGCAACGACCTTACAATCATGTCGAGGGCGTCTGGCAATTGGATGGCGAACTTTTGAATTCGCTTGTTGCGGGCCCGGCGCAGCACGAGAAGCGGCAAGGCGAAGGCGACAAACAAAAAGACGATTACGACGATAATTGCCGAGGCGTGCAGCAGCAGAAGCAGCACCAGAGCCAGCACCAGGCCGGCTAGCAAGAACACCGCGGCGAATGCAATCGGGTTGCCGGTTATTCCTGACTGTGTATAGAGCCGGTTGAGGGCAATGGCGCCGAAAACGAAGTCGCCCGACGCTGTCAGGCCCCGCTCCTGCAGCAATCCCTGCAAGCTCTGTTCGGCCGGCGCCTCTTCTCCTAGTCGCTGCAGGCGCCGGTTGATAATTCCGGCCCGGGCACGGCGTCCGGCAAAGGACATGTAAAATGCTTCCGCGGCGAGGATTACGGAAGCCGCAGCCAGCACGTATATGAAATAGAGAAGAGTCTGGCCGGTCAACATCAGAGCGGAACCTGCGGATTGAAGGCATCCTTGGAGAAATGATGCCCAAGCGTCGCGACCTCCTGGGCAAAGCGCGGACGCACCCCGGTAGCGCGAAAGTCGCCTACGATCGTTCCGTCAGGGCCGACGTCCCGGCGAACGAAATGATAGATTTCCTGGAGCTGGACGATATTGCCTTCCATGCCGGTAAGCTCTGAAATGGAAACGACTCGCCTGCCGCCGTCGGAAAGACGCTGCGTCTGCACGATGATGTCGATGGCCGAGGCAATCTGTGACCGAATGGAATCATTGGTCATCGGCATGCCGGCCATGCCAACCATCTGCTCGAGCCGCGACACCGCATCGCGCGGCGTGTTGGCGTGAATAGTGGTCATCGAACCCTCATGGCCGGTGTTCATAGCCTGCAGCATGTCGAAGGCCTCCTCGCCGCGCACTTCGCCGACGATAATTCTGTCAGGCCGCATGCGCAGGGCGTTCTTCAGCAATTCACGCTGGCGGACCTCGCCCTTGCCCTCGACATTGGGAGGGCGGGTCTCCAGCCTGCCAACATGCGGCTGCTGCAGTTGCAGTTCCGCCGCGTCCTCGATGGTAACCAGACGCTCCCTGGCCGGGATATAGCTCGACAAGGCATTGAGCAGCGTCGTCTTGCCGCTGCCGGTGCCGCCCGAAACCAGGATCGACTTGCGCGCCTGCACGGCGATCCGCAGCAGATCTACCATCGGTGGGCGTATGGAATTGAAAGTAACCAAGCGTTCAAGCGAATAAGGGTGCTTCGAGAACTTGCGGATCGATACCAATGGGCCGTCGACCGAGATCGGCCGCACCGCGATGTTAACGCGCGAGCCGTCGTCAAGACGCGCATCGACCATCGGCGCCGATTCATCAACACGCCGGCCGATATTCGAGACGATTTTGTTGATAATGCGAAGGAGATGGGCCTCGTCGCGAAAACGGATCGAGGTTTCTTCGAGCACGCCGCGCCGTTCGATGAATACATGGTTGTGGGTGTTGATGAGGATATCTGCGATCGAATCATCCTTGAGCAGCGGTTCGATCGGCCCAAGTCCGAGCATCTCGTCGGCGGTGTCGCTGGTCAGCTGATCGAGCTCGCGAGCGTTCAAAGGCACGTTTCGGCCGCGCACGAACTCGCGCACGATCGGCCGGATCTCATCCAGGATCTCGTCCTTGGACGCAGTTTCGAGGGCTGCTAGATTAAATCGGTCAATAAGATGGCGATGCAATTCGACCTTGAGCGTCAGGAAATCATCGCCGTGCGGTTCAGCGTCCGCGACTGGCGCGGCAGCGGCCCCATTCGATGCCGCAGCCACAGGTGCCGGCTGCAGCGCCCGCTGCTCATTCGGTCCTTTGATGAAGCGCCCCAGCATACCGCATAGCCCCCCGTGATTTCCCCAGGATTGAAAACTAAGCGTTAACCACGAAGGGCACAAGCGGTCCGCAAGCCCTAAGGGATGTATACTTGCAACATAGTTAAAAAATAGAGGCTCGGGAAAATCGTTTTATTTTATCCTGCTCCAAATTCACAGACCAAGGTCCTACGACTTTCGTCGCCCTCATAGACCGACCAGTGTCTCTAAGCCCCTAGATATATTAAGTTATGTAGCAACCCTAATATGGTGACGGTGCGGCACGGCCGGGGTGAAATTGTGAACGAATGGTTAAGATCACTTGAAAAACAAGGCGAATCAAGCTGTTGTCGGAAATGAAAGAGCTTTTAACCGAGTATTGGAAGGTTAAGGGATTGTTAATCCGTTTGACACTGCTTTTTCGTGCGACCTAGGATTGATTTCGACGGGGGATGCTTGGGTATGGGGTACATTCCTTGGCTCTGTCTCGTCGGGTTCGAACCTCCAAAGGGAGAAATTGGCATGAAGAAGCTCATGACGATGACCCGGCAGTTCCGCGACGACGAAAACGGTGCTGCCATGGTCGAATACACGGTGCTGCTCGGCATCATCACGGTGGCGGTCATCGCTACCGTGGTGCTGGTTGGTACGTGGGTCGCCGGCAGGTGGACCGCGCTGAACGCGGCGCTTCCATGATTTGAAGAACTGAAATCGACCCAATCAAAGGTTTGGTTGGGTCCCCTCTGCCAAAGTCGGAGACGACTGCTTGGTGGGAGGGTGACGAGGCGACGTTGATCTTTGACTCGCCTCGTCCGGTTTCAAGCTCGAAAAGGGAAACCCATGAAAAAGCTCCATACCATATTCCGGCAGTTTCGCGACGATGAAAGCGGCGCTGCAATGGTTGAGTACACGGTCCTGCTCGGCATCATCACGGTGGCTGTGATCGCCACCGTAGTGCTGGTCGGAGCATGGGTCGGAACTCAATGGACGACGTTGAACGCGGCGCTGCCGTGATATTCTTGACGCTATCATCGACGCCGAGGACACCCTCGGCGTCGATGGACTTGGGGCAACGCAGCTAGCTGCGCAAACGCATTCGGGTGGGGCAAATCCATGCGCGCAAATACCTTAATCATGATCGTGCTTGCCAGCGTGTTCGGCATCTTGGCGGTGGTGCTTGCCAACATGTGGCTGGCAAATCAACGCAGCGCGATGGCTCAGGCAGGCGAGGTTCCGCGCGACACTATTGTCGTGGCCGCGACCACTCTAAAATTCGGCGACACACTGAGCGCCGACAAACTGCGCGAGATCGCGTGGCCCGCGGGTGCCGTTCCGGCCGGTGCATTCAAGACGACCAAAGAGCTTTTGGCCGGAGATGGAAGCAAACAGGCGCTGCAGGCGATCGGTGTCAATGAACCGGTGCTTGCCACCAAAATCACCGGCCCAGGCCAGCGCGCCACGCTTTCAGCTGTGCTCGCCGAAGGGATGAAAGCTGTTTCCATCCGCGTAAATGACGTGCTCGGCGTCGCCGGCTTCGTCTTCCCGGGCGATCGAGTCGACGTGCTGCTGACGCGCACGGCGCGCAGCGACGAAGGCGCCGACAAGAGTTTCGTCGACGTGCTGTTGCAGAGCGTCAAGGTACTTGCGGTCGACCAGGTGGCCGACGAAAGCAAGGACAGTCCCACCGTAGTGAAGGCAGTGACAGTCGAGGTCAGCACAAAGGACGCGCAGAAGCTGACGCTTGCCGCCGGCGCCGGCCAGCTGTCGCTGGCGCTCCGTCAGGCAGCAGCTAACAAGGAAGAAACCACCGAGCGGATCACGCTCACGGATCTGACCGGCGACACACCTGACAACCTCGCCAAGCGGCAGGCGGCACTTGAAAAGCAGGCCGCCGCGGATGCAGCGGCTGCGGAAGAGCGCAGGCGAGCCGACGCCAGAATCGATGGGCTGGCCAAGGCGGTCGACCAGTTGAGCAAGGTGAAGCCGGTTCCAGCTGTGGCCTCCGCGCCACAAGTACAGGAAGTCGTCAAGGAAGTGGTCAAATATGTGCAGCCGGAGCCGCCGGCTCGGGCGACAATAGGGGTGTTTCGAGGCGTCAAGCTCGAAACCTACGATGTGCCGCGACAGGACTAACGAGGCACAATAAGGTGGGGCTGCCATCGGCAGCAATTGGGGAGACGGGGATGCAAGGGTTTTGGGTAAAGATAGCGGCAGCCGCGCTATCCGTGGTGACGTTGTCGACGATCTCAAGCCATTCCGCCAGGGCGGCTGACCGCTTCATCGACGTTTCGAGCCCTTCGCTGCACCGCGTGTTTGTGCCCGTTTCGCAATCCGTCACGATCCAGGTCAATTCCACGCTCGGCGACATCGTCGTTGGGGACGAGAAGATCGCCGACGCGCAACCGATGACCGACAAGACGCTCTATGTCATCGGCAAGAGCGTCGGCACCACCACCGTCAACTTGTTCTCGGATGACAAACGCTCGCTTGGCGCTATCCAGGTCGAGGTTGGCCAGGACGTCAGCGACATGGCGGCAGCCATTCGCCAGGTGGCGCCGAAGGCACGCATCGAGATCGGCTCCATCAATGGGAAGATCAGGCTTTCGGGCCATGTCAAGGACGGCGCGACATTGGCATCGATCGTGGAAGTTACTCAGCAATACGGTCCCGATTCCATCATAAACGCAGTCACCATCGATGACAGCCAGCAAGTCAACCTTTCAGTCCGCATCCTGGAAGCCAAGCGTAACGCAGGCCGCGACCTCGGCGTGTCATGGAGGGGCGCAAGCCGCAACGGCAAAACCATTTTCGGGACTGGCGACGCCACGGTTGACAAAGACGGAACGGTGCTTGGAACAGGCGATCTGATCAGTGGCCTTCTGTCTGGCGCAAGCCCGTTTGGGGCGCTGATCACCCGCGTCATCGACAGCAACATCAAAGTAGACCTGCTCATCCAGGCGCTCGAGACGAAAGGAGTCGTGCGGTTGCTGGCGGAACCGAACCTGACTACGCTCTCAGGAGAGACAGCCAGTTTCAATGCCGGTGGCGAGGTGCCTATTCGTCAAGTCGTCAATAACGATCAGGTCACGATCGTTTTCAAACAGTTCGGCGTCAATTTGAACTTCACACCTGTCGTGCTCGACAACGACAAGATCCATATCAAGCTGGCGCCGGAAGTCAGCGATTTGACCGGTTTCACTACGGCTGGCGACCCAATTTTCACCAACCGCAAGCTCGAAACAGTGGTGGAGTTGCGTGACGGTCAGAGCTTCGCGGTCGGCGGGCTTCTGTCCAGCAAGAACACCAGGCTGCAGGATCAGGTGCCATGGCTCGGACAGGTGCCGATCGTCGGCGCGCTGTTTCACAATTCGAGCACGCAGAAGGAAGAGACCGAGCTGGTCGTCATCGTCACGCCGCATCTCGTGCGGCCGGTGAAGCCGGGCGAGCAACTGGCGACGCCATTCGACAAGACGAAGCCCGCAAACGACCCGGAACTTTTCCTGCTCGGCCAGCTCGAAGTCAGCAAGGACATGATCAGGAAGTATGAGCATGGCGAAGGCGTCACCGGCCCCTATGGCCACATGCTGGATGTGAAATCGAAGGACAAGCTGGTCTATGTCAAGAAATAAGCTCCTGCTCGTCCTTCTCGGCTCCAGCCTGCTTGCGGGCTGCGCCGCCGATTATCTGCACAATTACGACACGATGACCTTGGCGTCGGGTGACGCGCAGAAAGCAAACGAGCTTCTGCAGACGGTAGATCCGTACAACCCGGCATCGAACAACACAAAAATTGAAGGCGACGGCGCGCGTGCCGTCGCGGTCGTCCAGAAATACAAAGTTCCGCCCCCGCCTGCGCCTGCCACGAATATGACAGTCAATGTCGGTTCCTCAGGTGTGAGCGAGCCAGCCACGGCAAGTCAATAGAAATTGCATGATGCGACAGCGCCAGGCGAGGAGGGCCTGCGCAAGAGGGAAGAGAGTAAGGTCATGTTGGGGACCATACGCAGATTCTGGCGCGATCAGAGGGGCGTTGCGCTCATTCTGGTAAGCGTCATGTTGCCGGCGATCATCGGCTTCTCGCTGCTGTCGATCGACATGAGCCGGGTCAACAACATGCACAACGACCTGCAGAAGGCGGCAGATGCCTTTGCGCTTGCAGGCGCGGCCGAGTTGGACGGCAGTACCGGCGCCTGGGCACGGGCCGAGCGCGCCATGGCGACACTGGTTCGTAATGAGAGTTATTTCTCGACGGTCGGAACGAATGGCAGGTTCACCGTCACCGCCGGGCAGCCGGGAGGCGCACTGCGGTGCAACAGTGCGGGGAACATTTCCTGGTGTTTCCTGAAGACCATTCCCGCCGACACTGCAGCGATCACCACAGCCAACTACGCCAACACCGACCCTGCGGTGGGACAACTGGAGACCCGCTTTGTCCAGGTGACGGTCGCGCCAACCGGCTTTGCCGCCATCTTTCCGGCATCATTCCTGACCGGCAATACGGCAAGCAACAGCTTCAATGTCGGCGCCTCAGCTGTCGCAGGCTTCAGGACGTCGGTGTGCGACTATACGCCGGTCTTCATCTGCAATCCCTATGAGGGATCTCCAGGCGGAGTGTCGCTGGAGCAGGCAGCCACAACGCGGGAATACCGTCGTCGCCAGATCACCCTGCGCAATGATGGTTCCTACCAGCCGGGCAATTTTGCGTTCCTTGCTTCCCCAGACGGCAACGGCGCGCAAGCGCTGGAATTGGCACTTGCCCGGGTGAAACCGTCAGGCTGCTATGCCCAAGATGGCGTCAATACCGAACCCGGACAGAATGCCGGCCCGGTGCAGGATGGGCTAAATGCACGTTTCGGCATCAGCAAAAACTACGTCGGCACGGCAAATGGCCCGGCAGCCAACGTCCGGATGGGCCTCAAAAGCTTCAATTGCAACAACAGCACTACATTCGAAACCGACCCCACCAAGGGCATCGGCCTTGAGGAGGATTCCTGCATATCTGCAGGCAACTGCACCATGATGGGCGGCCGCATGGGAGCGGGTGACTGGAACTTCGCCAGGTACTGGGCAGCCAACCATCCTGGGCGGGCTGTTCCGTCTGCGTTATCAGGCACGGGTGTCAATCTGCCGACACGTTACGAGGTTTATCGCTACGAAATCGATCCGGACGGCAACCCTGCAACCAACGACAGCATTGTCGGCGATGCTTCGGTCGGCGGCGAGACCGGCACTCCATCTTGCGGCCAGACGCCCGTCACGACCGTGGACCGACGCATCCTCTACGGCGCGATCATCGATTGCAATGCGATTGGCGGCTTCAACGGTCGCGCCGACGACGTGCCCGTCCATGCCTTCGGCAGCTTTTTCATCACCGAGCCGATCAAGGACGGCAAGAACATCAATGTCGAGCTCGTGGACATCACGGGCAAAGGCGGCCGTGGAACCCTCGACAATTTCCTGCGCGACGAAGCGCAGCTTTATCGGTGACGACAATGGTTCGGCTGATCGCCCGTCATCTCAGGAGATTTCGACGCGACCAGCGAGGGGCGGTGCTCGTCGAAATGACCTTGGTCGCGCCGTTGATGCTGATCCTGTCGGCTGGCGTGTTCGAGTTCGGCAATCTGATCCACGACAAATTGCTGATGGAAGCCGGTCTTGACGACGGCGCGCGTTTTGCCGCGCGCTGCAACAGCCAACTCTACACCGACGCCGGGCTGACGGCGATCAACTGCGCCAATATCGCGGCTAACATCGCCGTGTTCGGCAACCCGGCCGGAACGGGCAGCGCGCGCGTTGCCGGCTGGTCGACGGCGAATGTGACGGTGACCATCGGCACAAACTGCCAGGACGTGGTCGTCGCGGGCGTGACCCTATATCGCTCGGTGACCCCGCAAGTCTGCATTGTCAGGGCCGCCGGCACCTATCCCTATAGCGGCGTCGGGATGCTGTCGCTCATCGGCGTTGCCCCAATCACCCTGAGCGGTCTTCACGAGGAGCGGTTGATCCGGTTCTGATGATGATCAGGCGTTTCGCAAAATCCGAGGACGGCGCGGCGATGGTCGAGATGACCATTGTATCGACGCTGCTTTTCGCGCTGACGCTCGGCTTCGTCGATTTCGGCTATGCCTTCTACCAGTGGAACGCGGCAACCAAGGCCGTGCAGATCGGCGCGCGCCTGGCCTCGATCTCCGATCCTGTCGCGACAAACCTCACCACCGCCGGTCCGACGACGACGCCCGGCGCACCCGTTGTCGCGGGCGCCTACGGTCCGTTCGCCTGCAGCTATACCGGCACCACCGGCGCCTGCACCAACAGCGGCGTATTCAACGCCACCAATTTCAGCCGAATCTTTCGCGGCGACACCGCCGTCACCGACGATGACGCCTGCCCGGCTCTCACAGGGACCCAGAGGCCCGGCATGTGCCATTTCTTCCCTGGCCTTCGCCGGGACAATGTAGTCATCACCTATACCGCCACCGGCCTGGGCTTTCAGACCCGATTGGGCGGCCCGGTGCCAACCATCACCGTCAGCCTTCAGAACCGCACCTTCCAATTCTTCTTCCTGGGCGGACTGATGGGGTTCGCCAACATCAACATGCCCTCCATGCTCAGCACCGTCACGGGCGAAGATCTGAAAACGAGTGCGCCATCATGAACGCCATCGACACGAGAGTCCTCCCGACCAAACGCAAGCAGGTGGCGCTGTTTTCGGGCGATGCGAATTTCAAACGCGACGTCACCACGCGGCTCGACGCGCTGGCGATCTATGACGTCAAGGTCTCGGATGCGGAGGAGTTCCTCAAAGGGCCGCCTGTCGACAGCCGGCCCGGCATCATCATCCTCGATCTCGCCAATGGCGAGCTGCTCGGCAATCCGGCAATCGTCGAGGCGCGCGCGGCCTGGGCGTCGGTGCCGCTGATCGCGATCTCCGACGAGCTCACCTCCGAGCAGACGCGCGTTCTGGTGCGCATGAACGCGTCCGACTGGCTGCACAAGCCGCTCGACGCCAAGGAGCTGCTCAACGCCGTCACCTTCCACGACACCGGCAGCCAAGGCACCAAGAGCCGCATCGTCACCTTCATTGCCGCCAGCGGCGGCGCCGGCGCCACCACGCTGGCGATCTCGGCGGCCGAGTATCTGGCCTCGAAATCGGCCGAGCGAGCGGCCTCGACCTGCCTCGTCGATCTCGATTTCCAGAGCGCCAATTGCGGCGCCTATCTCAACCAGTTCAACCAGTTCGACCTCTCCGGCATCATCGGCCAGCCGGACCGGCTCGACGTCGAGCTGATGGACGTCATCAAATTGTCGCGGCCCTCCGGCCTGACCCTCTATTCCTTCGAGCGGCCGCAACTGCCGTTCGAGCCGCGCGGTTCCGACTTCGTCTTCCGGCTGCTCGACCTCGTCGCCTACCGCTTCGACGACATCGTCATTGACCTGCCCAACATCGAGACGCCGTGGCACGATTCGGTGCTGCGCACGAGCGACGAAATCTTCATCGTCTTCGAGCTCAACGTCGCTTCGCTGAGGCAAGGCAAGCGGCTCTACAAGAAGATCCGCGAATTGCGCGGCAACAAGGTCAGCATCACGCTGGTGGCCAACAAGCACAAGCGCAAATGGTTCGGCAACCACTTCTCGCGCAGCGAGCTGGAGAAGATCTTCAAGGCGCCGCACATCAAGTCGCTGGCGCTGGACAACGCGCTTCTGGCCGACGCGCTGAACCGCGCCATCTTGCCTTCCGAGGTCGACGGACGCGCGCGCTTCAACAAGGACTTGAAACGCATGTTCAAGGAGCGGCTGGACAATGCCCAGCGCTAGCCTTCGCATTGCCGGGCGTCTTGCCGCGGCCGGCCTGATCGGCATCGCGCTGGCGTCGGCCTGCGACGTAGCGATGGCCGGATCAGGACTGCCGCCGCTGCCGGCCATGGGCCCCAGCCTGCGCAAGGCGGTCGCCTTCGAGACCCGTGAGCAGCCCGGCACGATCGTCATCCGCAAAAACGAGAAGGCGCTCTATCTGGTGACCGCAGCGGGGCATGCGCTGCGCTACCAGATCAGCGTCGGCCGCGACGGCTTCGGCTGGACCGGAACTGTCAAAATCGCTTCCAAGACCGAATGGCCGGAATGGCGCCCGCCCAGGGAAATGCGCGCGCGCCGGCCGGAACTGCCGGCGATGGTGCCGGCCGGTCCCTACAATCCGCTCGGCGCCAGGGCGCTTTATCTGTCGCGCGACGGGCGCGACACGCTCTATCGCATCCATGGCACCAACGATCCCAAGGGCGTCGGTTTCGACGGCACGTCCGGATGCTTCCGGCTGACGAACACCGATGTGATCGATCTTTTCAAACGCGTCGCGGTGGGCGCAAAGGTGGTGGTTGAATGACGATGATCAGCGAGCCGGACGTCCCGGCAATCGAACTCGGTCACAGGGAAGCCGCTCCGGGAAAGCCCAGCCGGGCCAGGCTGATCGGCGTCGTGGCGGTGGGTGCGTTGCTCGTCACCGTCGTCAACGTGACGGCCGCGGTCTATCTCTATCGCGGCGTCAACGACCTCAAGACGATGGAGGCGCGGCTGGAACAGCTCGGCCAGTTCGAGCAGCGGATCGGCGCGCGCATCGACACCGTTAACAACGGTTTCCAGAGCCGGTTCGAGACGCTGGACCATCAGTTGCAGGCGAATTTCGGCCGGATCAACGGCAATATCGCCAAGCTTGAGCAAGGCCAGCCCGTCGCCGCCAGCGAGCCGGCGCCCGGCGCGGCCGAGCCGGCCCTGCTCGACAACACCACGGTGGCGGATGCGTCCGCGGCCGACGGAGACGCTGGCGCCGGAGACGGACAGCCCGCGTTCAAGCGCAAGGTCGCGCCTCCGGGGCCCAACCCGTCCTACCAGCGCATCCAGCAGCCCGACGGCAAGGTCTATTACAAGAAGATCAACTGAGCAGGCGGTCTTCGCCTAGACCGGCAGATTACAGATCGCGCTGCAGCGCAAGCATGCGGACAGCGCGGGCTTCGGCACGCAGCTTTGCCTCGCGCAAGAAGGCGACATGGCAGTAGGCGCATGCCGCGAGACCGAGGCACAGCACCAGGCAGTTCTGCAAGCTTAGGTCGACCATCACCGAGAACTGAAGGCCATGGGGCGTGACGAAGGCGGCGATCGTGCTCGCCGTTTCCGCGTGGCTGCTCAGCGCCATCATGGACCCGGCGAAAATGATTGCAGCATGATTGGCGATGAAGAAACCGCCGGACCATTTTGAGCAGCTTGCCATCCAGCAGGCGCCCGCCGCGAAGACAATGATGGCCGCATCGAGCGCCATCGATCCGCCGAGATAGACGTGCACCTGCTGCCAGAACATGGTCGAGAACGGCCGCAGCTCGAGCCAGGCGTGCCACGCAGCGGGGCTCGCCGGATAGAAGCCGAGAAGCAGCGCCGCCGCTCGCTCCGCCGCCAGCAGAATGAGCACCAGGGCCGGAAAGGCAAAAAGCAGTATCGGCTTGCGCATCATGTCATCCCCTCGACATCCGATGGCCGATTCTAGGCCGCATTGGTTGCGCGAGACTTAACGCAACGCCTTGCTTTTCAAGGAATGTCGCTCACATCTAATGTATGGTCCGGTTCAGCGGTCGGGGGGGCGCCATGTCGACAGGAGCTAACGGGTCGGGCTCGGGCCGCACCGCCGGCTATCGGCACGATCCCGCGAGGGTCCACGCGTGAACCAGGTGAGCCCGTCCGGCCGCCCGCTGCTAGCGTCCGCGCTCGGCGGCCTCGGTTTGCTCGCAGGCATGGTGCTGATCGTCGAGGGCGGCCGCCTGCTGCCGCCCGCTTCGATCGCACCGGCTCAGGACGCCGGCGACCTGAAGCCGGCCTTCCATGGCCCGATCCATGACGCGCGGCCAGGCCGGCCGGCGCGCAAGATCGCCGAGGACCTCATTGCGCCGCCGCCGCTCGACCCATCCGGGATCGAGCGCATCGAACCGCGTCCTCCGCTTAGCGAGCTCGGACTTGCGCAGCGGCCGCAGACGCCGATGCCGCAGGATTGGCGCGAGACGCTGCTTTTCCGTCCCGTCGCGACCTCCTCGGCGGTCGTCGAAGCCATGGGACGCACCGTCGCCATCAGCGGGACGGTCGACATAGGCCCCGACAGGACCTGCATGTTCGACGACACCGCCTGGCCTTGTGGCCAGCGGGCGCGGGCCGCCTTCAACGCCTGGCTGCGCGGGCGGGCGCTGAAATGCTTCCTGTCGCCGGACGTCGACCGTTTCGCCATCGCCGCGCCCTGCGCGCTCGGCACGCAGGATGTCGGCGCCTGGTTGGTTTCCAACGGCTGGGCGATGGCCGCTCGCAACGGCATTTACGGCAAGGCGGAGGTGGTGGCGAGAACCGCCCGGATGGGCATTTTCGGCCCACCGCAATAGTGCTGCCGCGGGAAAGCCGGTGGCCGCTCCCCTCGCGCACTTGCGTGAAAGCAGAATGGTCAGGGCGGTTCAGCACTTCTAAAACCTGGACTGGGCCGACGACCTGGCAGGTCGTTAGCCGCCGACCGCGGCCGCCGGTGTGCCGGATCCGGCGCTTGCCATGGAGAACATGCCGACTTGCATCAAATTGTACGTTTCCCTGACACCGAAATCGTAACGGACCTCCTGTATGCCATGCGTCGAACAGGAGATTGGCCCTTGACTGCGAAAACACCGACCGCGCCGGTTCAAACGTGGAAGCACCTCATCTTGCTGGCCGCGCTTGGCACCGCCGTCTGCGTCGGGCTTTCGCTCGGGTTGAACTACCTGCTGCTTTTCAGCGACAGCCTCACGCCATTCGGCCGCGGGGCAGTTACGGCAATCATCGTGCCGATCGTCATCGGTCTGCCGTTGTTTGCCTTGCTCGGCTGGCAACAGGTGGAGATCCGCCGCTACCGGCAGGAACTCACCAGATCCGGCACCTACGACCAGCTGACCGGCTGCCTGAACGGCAAGGTGTTCACCTCGATGGTCGACCGGAGGGCGCAGAGACCGGCCGGTCCGCGCTCCGGCGCCTTTCTGGTCATCCATCCGGAACATCTGGCATCGATCAACCTGCGTTTCGGTCTCGAATGGGGCGACGAGGCCTTGCGGCTGATCGCATCGGCCATCCGATCCGCGGTGCGCAAGGACGATCTGATCGGCCGGATCGGAACCTCGATGTTCGGCGTCTTCCTGCCGGGCGCGAGCGAAGAGGACGCCAAGGACATCGGCGAGCGCATTCGCGGCACGGTCGGCGAGATCTACTTCGCGCCGAAAGGCGACAAGGACGTGCTTGCGATCAAAGTCGGCGGCGTCATTTTCGAGCGGGAGCTGGATTTCGAGGACATGTTCCGCTTCGCGGAGGAAGGCATGGCCGAGATCCCGGACGAAGCCGGCCTGCGGCTGTCGCATGTCACCAACTGAGCCGGCGTGATCGCCCGACACGCCCACCAGATGTTTCGGAAAGCCGGTGCTGCGTGAGGATTGAACTTCCGCTAATTCAATAAAAACAATAGTTTACACTATGTTTTCTAGCATTGTGACGACCGACAAGGTGACCCTGCTGGACAATTGTCTTGCGGGCAAACCCCAGCAAATCACCCCTCGACCTTGCTTGGATTTGCGCTAGCATGACCGCGAATTAGCTGTTCCTGAAGAAATCGAATTTCGCTGAAGGGGGCGAAAATTCATGGAGATGCAGCAGGTCCGCTATTTCTTGGCCCTGTCCAACACGTTGAACTTCACCAGAGCGGCCGAGGAATGCAACGTCACTCAGCCGGCGCTTACGCGCGCGATCAAGACGCTTGAAGAAGAACTAGGTGGCGAGCTCCTCCGGCGAGAGCGTCAGCACTCGCACCTGACGGAACTTGGACGGCGGATGCTGCCCTTGCTGCAACAATGCTATGACGCGGCCACTTCCGCCAAGTCATTGGCCAAGGCTGTGCAAAGCAGTGACGTTGCGCCGCTCAATGTGACCATTTCGAACAGCATCAACATTGCGCTGCTGGTTTCGCCGTTCACCGAGCTCTTTCGGGCCTATCCCGGTGTGCATCTCAAAATCCACCGTGGCTCGCCGGCGGCTGTGATCGAGGCGCTAAAGGGCGGTGAAGTAGAGCTGGCGATTGCGGGCCCCCTTGGACAGGCTTGGGACCGCCTGGACGTGTGGCCTCTGTTCCAGGAAGGGATCGAACTCGCGGTAAATTCAGATCACCCGCTCGCCCGGCGAAATGAGGCTGATGTCGCGCTGGCTCAGCTCGCCGCCGAACCTGTGCTCAGCCGGATCGATTGGGAGACGAGCGAGGAACTAGCGCGTTGTCTTTCCGCTAAAGGGTATACTCCCCGGACCGCGCATGAAGTCGAGACCGATCAGGATCTCCTTGCGCTGCTTGAGGCCAATGCCGGAGTTGGCTTTGTCTCGCTTACGGCACCGCGATCCTCGAACATCCGCCGGCTCAAACTTCGCGATCTGGACGTCTCGCGGATCGTTTCAGTTTATGCGGTCGCCGGCAGGCAGCGCGCGCCTGTCGCGACGACGCTGCTCAATCTCTTGAGAGCGGCCGACTGGTCATCCTTCGGCGTCAGCGAGCCCGCGTGAGCGCCGCGATCAGGTCGTCGATGTCCATGCGACGGCGGTAGTCCGGATCGACAAAGCGATCGGTAATGATCCCGTCGGTTCCGACGACGAATGTGGCCGGGATCGGCAGGAACCAGCTGGAATTGCCCTGGTAGCTTGGGAGGTCATAGGCAACGCCCATCAACCGCTCCATCTCGGTTCCGATCCATATTGCCAGGTTAAGAGACAGGGCGTAGCCATTGTCCATATCGGTCAGGAAGGGGAAGCTTGCGCCAACCGCGGCCTTCATGGCCCTGGCGAATTTGCCTCGCTCGGGCATGATCGCCACGATTTGCCCGGCCAATGCCGCGATCTCCTGCTGCGCTTCGACGATGCCGATCGCGTTCAAACGGCAGTAAGGGCACCAATGCCCGCGCTGGAAGGTGATCACAGCGGGCCCTTGGAGCAGGATGTCGGCCAGGCCAACCAGCCTGCCTTCGTCGTCAGGCAGCAGGAATGGCGGCATGACATCGCCGGGCTTTGGCGCCGCCGCTCCGGCACCCTGCTTCTCCAGGCGTTCCACCAGCCGATCTACAGCGTCCGCGAACTCCGAGTTTAGGCGGCGGACCGCCGCGGCAACCACCGCCAGCCGTTCATTGAGAGGCGCATCAAGCTCGATGGCTGCCTGCACGGACTGCTCGAATGTCATTGCCTGGTCGTCGGCGGCCATGTCTGCACTTTCATACCTCGCACACAGCCTATCACCGTAACCCCTCGGCAGTTGCCATGTTTTTCCTGCATGGATTTGATGCCCCACCTGCATCGACACATGCCAGATCTGTGTCTTCTTCGCTGACCCGAGGCGACGCGTTACATCATGTTCCTGATATCCGCCGTGAAGGTCGGGAAAGCGCAGACCATCTCAGACAGCTCTCGTGCCGTGATGCCGTGCTTCATCGCGAGCGCAAATGTGTGGATCAGCTCTTCGCCGGCATGGCCGACCAGGTGAGCCCCAAGGATCCTGTCTGTCGTTTCCTCGACGATGATCTTCGACCACGCTACCGGCTCGGCGTAAGTCCTGGCCGAAAGCCAGCCTTGCATGTCGTTCGAGCGGACTTTGATGATGAAGCCGCGTTCCCTCGCCTTGGCCTCGGTCAAACCGACGGTTGCCACGGCCGGAATGCTGTAGAGCGAGGCAGGTATGTGACTGTAGTCGGGCCGATGTTTCGGGCCGTCGACGATATTGCGGCCGACGATGCCGCCCTCGTAGGTCGCTATCGGCGAAAGCTGCGGAGAATTCCAGACCGCGTCCCCGCAGACATAGACGTCCGGATTGGAACGGGACCTCAGATGATCGTCGATCTCGATGCGGCCTTCGCGATGCACGATGACGCCGGCGCCGAGATCGAGGCCCTCGACATTGGCAACGCGCCCGGCGCAATTGACGGCCCGATCTGCGTCCACCCGGTATTCGGCGCCATCCTTCGCGAAGCTCACCCGCATTCGCCCGTCGACCTCCTCGATCTTCTTGACCCAGGCCTTGGTATGAATGCTGATACCCAGGCGCTCGCTCTCGCCAAGGAGCTGAGCAACGGCATCCACGTCGAAGCTTCCCAGAAGCTGCGGCAGCGCCTCGAGGATGGTGACTTCGACGCCGGCGCGCGCATAGACGTGACCCAGCTCGAAAGCGATAACGCCACCGCCAATGAACACCACGGCGCGAGGCAGCGCCGGATCGCTCAGCACATCGTCCGATGTCGTCAGGAATTCCGAGCCGGGAATCGGCATTGGGCGCGGCTTCGAGCCGGTGGCGATGACGATGTTCCTGGCCTCGAATTCTCGACCGCCGACGCGGATGGCGTTGCTGGCGACAAATGCGGCCTCGCCGTAGATGACGTCGACGCCTCGCTTGGCCATCAAACCGGACAGTCGGGACGGGATGTCTCTGATGATGTCCTTTTCCCGCTCGATCAAGCCTCGCCAATCGAGCCGCGGCGGTTCGATCCTTATTGCATGATCTCTGGCCCTTGCGATCTCGTCGAGCGCGTGGGCTGCCGCGACCAGCACCTTCTTCGGCGTGCAGCCGCGATTGGGACAGGTGCCGCCAAGATCGCGAGCCTCTATCATGGCGACGGAAAGTCCGGCGGCGCGCGTCGCAACCGTCACGCCCATTCCGGCATTGCCGCCGCCCAGGATCACGACGTCATACTTTTCCATCGCCATCGCCTCCGCCGCTCTAATGAAGCTTGATGCGCGGTCTGGCGCGCCTGACGATCATCTCGCCGATCGAAGCCAGCGTTGTCTGCGCCAGGCCGTGCACCGCCGTGAGATGCAGCTTGTGCAGCGCGCGATAGACGAGCCTTGCAACGAGACCTTCGATCTTCAGTCCCCCGATCAGGCTGCCGAACGCACCGTGGTCGGCGAGTGAGACGAGGGAGCCATAGTCGCGGTAGCGATATGCCGGCGGGGCCCGCCCCGCGAGACGCGCCGCAATCACCTTGGCCATGTGGTGAGCCTGCTGATGGGCTGTCTGGGCGCGCGGCGGCAAGGCGTTTTCTTCGCCCGGGAGAACGCAGTTCGCGCAGTCGCCAATCGCGAACACATTCTCGTCTGCGACCGTGCGCAAGGTTTCATCGACGATCAGGCGGTTGATGCGATCGGTTTCGAGACCTTCGAGACCCTTCAGGAAATCCGGCGCCTTGATACCGGCCGCCCAGACGACCAGTTCGGCAGGCACAAAGAGCTTGTCGCCGAGCCGTATACCGTCTTCGGTCACTTCAGTGACCTTGATCCCGCAGCGTATCTGCACGCCCAACTTGATCAGCAAGCGTGCCGTGGCGCGCGCCATCTGCTCAGGCAGCGCAGGCAGGATCCTCGGTCCGGCTTCGACGATGGTGATGCGGATCAGCCTTTCGAAATCGATGTTGTCGAGATTATGCGACGCAATCTCGCGCATCGACTTGTGAAGTTCCGCTGCCAGCTCGACGCCGGTGGCGCCGGCGCCGACAATGACGCAATGGAGCTGACCGGGTGAAAGCTGCTCATACTGCGCATTGGCGCGCAGGCAGGCGTCGATCATGCGCTTGTTGAAGCGGGCGGCCTGTTCCGCGGTGTCGAGCGAAATGGCATGGCGCGCGGCGCCTGGTGTGCCGAAGTCATTGGTCACGCTGCCGACGGCCATGACCAGCGTGTCGTAGCCCAGAACGCGCGGCGGGATGACCTGGCGACCGTCATCGTCGAAGCTGGGCGCAACGAAAACCTGGCGTTTGGCACGATCGATGCCGACGACCTCGCCAATGCGGTATCGGTAGCCGTGGCGGCTGGCATGGGCGATGTATTCGACCGCATCGTGTGATGCGCTCAAGGCGCCGGATGCCACCTCATGCAACAGCGGCTTCCAGATATGGGTGCGGTTTCGGTCGACAAGCGTGACGGAAAGCCGCCGGTTGCCGAACTTGCGGCCGAGGCGCGTCGCCAGTTCCAGGCCGCCCGCGCCACCGCCTACAATGATCACGCGGTGCAATGACTTGTCCGCGTGCGAGGGAGTCTCCGGGATCGTGCGGAACAGCGCAGCATTGTTGGCGAGCACGGCTTCCGGGATCAACCGCATGCCGGGGGTGACAATCTGCATCGGTGGTCTCCGTATCTTGCTCGGCGCGGCACATCACTCTTGGGATTCGTGGATCACGATGCCTTGCAGCATGTCGACCTCGCATTCCCAGGGCTTGTCAGCGAGGACGCGCTGCCCATGCTCGTATCCTGCCTGCCAGCGCGTGCGTATGCCCGAGCGGGTGAAGTCGATGTCCTTGGTGTGGTCCTCGCCGTCCAGTCGCGGCGAAAGCAGGCGAACGAGATGCATGACCGACGGGCAGCCATAGGAGGCGAGCTCCTTGAACATCGGATCCTCGCGACGCTCCTCCGGCACGAGCCTTCCCAGTTCGCGCACGACATGCCGCAACCGATGCAGTTGCTCCTGCCGTGCAACGTGGCTCCGGCCGCGGCTGGCGTATTGAAGGTCCTTCTGTCGCCCCATGACCTGCCAGATCGATTTCGGCTCGTTGGCGCGGGGCTGCCACATGTTGACGGCAAAGATCAGCGCGTCGCGCCGAGGGCGCTCGTCCAGCACGACCTCGATGGGCGTGTTCGAATAGATGCCGCCGTCCCAATAGGGCTCGCCGTCGATGCAGACTGCCGGAAACGCCGGCGGCAAGGCACCCGACGCCATGACATGCGCCGCCGACAGGATCATCTCGCGCGTGTCGAAATATTTGAGCTCGCTGGTGTTGACGTTGACCGCGCCGACCGTCAGCCGCGTGTGGCGCCCGTTGAGATAGTCGAAGTCGATCAGATTGCTCAGCGTCCTCTTGAGCGGATCCGTGGTGTAATAGGATGCGTTCTCGACACCGACCTCGCGGTTGACTCCGAACATGGCGCTTGGGTTCGGCTCGAAGAAACCCGGGATGCCGCGCATCACCGTGCCCATATTGGCAAAGATGTTGCTTGGAACCATCATCCGGAAAAACTCGTCGAACGGACTGCTGCGGCTGACGCCGTCCCAGAATTCCTGGAGCCTGGCGAGACGCACGCGGGGCTCGTTTCCAGCAATCAGCGCGGCGTTGATGGCGCCGATGGACGTGCCGATGACCCAGTCCGGTTCGATGCCACCCTCGACCAGCGCCTGGTAGACGCCGGCCTGGTAGGCGCCGAGCGCGCCTCCGCCTTGAAGGACAAGAACGGTCTGACGCTTGACTTCGCCCTGGTGGCCGATCGCCGGTCCTGCTTGCGGGGCGGACAGGTTTTGCGTGATCTTGTTCATCGCCTTCGCTCCTCGTGCGGGTCTAGTGAGCAGTCCAACCGCCTTCGATCGGCATCACGGCGCCGGTGATCGAAGCCGCGTCGTCCGAAGCCAGGAACAGGCAAAGCGCGGCAACCTGCTCGACCGTGACGAACTGCTTGGTCGGCTGCGCTGCCAACAGAACATCCTTGATCACCTGCTGCTCGGTGATGCCGCGCGCCTTGGCGGTATCCGGTATCTGCTTCTCGACCAGCGGCGTGAGCACGTAGCCGGGGCAAACGGCGTTGACTGTGATGCCCTGTTCGGCAACCTCCAGCGCGACTGCCTTGGTCAGGCCGGCGACACCGTGCTTGGCAGCGACATAGGCGGATTTATAGGGTGATGCGACGAGCGCGTGCGCCGAGGCCACGTTGATGATGCGGCCCCATTTGCGCGCCTTCATCGCCTGCAAGGCGCGCCGGATCGTATAGAATGAAGACATGAGATCGATCGCCACCACCGCTTCCCATTTCTCGATCGGGAAGTCGTCGATCGGCGCGACATGCTGAATGCCGGCGTTGTTAACCAGTATGTCGACGGCGCCGAACTCGGCGATGGCTTTGTCCATCATCGCCGTGATGGCGTCGCCTTTGCTCATGTCGGCATTGTCGTATCGAACGGCGGCCTGATGATCGGCCGCAAGCTTGGCCCGCAGGCGTTCGATCTCGGCGGCGTCGCCAAAGCCGTTCAGAACGATGTTGCAGCCCTTGGCCGCGAAGGCTTCGGCAATGCCTTGCCCGATGCCGCTGGTCGAACCGGTGATGAGCGCTGTCTTGCCTTTGAGCATCGTCTTGTCCTTCCGATTGCGCTACGAGCGACGGGGTGCGGGCCGGCTCTGGATCTGACGATGAGTATGGTGAACCGCCGCAAGCTGCGGAAATGCCGTTGAGACATGGATTCGATAGCTGACGGTCAGATCGTCGGCTGTGGAGGTCGATCGACCGCTCGGGTTGTTTGACGTCAGGGCAGCTAGTAAGATTGCATGGCACCCGGGCCGTGCCGTATGCACGTCCAGTGAGGGAGCGTGCAGTGGAGATCAGCCAGGTCCGATACTTCTTGGCCGTTGCCAAGGAACTGAATTTCACGCGGGCGGCCGAGCAGTGCAATGTCACGCAGCCGGCGCTGTCGCGCGCCATCAAACTCCTGGAAGATGAATTCGGCGAGCCGCTTTTCCACCGCGAGCGCCGTTTCACTCACCTCACCGAGCTCGGCCGCATGGTTGAGACCTTCTCGAGGGAGTCTTCGAGAACTCTCGCCAGGCAAAGCAGATTGCCGAGCAATATGTGAGCCTGAAGAAGATGCCGCTCAAGGTCGGCATCATGAGCACCATCGCTCCGGACGAGATCATCGAGCTCATCGCGGCCGTGCGCGCGCACCACCCGGGCGTCGAGCTGCATCTTTGCGATGCGGACGCGGCAAGCCTCAGGAGAAGGCTGATCGAGGGTGAGCTCGAGGCTGCCATCTATGCGTTGCCTTCAGACGCCCCGACGAAGAAGTGCACGCCCTGCCGCTTTTCCAGGAGCAGATGGTGATGGCTGTTCACCTGACCCATCGCTTGCCAATCAGCGCGCGGTGCGGGTGAAGGATATGAGCAACGAAAGCTACATCCATCGCAACAATTGCGAGTTCGCCGGCTACGCGGATGCCATCCTTGCCGAACAAGGCGTCACGGTCAGCCCGGTATACTGGAGCGATCGTGACGACTGGACATTGGCGATGATCGCCGCCGGGCTCGGCTTCGGCTTCATGCCCGAGCATACCGCCAAGCATCCTGGCGTGGTGCCTCTGCCGATCACGGAGCCGGAATTCTGGCGGGAGGTCAATCTCGTCACGGTGCGCGGCCGCAGGCATTCGCCCGCGGTCGGCGCATTGGTGCGAGAGGCCACGCAGAAGAAATGGTTCGGCGAGCGGGCTAAAGCGTTGTCCGCCGCCGAATAGGGTCGCCGGGCAAGGCAGCGTGCCTTGCGTGTCCGGGCAATGCTTTTGCGCATTCAGTTCTTCTTGACGGTTGAGGTCACCGACTGGATGACTTCCGTCGCCATCTTGAACTGCGCGGTGCGGTCGGTGATGCCGTGCCGCTTGGCGATCCAGTCGAAATCGCTGTAGGCGGCGTAAACCGAGCCGTCGGCGCTCTGGTAAACCAACACTCTCACAGGCCAGTCGAGCCCGGCTTCGGGATTGGAGGTGATGAAGGTGGTGCCGAGCGCCGGATTACCGAACATGACGAGCCGCGACGGCCTGACGTCGTTGCCCGCATTCTTGCCAAGCTGTGCCTGGTCGATGACGCCGAAGAACTTGATGCCTTTCTTGAGCACGTCCTTCTTGATGCGGGCGACGGTTTCAGCGACGGAATAGTCGCTCTTGACGGTGACGACGCCGTCCGAAGCCGCAGCCGGGAGGGCAGCAGACATCAGCATGGCGGCGCCTGCAAACAGAGCTTTGAGATGGTTGGTCATGTCGGTCTCCTTGGTTGGACAACTAAGTTTCGATTTTAGGTCTCAGGCCTTCGGCGTTTGCAGCACGCGCGCGATCGCGATCGCACTGGCGAGAACCGCGGCCAGCACGATCACGCATGCGGTCCAGCCGACACGGTCGTAGATCTGTCCGATGAGGAAGCTGCCGGCGAGCCCGCCCGCGTAGTAGGACGCGAGATAGATGCCGCTCGCGGCGGCGCGATCGCGCGAGGCGGTCCGGCTGACATGTCCCGTGGCTATCGCTTGAGCCAGGAAGGTGCCGACGGCAACCAGCGCCATCCCGGCGAGGACGACCGGAAGGCTGGGTGCGAGCAGCAGAAGCAAACCAATGATCGCCAGCCCAAGCGTCGCGCCCACCCCCATTCTCGGGCCAAGGCCTAAGGCTACGCGCCCGGCGAGCGGAGTGGTCAGCATTGATGGCAAAAAGACGAAATAGACTGCGCCAAGCGCCATGGGGGTCAGCGAAAGCGGCACCGCGACAAGCTGAAAATTCACATAGGTGAACGTGCCGATAAAGACGAACAGGATCAAAAAGCCGATCGCAAAGCAGGCACGCAGCTCGGCGTTCCGCAACGGGGCTTTCCAGGCGGCGCGGGCGAGCCCCTCTCCCGCGTCCGCGCGCATCATGGATGAGGTCTTTTGCAACGTGAACCAGACAAGGGCGGCGCCGAGCAGATTAAGCGCGGCGAAGGTCAGAAAGTTGGTGGAGATGCCGAACGTGTCGGCGACGGCCGCCGACATCAACCGGCCGAAAAAGTTGCTGGCAACATTCCCCGTCACATAGGCCGCAAGCGCGCTCGTCGTCTGCCGCGCCGAAAAATGCTCCGCCAGGTAGGCCATGGTGAGCGTGAACGCAGTCGACATGCAAAGGCCTTGCACCACGCGCAGCAGCGCGAAGACCACAATATTGTCCGTCTGCGACAGCAGCGCCGTCGGGATCGCCAGGATGGCCAGGCTGATCCAGATGCCGTTGCGGCGGTCGATGCCGCGCCCAAAGAGAGCGACGGCAATCCCGGCCACCGCCATGCCGAAGGTGCTGGCGTTGACGGCAAAGCCCATGGTGGCGCGGCTGACGCCGAATTTCACCACCAGCGACGGCAGGATGGCTTGGGTGGCGAACAGATCGACGAGCGTCAGGAACGCAATCAGCGCGATCAGGCCGAAGCGCCAGCTATCCGCGGCCGCCATGCGAAGCCGCGTCGGTTCGGAATGCTCACTGGTCGTCATGACGGGCTCCGTTGCCACGTCCTCAGGCAATCGCCCGAGGACGGGCTGTTGGTTTCTGATGGATATCTTCACCGCGACGAGCGGCTTACATCATGTGATCGTTGTGCATCGCCGGCGGCAGGACGTCGGCGGAATAGAGGACGGCCGGGACCTTGCCGTTGTTCTTCCACCAGTGGGCGAGCTGGCCGAACTCGGCGGTCGCGTCGCCGGCCGGATGCTCGATGCCGACCTTGCAGGTGCTGGCGTATTCAGTGATCGAGCCTTCGACGACTATAATGTTGGCAGGGCGGACATTGTGCTCATGCCACGGCACGACACCGCCGGGCTGAACGACGAGCTTGCGAAGGCGCAGCATGTTGCCTTTCCAGGCCTCGCCCTTGCTGCTCAGATCGATTGCGGAAAGCACCGTGTCGGTCACGCCGACCGGCTTGCTTGGATGTTCCTGGACATCGGTGGTGGCGGCCTGGCCGGCAGGGCAGTCGCCGGCGAAAGCCGGGGCCGGGGAAAGTGCAACGGTCGCGGACAGCATGCCCAGCGCGAACGCAAGGTTGAGTTTCTTGGTAGCCATGTCGTATTTCTCCTTTGTCGGTGCCCAATCGCGGGAGGCGGGGCATGACGAGGAGAGTGACCGGAGCCTCCTCGAAAGAGAAATGCTGACTGGCTCTTAAATCGATACCTGAAAACTATCGTGGTTCATCATACCGGCGCAGCAATCCGCGCCACGACAGACCATGGCGTCGGTTCTTTTCTTCGACTTGCTATGCAGCCGTTTTCCTAACCAGATCGATGCCGCTTTCCGGCCAGCTATGCGCCTTGACGCTGTTGACGAAGGTTGATGTGGCCGGCGAGAACCGGCGCCCGGCCACGACGACAAGCGATACCTCTCGCCAAACCTCCGGATCTATGACGGGCCTGACCTGCAATCCCGGGATGACGGCGCTGAACTCCGGGATGAAGCAGATGCCCAGCCCGCCGGAGACCATGTTTTGAATCCAGTCTTCGCGCTCGCTGGCGTAGGAGATCCTGAGCTTGACGCCACGTTCATTGCAAAGGCCCGCAAGATAGTCGCGATACTCGCAGTTCAGGCGCCTGAGATAGTTCTCGCCGTCGAGCTCCGAGATGGCGACATTGTCGTTTCGGGCCAGCCGGTGCCCGTTGGGAAACGCGAGCACGAACCGCTCGCGATAGAGGGGCGTGACATCGAACCTTTCCGGAAAACTGTTGCTCGACGCCATGATGGCGACATCGATCTCACCCGCTTCCAGCAGCTGCGACAGGGACGCCGGCACCCCCTCGACAAGCTGCAGCTGGATGCCCTGTTGGCGTCGGTTGAAGTCCGTCAGCAGCCCGGTGAATCGCCGCGGACCGATCGTGCACATCACCCCAACCTTGAGATTTGCATTCTCCAGGCAAAGGAATCTCGACGCCTCCTGGCGAACGCCGGTCACCTCATCGAGGATCTGCTGAAATCTGGGGCGGAGCAAAGCGCCCAAATCGGTGAGGTGCGTCAGATTCCGCTCGCGGCGAAACAACAGTCCGCCGACCTCATCCTCGAGCTGCTGGATGGCGCGCGAGAGCGCCGGCTGGGTAACGTTGCACTTCTCGCCTGCGCGCGTGAAATTCCGGGTCTCGCAGACGGCCAGGAAATAGCGAATGTGATGTATGTCCATGCGGGTCGTCCCTCAACTGCATCTGCAGGCTCGAACCCTGCCGCAATGCATTCCATCACGCCAATGCACGGGGGGTATAAAGTCGATAGCAATCGGTCATGATGAGCTTCCGGCGAATGCCCTCGCTTTCTCAAAAGGATGATGGCGAGCAAGCTGCTCGCCATCGTGCCGCCGTCCGATGTTGCCCGAAACGGTTGTCGAGCGCTCAGTTGGCGCCGCCGAGCGCCTGGAGGTTGGCGCAGAATTCGGCGTGCGGCTTGCTCATCGCCGCATCCTGGCACTCCTTCATCATCGCGCCCTGCTTGTCCTTCGACATCGCGTCCCAGGCGGCCTTGAATTCAGCCTTGGGCTTCATCGTCTTCATGCTGGCGTCGGTGAAGAAGGGCTGCATGTTGGACGGCTCGTCGAGCGCGCCGGCGAACGCAGCGCCGCCGAGCATGGAAAGTGCAAATGCGCCGATGCAGATGGCTTTGATATTCATGGTGGGATCCTTCTCCGGAGTTGTGCAATCGCCCCTTTGACGACTGCGTTGATGACCGGCAGCATTTTGGAACTCTATTGTTCCCGCTTGCCGAGGTGGACCTTGCTTCATCCGGCGCTCAATTCGCCAATGCCATCTGCGAATGGGGTTTATGCCGGTTCTGCATTCCGGGCGTGCGCCGCTAATTGGCTCCGCCCAAAACAAGCACGTTGGCGCAGTATTGTGCGTGGGGTTTGCGTTGCACGCCTTCGTCATCTTGACTCGGTCATGCTTTGACAGAGCGAACCAGGCCTTCTTGAACCCGGCCATCGGTTTCATCGTCTTCATTGTGGAGTCTGCATAGAAGGTCGGGAATGCAGCGAGGTCGCTGAACGGGTCGGCGGACGCCGGGCTCACGCCAAGACAAACTGCAAGCACAGCCACACAGGCAAGTTGTCTTCTCATCATTCATCTCCCTTCCAGGCGCGGCTCCGGCAACGGCGCCAGCCTGATCGGGATGAAGATTGTCGCGCGCGGGGCCAGCAGCCAATGCAATCTGCCTATGGACTTCATGCCACCTTGGCATTTCGGCTGAACAAGAAGATGCGGCAGTCTCTCTCCAATCGCCCTTGCTGGCGACCTTGGGATGGAGACCTGGCCATGCTTGCCCAGTGCGCAGCGAGCACAGTCCAATCGATCACGTCAGCGACGGATCTTATCACGTCAGTGACGGATCCTAATGTCGAGGGCCGGACGATCGACATCGTGCTGGCAAACGACGCGCATGCCGCTTTCGTCTGGGGTGTGCTCGATCGGCTGCTGGACGAGCCGAACTGCAGCGTGAGCGGCGTTACCGCGTCGGGCTTTGCAGCGATGCAGGCGGCGGTCTTTGCTTATGGGCTGACCATCGGCGGAAGGCGCGGCGCGCGGACGGCGCTCGCCAATTTCTGGCGGCGCGTCAGCCATGCCTCGATGTTCGCCATCGACAGAACGAGCCTGCTTAGATCGATGCTGGAACAGTCGATCGAGCTTCAGCCTATCCGCGACGAAGACTGCCCGGTGAAGCTGCGCGTCGTGGCCGTCAACGCCCGCACAGATGCGGTGAAGATATTCTCGGACGAACAGTTGTCGATAAACGCGATCGTGGCGGCAGCGGCTGTTCCGTTCCTTTCGCCGGCCATTGAGATCGATGGCGATCTCTATTGGGGCGACGGCGACATCTCGCAATTGCCGCCTGCGGCATCAATCGGAGCCTGCCATCGTGTGGTGGTCAGCGGCAAGCCGTCGATATTCATGGCGCGCTGTCCGGATCGCAGCCCCGGCGCCGCCCAATGCGCGACCGGATGCGCCCCGGTTCACAGCATCTTCGACAGCCACTATCGAGCTGGAGCTCCGCTGCTTGTGAGGCCCTGGATCGATTGGGGCGAGCTGACCGACATTCGCGACAGGGGACGGCAATGTGCCGAAGACTGGCTTGCGGCTGATCTTTCCAGCACCGACGAGCGCCCGGCCAGCGACTGCAGAACCCAATACATCTAGGCGCTTTCCTCCCGCCTAGCCGCGCCTGCTTCGCATACTCCCGTATGCAGGCGCCAGGCCCTCCGGTTCCCGGCCGGAGGGCCTTTTCGCGCCGCCCTCGGCACATCGTGGCCCGCTTATCAATTCCATGCCGAGACAGCATTTCAGCTCGGCATGGCGATCGTGGAAACTGATCTGCAGACGGGCCTCAGGGCCGGTCTTTCCGTCGAAACGCCAACCAGGAGACAAGCCTGTGATCAACACCAAGACCCTTATCGGCTCGGCCCTCGCGGCCGCCACCTCGCTCGCCGCCACGGCGGCATATAGCGGCCCCGCCGCCAAGCCCGGCTTCGCCTTCGAGAAGTGCTACGGCGTCGTCAAGGCAGGCCAGAACGACTGCCAGACCGCGACGCATTCATGCGCCGGCACTTCCACCGCCGACAACCAGCCCGACTCCTGGCTCTACGTGCCGGCCGGCAGCTGCGCGAAGATTTCCGGGGGCAGCGACAAGCCCAAGGACTAGCCGACTTTCCACCTCGAGCAATCAGACCAGAAGGAGGAGACCGATGTCCAATATGTTTTCGCCACTCGCTATCCCCGCATCGGCGGGCATCGGTCTTCGCTCGCCCCACATCGCGGAGATGCTGACGCGGCGCCCGTCCGCAGGCTGGCTCGAGGTCCACGCCGAGAACTACATGGGCGACGGCGCGGGCGTCCAGGCGCTGGAAAGACTGCGCCAGACCTACCCGCTGTCCGTGCATGGCGTCGGTCTATCGCTGGGCAGCGCGCAAGGCCTGGATCGCGACCATCTCGAAAGGCTGCGCAAGGTCTGCGAGCGCTTTCAGCCCGATCTGGTTTCCGAGCACCTTGCCTGGAGCGTCGCCGACGGGGCCTATCTCAACGATCTTCTGCCGTTGCGCTATGACGAAGAGGCGCTGGCGATCGTTGCCCGCAACGTCGAGACAGTTCAGGACACGCTGAAGCGACGCGTGCTGATCGAGAACCTGTCGGCCTACCTGGCATTCGCGGACTCCTCGATGAACGAGGCCGAGTTCCTGGCGGCGCTCGTAGCGCGAACCGGCTGCGGCCTGCTGCTCGACGTCAACAATGTCCAGGTCTCCGCGCACAACCTGCAATATGACGCCAAGGCATTCATCGACGCGCTGCCTGAAGAGGCTATCGGCGAGATCCATCTCGCCGGCCATGCGACCAACAAGGTCGGAACCGACACCGTGCTGATCGACGATCATGGCTCGCGCGTGCCGCCGGTCGTCTGGGCGCTCTACCAGCATGCCGTGGATCGGCTTGGGCCGCGCCCGACATTGATCGAGTGGGACACCGACGTTCCCGTTCTCGACGTGCTGCTGGGCGAAGCGATGTGGGCCGACATGCTGACCGCATCGATCATGTTCAGCCGCAAGCAGGCGGTGCGGCGCGAGCAAACGGCAGAAGTCCGAGCGACGCCGATCCGCCTGCCGATCGAAGCCGAAACGACAACCAGCATGCCCGTCCTTGCGGCGTTCGCGGCTGCCAGAACCGCGAGACCATCCGTCTCCCTGGCGCTGCCTCCGCTCGAGGAGGAATACCATGCTGCCGCTTGAGCACCTGCAGACCACGATGGCGCGCTCGGTGCTGGCCAAGGGTCCAACGATCGCGGCGAGATTGCTGACCGCGGGAAAGGCCGATCCGCTAGCCCGCCTGCGCATCTACCAGAACAACACCCGCAGCTCGCTGACAGCTGTGCTGATGGCGGTTTTTCCAGTCACGGTTCGCCTGGTCGACGAACGTTTCTTCCGCTACGCGGCGAGCGAGTTCATTCGACGCCATCCGCCAACGGAATCGCGGCTGGCGCGCTATGGCGCCGGCTTCCCGCGCTTCCTCAAATCAACCGACACGCTGTCCGACATGCCGATCGTTGCCGAAACGGCGCGGCTCGAATGGGCCATCGCCGAGGCGCTCGATGCACCTTCGTCGCAGCCCCGCAGCCTCGCCGAATACGACAACACCGAGTTCGGCCCGTCGCCAGATATCGTGTTGCAGCCTTCGTTGCGGCTGATCATTTCGCACTGGTCGATCCTTTCGATATGGACTGCGCATCAGCAGGAAGGACCCGTCGACCAGAACAGCGCCTGGACAAGGCGCCCCGAACGCGTGGCGTTGTGGCGGTCGGGGGATAACGTGCGACTTGCTCTGCTCGACCGTGCGAGCCTCGCCTTCTGGCATTCGCTGAAGCATGGTCTCGGCCTTGAGCATGCCACCGGCCGTGCGTTGGCCCTCGACCCTGCCTTCGATCTGGTTTCCGCCCTTATGCGTCTGTTCGGCGACGGTCTCGTCACCAATGTGCGCGTCGCCGCGAATTTCCTCTCAAACACATGGAGACAGTCATGAGCGCAGCATCAGAACATTCCTCATCCATGCCGGCCGGCCTTGTCGGCCTCTACAGGCGCGCCATCAAGCTGCCCGAACATATTCCATTTTCGCTGGTCCAACTCGCTGCGCGCGTGGCGGTGGCGCATGTCTTCTGGCAATCGGCCCAGAGCAAGCTCGCCTCGTGGCCAGTGACGCTGCAGTTGTTCGCAAACGAATACAACCTGCCGTTCATCGATCCCTCGATAGCGGCGCCATTGGCGACAACGGCCGAAATCACAGGCTCGGTGTTGATCTTTTTTGGACTGTTCTCGCGCCTGACGGCCCTGATGCTGCTCGGCGTCGTCTCCGTTATCCAGATCTTCGTCTATCCGGAGAACTGGGCCGAGCACCTGTTGTGGGCCTCGTTGCTGCTCCTCGTGCTGACGCGCGGCGCCGGCATTTTCTCGCTCGACTATGTGGCTGAACGAACCGTTTCGGCGTCCGGCAGATGAGCGTCCCGACGGGCGGGACTATCGCTTACCCCGTGCTCGTGGACTTTGACGATAGCCATGTCTTGAAATCGGAGCGAAAGACGGACGCAGACTTTTGGCTCTCAAGAGCTTCAGCAAATTCAACGGGATAGGCTGGTGCTGCGAGAGAGGATTGAACTCTCGACCTCTCCCTTACCAAGGGAGTGCTCTACCACTGAGCTACCGCAGCCTGCGATGGCGGCGCTTCTGCCATATCGAACCGGTAAGCGCAAGGCCAAGAAAAACCCAAAGCGTCGCATGTGATTCCCGCCGGCAATTATGCGGTTTGGGGCGGCATGGGCGGCTGATCCACAGGATGAACCCGACTTTCGGCCCGCTTTCATGACATGGCCGCGCGAAAATGCTAGCCATTGCGGAATCGCGGCCGGCTGACCGCCGGTCAGGAATGGACGATGGACGACAAGGCAAATCCACCGAAAAAAGGCGGCGGCGAGCGCAAGGACCGGCTGGCCGAGGCGCTGCGCGCCAATTTGCAGAAGCGCAAGATGCAGGCACGTTCGCGACGGGTTGGCGACGCTAACAAGCAGCGCGCCCGCGACCGTGACAAGCAGCGCACTGGCGACGTTCACAAGCAACGCGCCGGCGACGCTGACGAACAGCGCGCTGGCGATCCCGACGATCGGCCGGAAGAGTTGCCGGCTGCAGGAAAAATGCACAAGGACTGACCAAATCAGCCATACTGGCCGGCCACAGTCGGTCCGGTTTTAGGAAAATCCTATTTCTTGAACCAAGCCGGCCAATAGTCTAAGCCGGGCACACTCAAACCGATTGAAGCGGCCTGTTCGGGCCGAGGGGACGTTTTCTCATGGATCGCATCAGAATTGTCGGCGGCAACGAGCTTGCCGGCACCATTCCGATCTCGGGCGCCAAGAACGCGGCATTGCCGCTGATGATCGCCTCACTGCTCACCGACGACACGCTGACGCTGGAAAACGTGCCGCATCTGGCCGATGTCGAACAACTGATCCGCATCCTCGGCAATCACGGCGTCGATTATTCCGTCAACGGCCGGCGCGAAAAGCAGCAGGAAGGTTATTCGCGCACCATCAATTTTTCCGCCCGCAACATCGTCGACACCACCGCTCCCTACGAGCTGGTTTCGAAGATGCGCGCTTCCTTCTGGGTAATCGGGCCGTTGCTTGCCCGCATGGGCGAGGCCAAGGTGTCGCTGCCCGGCGGCTGCGCCATCGGCACGCGCCCGGTCGACCTGTTCCTCGAGGGCCTGCAGGTTCTCGGCGCGGAACTCGACGTCGACAATGGCTATGTCATCGCCAAGACCCGGAATGGCCGCCTCATCGGCAATCGCTACGTGTTCCCGAAGGTCTCGGTCGGCGCCACCCATGTGCTGATGATGGCGGCCTCGCTCGCCAAGGGCGAGACGGTGCTGGAGAACGCCGCCTGCGAGCCGGAAATCGTCAATCTCGCCGAATGCCTGATCGCCATGGGCGCCAAGATCCACGGCGCCGGCACCTCGACCGTCACCATCCACGGCGTCGAGGCGCTGTCGGGGGCGCGCGTGCGCGTCATCCCCGACCGCATCGAGACCGGCACCTATGCCATGGCCGTCGCCATGACCGGCGGCGACGTGATGCTCGCTGGCGCCCGTCCAGACCTGTTGCAGACCGCGCTTGACGTGCTTGTCGAGACCGGGGCCGAGATCACGCCGACCAATGAGGGCATCCGCGTCAAGCGCAACGGCACCGGCATTGCGCCGGTCGACGTGACCACCGCCCCCTTCCCCGCCTTCCCGACCGACCTGCAGGCGCAGTTCATGGGCCTAATGACCATGGCCAAGGGCAAATCGCGCATCACCGAGACGATCTTCGAAAACCGCTTCATGCATGTGCAGGAGCTCGCGCGCCTCGGCGCCCACATCACCCTTTCCGGCCAGACGGCGATCGTCGACGGCGTCGCCAGACTCAAGGGCGCTCCCGTCATGGCGACCGACCTGCGCGCCTCGGTGTCGCTGGTCATCGCCGGCCTTGCGGCCGAAGGCGAGACCACGGTCAACCGCGTTTATCACCTTGATCGCGGCTTCGAGAGGCTGGAAGAGAAGCTCTCCGGTTGCGGCGCGGTGATCGAGCGCATTTCGGGCTGACGCTTCGCAGCATTCTTTCCCAGCGGTTGCGCCGAGCGGAAAGACCGCATAACAGAACGTTGAATTGTCAACGTTCAGGGTGCGCATTCCGCATGGCAGCTCTCAAGCTCATCGCGCTCGACGACCAGGATCTGAGCATCGTCTCGGCGCATGTCCAGGACGCCGTGATGAAGGTCTCCGACCTCGAATATCTGCCGGCGGCCAAGCGCTTCGTGCTGACCATGAACCGCTTCGTCTGGGAAGCGAAATCCGGCTTGTTCCGCCAGCACAATGAACGGCGCCAGAGTGTCTTGCATTTCGATCGCGTGCTCGGCGCCAAGACCAACGGCATTGCGCGCGACAAGCCGGCCGAGGTGCTGTCGCTGCTGGCGGTCAGCTTCATCGCCATCAGCAAGCCGGCCGGCATCATCGAGCTGATCTTTTCGGGCGGCGGCACCATTATGCTTGACGTCGAATGCATCGAGGCCAGGCTTGCCGATATCGGCGGCTCCTGGGAAGCCACCTCGCGCCCCCTGCACAGAGGCTGAAGCGCGATGGCGATAACGCTCCGACAGCAGGACGCCGATTTCGAACAGCGTTTTTCGGCCTTCCTCACCACCAAGCGCGAGGTGTCGGCCGATGTCGAGGCCGTGGTGCGCGACATCATCGCCCGTGTGCGCGCCGAAGGCGACAAGGCGCTCGTCGATTACACGCTGAAGTTCGACAAAGCCGATCTCAACACGCTCGGCATCGCGGTGTCGAAGGACGACATCGCCAAGGCCTATGAAGCGGCCGATCCGGCGACCGTCGAGGCGCTCAAATTCGCGCGCGACCGCATCCGCTCGCATCACGAGCGACAGAAGCCGAGGGACGATCGCTATACGGATGCCGCGGGCGTCGAGCTCGGCTCGCGCTGGACGGCGATCGAAGCCGTCGGCCTTTACGTGCCGGGCGGCACGGCGAGCTATCCAAGCTCGGTGCTGATGAACGCGGTGCCGGCCAGGGTCGCCGGCGTCGAGCGCATCGTCATCGTCGTGCCGGCCTCGGGCGGCGTCATCAATCCGCTGGTGCTGGTGGCAGCGGACCTTGCCGGCGTTTCGGAGATCTACCGCGTCGGCGGCGCGCAGGCCGTTGCAGCGCTTGCCTATGGCACCGAGACGATCAGGCCGGTCGCCAAGATCGTCGGTCCGGGCAACGCCTATGTCGCGGCGGCCAAGCGCCAGGTGTTCGGCACGGTCGGCATCGACATGATCGCCGGGCCGTCGGAAGTGCTGGTGGTGGCCGATGCCGACAACGATCCGGACTGGATCGCGGCCGACCTTTTGGCGCAAGCCGAGCATGACGTTTCGGCGCAGTCGATCCTGATCACCGACGAGCCGGAATTCGGCAAGGCGGTCGAGCAGGCGGTCGAGCGCCAGCTCAAGCTGCTGCCGCGCGGCGAGACGGCCGGGGCCAGCTGGCGCGATTTCGGCGCGGTGATCCTGGTGCCGACGCTCGAGGCCTCTCTGCCGCTGGTCGACAGGATCGCGGCCGAGCATGTCGAGCTCGCCTTCGACGACGCCGAGGCATTCCTTTCCAGGATGCGCAACGCGGGCGCCGTGTTTATCGGCCGCCATACGCCGGAAGTCATCGGCGATTATGTCGGCGGCTCCAACCACGTCTTGCCGACGGCGCGGTCGGCGCGTTTCTCGTCGGGTCTGTCCGTGCTCGATTTCGTCAAGCGCAGCTCGATCCTGAAGCTCGGCCCGGAGCAGCTCAACGCGCTGGCGCCCGCCGCGATCGCGCTCGCCAAGGCCGAAGGGCTCGATGCCCATGCCCGCTCCGTCGCGATCAGGTTGAACATGTAACGATGTCCGGCCGCGACCAGACCCGCGACAGGCTGATCGACGTCGAGCTCGACGAATCGATCGGACGTTCGACGCCCGACGTCGAGCACGAGCGGGCCGTGGCGATCTTCGACCTCATCGAGGAGAACCGTTTTCGGCCGGTCAATGATGACGGCGCGGGTCCTTACAAGCTTAAGCTTTCACTGGCCGAGTCCCGCCTGGTTTTCGGCGTCAGCCGCGAGAACGGCGCCGAGGTGGTCACCCACATTCTGTCGCTGACGCCGCTGAGGCGCATCGTCAAGGACTACTACCTGATCTGCGAAAGCTACTACGAAGCCATCCGGTCCTCGACGCCGAGCCATATCGAGGCGATCGACATGGGCCGGCGCGGCCTGCACAATGAAGGCTCGCAGACGCTGATGGACCGGCTTGCCGGCAAGATCGAGATCGACTTCGACACGGCGCGCCGGCTGTTCACGCTGGTCTGCGTGCTGCACTGGCGAGGCTAGATCCTGGTCGCCCTGCCCCATTCGATCCTGTTCCTATGCGGCATGAATGCCGTGCGCTCGCCGATCGCGGAACAAATGGCGCGCCGCATGCTTCCCGCCACCACCTTCGTCGCTTCGGCCGGTGTGCGCGCCGGCGAGCGCGACCCGTTCGTCGATGCGGTGCTCGCCGAAGAAGGCCTGTCGCTTGGCGAGCGCCAACCCAGGACGCTGGCGGATATGGAGGACGATTATTTCGACCTGATCGTGACGCTGGCGCCGGAGGCGCATCATGCGGCGCTCGAGCTGACGCGCTCGCTGGCCGTCGAGGTCGAATACTGGCCGATGCCCGACCCCACCGACACAGGCGGCACGCGAGAGCACATCATGGCCGCCTATCGCGATGTGCGCGAGCGGCTGAAAGCGCGCATAAGCCGACGTTTTCTGCTTCCCGAGGCAAAAAACGCGGCCGATTAAGCATGTTCACAAGCGGGCGATTATCATATAGGTTCCGCCGCAAATTCCGGCCGGAGTCGGATGATTTCCGGTCGGTTCGGCCGGAAATCACCCGACTCCGGATCAAAGAACTAGAGCACGATGTTGCCCGAAAACCGCTTGACACTTTTCGGCATCATGCTCTAGGCGCCGGAACCGCCATCCAAGCAAAGGTATCGAATGCCGAAGGAAGAAGTCCTCGAGTTTCCAGGTGTGGTCACCGAACTGCTGCCCAATGCGATGTTCCGGGTGAAGCTCGAAAACGAACACGAAATCATCGCCCACACGGCCGGCCGCATGCGCAAGAACCGCATTCGCGTGCTGACCGGCGACAAGGTCCTGGTCGAGATGACGCCCTACGACCTGACCAAGGGCCGCATCACCTATCGCTTCAAGTAATCATCTAGCGCGGACCCAGAGCCGGATGATTTCAGGTCTGTTCGACCCGAAATCATCCGGCTCCAAATCAGGGAGTGGAGCATGATGTCGTCCGAAAACCGCTTCACACTTTTCGGCATCATGCCCCCATGAGCATTCTGCAGAAGCTGGTGCTTGCCTCTGGTTCGCCGCGCCGCATCGAACTCTTGCAGCAGGCCGGCATCGAGCCCGACCGGGTGCTGCCCGCCGATGTTGACGAGACGCCGCTGCGCGCCGAGCATCCGCGCTCGCTAGCCAAGCGCCTTTGCAAGGACAAGGCCGAGAAGGCGCTGGCCTCGCTGAAGAGCGAGGAGGACTATGCGCCAGCCTTCATCCTCGCCGCCGACACGGTGGTGGCGGTCGGACGGCGCATCCTGCCCAAGGCCGAGACGATCGACGACGCCGTCAATTGCCTCGGCCTGCTTTCCGGCCGCTCGCACCGGGTCTATTCCGGCATCTGCCTGATCACGCCCGGCGGCAAGCTGCGCCAGCGGCTGGTTGAGACAAGGGTGCGCTTCAAGCGGCTGCCGCGCGAGGAGATCGACGCCTATGTCGCGTCGGGCGAGTGGCGGGGCAAGGCCGGCGGCTACGCCGTGCAGGGCCTGGCCGGCTCCTTCGTCGTCAAGCTGGTCGGCTCCTACACCAACGTGGTCGGCCTGCCGCTCTACGAGAGCGTGGCGCTGCTTTCCGGCGAAGGCTTCAAGGCGCACCAGCACTGGCACGCCGCGCGCTCATGAGCATAGTCCACACATGAGCTCGGGCGACAAGGTAACGCCGCTGAGGCCGAAACGGCCCTGCCCCGAATGCGGTAAACCGTCGGTGCGCGAGCATTATCCGTTCTGCTCGGCGCGCTGCAAGGACATCGACCTCAACCGCTGGCTGAAGGGCGCCTATGTCATTCCCGGCCGCGACGGCGAAGAGGAAGAAGACGACAGCCCGACGCCCAAGGACGAGCCGTAAGCGCAGCCGGCGACCGGTTGTTTTCCAGCGATTTTTCTTTCCTGACGAAATCAACACCTAGGCGCTGGACAGGCAAGATTCCCGTGCTATAACCCACGCGCTTTCAAGGGGCGCCGCCTGGCGCCTTCGTGAAACCCGGCGGGCGCATCCCGTTAGCCGGCACAGGCCCAGATAGCTCAGTTGGTAGAGCAGCGGACTGAAAATCCGCGTGTCGGTGGTTCGAATCCGCCTCTGGGCACCATTCCCTCTTCTCCCGACATTCCCTCTCGCCAAAGCTTCAACGCTCAAGTCTCCGCAAGGCACTGAATTTGCTCCTCTTTTCGGCACGATGAGTGTGCTTGAACGAATTTCATCGCAGTTCGGCAGATTTCGTCCAACGGGGCGAGGTGTTGGTATTTTTGTTGGTATCTGAGACCCTGTTGGTATCGAAGCGCCAAAACAGGAGGTCCCACAATGGCTCTCTCCGACGTGAAATGCCGCAACGCCCGGCCCGCGTCCAAGCTCCAGAAACTGTCCGATGGCGGCGGGCTGCAGCTATGGATTCAGCCGTCGGGAACCAGGCTATGGCGCCTAGCCTATCGATTTGACGGAAAGCAGAAGCTGCTGTCTCTCGGCACCTACCCGGTCATCTCTCTCGCCGATGCCCGCGAAGCACGCGATGAAGCCAAACGTCTCCTTAAGGCTGGTGCCGACCCAGCTCAGGAGCGAAGATTCCATAAGGCCACTTCGCAAAAAGACACCTTCCGTTCAATCGCGGACGAATATGTTGACAAGCTGAAAAAGGAGGGACGTGCCGACCGGACGATTAGCAAGGTCAAATGGCTGCTCGACTTTGCCTATCCGACAATTGGTGACAAGTGCATTCGGGAGATCGATCCGGCCACCGTCCTTACTGCCCTTCGCCGCGTGGAAGTTCGTGGTCGATATGAGTCGGCGAGGCGACTGCGCTCCACCATCGGCACCGTGTTTCGATATGCAATTGCGACCGCACGCGCCGAGGCTGATCCGACGATCGCGTTAAGGGGCGCACTCATCACTCCAACGGTCACGCCGCGTGCCGCGATCATCGATCCTAAGGCCTTCGGCGGCTTGGTGAGGGCGGTCGATGCGTTTGACGGACAGCCTACAACCCGAGCTGCCCTGAAGCTCATGGCATTGATGTTTCCCCGCCCCGGCGAACTTCGCGCGGCAGAATGGGAAGAGTTCGATTTCGAAAGCTCGATGTGGATCATTCCTGAAGCACGCATGAAAATGCGCCGGCCGCACCGCGTACCCCTTTCAAGGCAGGCCATAAGCGTCTTGACTTCGCTTAAAGAAATCTCTGGTGGTGGATCGCTGCTCTTTCCTGGCGTTCGATCGGTTTCGCGTCCGATTTCCGACAACACGCTTAACGCCGCCCTTCGCCGCATGGGCTACGGCAAGGAGGAAGCGCCGCGCATGGTTTTCGAGCAACAGCATCAACTCTGCTAACGAATGCGGAAAATGGCATCCGGATGCGATAGAGCGCCAACTGGCCCACATTGAGAACAACGACGTTCGTCGAGCCTACGCCCCCGGAGGACGTATCCAGAATATTGATTCAATTGGATTTTTCGTGGGCCAAAATCAGAAATCTTCCCGTATGGTCCCGCACGATCTCGCAGCTGATTTAAAGATCGTTGGCTACCATCGTTGGCGCGACTAATGACGGTTTAGGCCAACAAGCAGTCTAACCGCTTCCGGAGCGACCGGCCAAAGCCAAGCTTTGCATTGCGTCTCAGAACGGACATTCTGCCCAGTTGCAAGGAACGTCGGTCGCGCAACCGGGTCACTTCAACAGCGCCACCGTCCTGTCGACGGCGCTGGGAAAGCCGTTCAGCGAAAGCGCCAGGTTGGTCTCCTTGCCGCCGTCGGCAACCACCTTGACTTTCAGGCTTTTGCCCTCGCGCAAATTTGTGAGTGTTTGGGCGTCGAAGTTCAGATCGACGATGCAGCCGCCGGGAAGGCAGGTGCGGAAGCGCAGCGGCGGTAGCACCAGACCGTCATCGATCTGCAGCGTCACCCCCTGATCCAGCGCCAGGCCGAACGGCAGGACCAGCGTTCCCTGAACTGTCTCTCCGGTCGGGCGCAGTTCCATCGCCAGCACGCGCTGGCGCGACTGGCTGTCGGTCTGCTCCTGCGACAGCGTGCAGACCTTGACGGCGGCGCCGTTCTCGCTGGCGAGATTGCAGGAGACGGTCCAGTCGCCATGCCCTTCCCTGAGCGAAGTCGCACCGCCAGGGAGAGCTGCCGTGTCTTGCGCGAATGCGGCCGCAAGGGAGAGCAGGCTTGCGGCGATCAGCGTGGCATATCCAATTCGTTTCATCTCGTTTCCATCTCGTTTCCATCTTCAAGAAATTCATCACGCCCAAAGAGGCGAACGGAGAGAGTGCGCACATCTGCCCGCATTCCGATTGTCCAGCCTCGTTGACGCCGCTACCAGTGCACGCTGAAGCCGAGCTTGCCGCTGACGACATTGCTGTCGCCGAAGCTCGCCAGGCTGGTCTTGGCCAGCGCCTCGCCATAGACCGAGTACTTGCCGTCGCCGAAGTCGAGCGAGCCGCCGAGGCCGACGCCGCCCCAGACCTTCTGGTTCTGGCTGGAAAGCTTCACGCCCGAGACATCGATATCGGTTCCGTCGAGGAAGTCGTAGTAGAGGTTGGCGATGCCGTAGACATGCGCCCGGCGCACCTGCCCGGCGCTGTCGGCCCACTGGTCCTCGTAGTCGGCCGAGATGCCGAGGCGGCCGATCAGGCTGTCGCCGCTGCCGGGCGACACGATCGTGCCGAACGGATCGGTGAACTTGTCGAAGTCGACGGCCGAGTAGGAAAGCTGCGCCTGCGGGGTCAGCGACCAGTTGGAGCGCAGCGCGATCTTCTGGCCGCTCTCGATGCTAAGCGCATAGCCGAACCCCTTGTTGCCGTCGGCAAGCTTGCCCAGCACGGCCGAGTTGATGTCGCTGTCATACCAGGTCGCCTGGGCCTGGCTATCGACATAGAAGCCGCTGTTGCCGAGCCAGGTCAGCGTGCCGCCAACACCGTAGCCGGTGGCCGAGATCGAACCGGTGCCGAAGGACGATGACACGTCCGACGAGACGGTGCCGTAATGGACGGTGATGCCGCCCAGCAGGATGCCGGCCTCGCTCTCATGCAGCAGGCCGTCGACGCCGGCATTGAGCTTCCAGGTCGTCACGTCGTAGTCGGTGCCGGTGGTCGAGGTCTTTGGCTCGAACTTGCCATGCGCGGCATCGATACGCGCCCAGATGGCGTTGCCGTCGACCGGACCCTGGCCGGGCACGTCCGCGCCCTGCGGCGTCGCGCCCTCGCCCCAGGCCCGGTTGCCGATGCGCTGCTGCAGCGTGCCCGGTTCATTGAAGCTCCGCAGCACGCCTTCATAGGCCTCATAGAGCGGCGTGCTAGGCGCATAGAGCGGACCGGTCTGGTTGATCAGCGTGGAGCGCAGATACCAGTCGCCGTCGGCCGGCGTGCTGACGCCGTTCTTGTAGAGCCGATAGGCATAGGCGCCGCCGACCACGGCCTGGTCGCCCTCGAAGACATAGTCGCCGGCGAGCATGAAGGTGCCGGCCGAGCTGCCGTCGATGTCGACGATCTTGATGCCTTCGCTGGTCTGCGCGCCCGCGCCGCCGACATTGGTGACCGCAAGGATGCCGGCGCCGGCGGTGTTGCCATGTACCACCAGCCTGTCGGTGGTCGAGCCATCGCCGTCCAGCGCGGCATTGATGAGGATTTTGCCGCCATTGCCGACATAGTCGCCGCTCACCGTGAGCACTGTTCCGGGTGCCGCAGCGCCAAGCCGCACCGCGCCGCTGTTGTTGAGCGAGGCCACCGTCTGGTCGAAGCTGGCAAGGTCAAGCGTGCCACTGGAGTCGACGGTGAAGGCGGACAAGGGGCTCAGCACGTCCGCAGCGCCCGCCGCAAGCGTGCCCTGCTGGACGGAGGTGGATCCCGAGAAGGTCGAGCCAGCGGACGTCAGGACAAGCGTTCCATCTCCCGCTTTGTTGAAGGCACCCGACCCCGTCAATGCCCCGTTCAGGGTCAAGGTAGTACCGGCGTCGGTCGAGATAGTGCCTTGGCCGAGAACGTCGATGGCGCGGTCGCTGGCGAAGCTGGCGGTGGAGTTGAGCGTGCCGCCATTGAAGGAGAGCCCGCCCGCCGCATCGCCGAGGTTGGCATCGGCCGAGATCCGCAGCGTGCCGCCATTGATCGCCGTGCCGCCGGTGTAGCTATTGGTGCCGGTCAGCACCAGCGTTCCGGCATCCGTCTTCACCAGCTGGGCACTGCCGGTGAACGCCGAGGCGATCGTTGCCGTATAGCCCGCACCCGCGTTGGTGCCGTCGCCGACCCGGATCGTCGACTGCGGCCCGAGAAGGCCGATATCGCCGCCCTGGATGACATAACCGTCGGTCGAGAACTGCATGCCGGCGGCCGTTACCTGGCCGAGCCCGTTGTCCACCGTCACCGTGCCGGCCTGGCCGGCGAAGATGGCGAAGGCGCTGTCCGAATAGGCTGCGTTGATCGACCCGGTGTCTTCGGTCCAGTTGTCGTTGCCCGAAGAGCTCTGCCAGGTGCCGTTGCCGCCATTGATCGTGCCGTCGAACTTCGGACCGGCATCGCCGTCCCAATAGTTCAGGTTCAGTCCGTTTGCGTTGACCAGGTTCACCTGATGATCGACGGACGTCTGCACGAAGTAGTTCGAGGACGGGATGGAGCCGACGGACAGCCCGTTATTGGTCAAGGTCCCGCTGTAATCGAACACGCGGTAGATACCGGGGCCGAAGGTTCCACCCGGCGAGACAGTGACATTGAGCGTGCCGTCGAGCACGAGATTGCCGCCGACGGTGGTCAGATCGTTGAGAGCCCCGCCGGCGACATTCGCCTGGCCGAAGCTGTAGTTGAGGATCGAGCCGCCGGAGAGCGTCAGATCGCCGGCGATCGCCAGCGTTCCCGGCGTGCCATCGGCCGACCCTGGCGAGAGCGTCGCGCCATTGGCGACCATCACATTGCCGCCGATGGTGCCCTTGCCGCCCAGCGTGGCGCCGAACTCAACCGAAGTAATCCCTGTGGCCAGGCTGTTGTCGCCGTCGATATAGATCCCGCCTGCCGTCACCGTGGTCGGCCCGGCATAGGCGCTGGCGCCGGTCAGCGTCAGCGCCGCCCCGCCCCGCTTGGTGAAGCCGCCCGTGCCGCCGACCACGCCGGAAAGCGTGAGATCGGCATCGGTCTGGAACGTGCCGCCGCCGGCATTGAGCGTGACGTTACGCGCCGAGCCGAACGCGGCGGTGTTTCGCAGGGTCGCGCCATTGTCGAATGACAATACGCCCGCCGCATCGCCGAGATTGGCGTCAGCCGAAACCTGCAACGTGCCGCTATGGATGGCGGTGCCGCCGCTGTAGCTGTTGGTGCCGCCAAGCACCAGCGTGCCGAGATCAGTTTTCACCAGTTGGCTCACACCGGTGAGGTTCGAATTGATAGTTGCCGTGTAGTCTGCACCCGGCAGGGTGCCGTCGCCGACGCGGATCGTCGCCTGCGATCCAACCAGCTCGATGTCCTGTCCCTGGACCAAGTAGCCGTCGGTAGCGAACTGCATGCCCGCGGCCTGCACCTGGCCGTTGGTGTTGTCGACCGTCACCGTGCCAGCGGCACCTGCGAAGATTGCGAAGCTGCCGTTCGAGAAGGCGGCGTTTATGTCGCCGTCGGAGCCGGTCCAGTTGTCGTCGCCGGCCGCCCGCCAGGTGCCGTTGCCGCCGTCAACGCCATCATTGGCCTTCGGCCCGGCATCGCCGTCCCAGAAGTTGAGGGTCATCGCGCTGATGTCGACCAGGTTCACCTGGCCTGCGACCGAGGTCTGCACCACGTGATCGCTCGACGTGGTATCAAGCCCGTTGTCAGTCAGAGCGCCGTCATAGCTGATGACGCGATAGATGCCCGGTCCGAAATTGCCGCCGGGCGCTTCCGTCACGTTGATCGTGCCGTCGAGCGCCAGATTGCCGTGGACGACCGTGAGGTCGTTGTAGGCGCCGCCGACCACGCCGGCTTGGCCGAACGAGTAATCAAGGTTCGAGCCGTCGGCCAGTTCGAGGTTGCCGTTGATGGTGAGCGTGCCGGGCGTCGGGCTAAGCGCACCAGGAGCCAATGTCCCCGCGACATCGACGAACACATCGCCGCCGATGATACCATTGCCGCCCAGTGTGCCGTTGTTGACGTTGGTCAGCCCGGTCGCTGCGCTCTGGTTGCCGTTGATGTAGAGCCCGCCGCCGCCGACAATCAGCGTGGTGCCGGCGTAGCTGTTGTCGGCCGTGAGCACGGTGTTGCCCGTGCCGTCCTGGGTGACGCCGCCGCTGCCGGAGATCGTGCCGCCGAAGGTATAGAGGTCGGAGCGGTTGAAGCTGAGCGTGCCGTTGTCGACCACATCGCCGAGGATCGACCCGGTCGTGCCGCCGGTGCCCAGCATCAGGATGCCGCTCGCAATGGTCGTGCCACCGGCATAGCTGTTGTCGGCGCCGAGGATCAGCGCGCCAGCGCCGGTCTTGGTGAGCGCCCCCGCGCCGTCGATAGCGCCTTCCCACTGCACTGTGCTGTCGATCTGGAACGTTCCGCCGCCCGCCTGAAGCGTCGCAGTGTGGCCTGTGACGATGCTGGCCGGGCCCTGCTGGTAGAGCGTGCCGCCGTCGAAGGTGACCTTGCCGGCTGCGTCGCCGAGATTGGCATCGGCGGTGATCTGGACCGTGCCGCCATTGATGACGGTGCCGCCCTGGTAGCTGTTGGCGCCGCTGAGAACCAGCGTGCCGCCACCCTCCTTGGTCAAGGTTCCGGCGCCGCTCACGGTGTTGGTCAGCGTCAGCTTGGTCGCGCTGTCGGTATCGAAGGTGCCGCCGCCGGCATTGAGGGTCACGGCGCGGGCAGAAGTAATATCGGCCGTCGTGTGCAGCGTGCCTCCGTTCAGCGAAAGCCCGCCGGACGCATCGCCGAGATTGGTGTCCGACTCGACCTGGACCGTGCCGCCATTGATCGCGGTGCCGCCGCTGTAGCTGTTGGTGCCGGACAGCACCAGCGTGCCGAGCTCCGTCTTCAGCAGCTGGCTGCTTCCGGTGAGGTTCGAGGTGATCGTCGCCACATAGGCCGCACCGGCTGCAGTGCCGTCGCCGACGCGGATGGTCGATTGCGGCCCGACCAAAGCCACGTCGCCGCCCTGGATGAGATAGCCGCCGGTGGCAAACTGCATGCCCGCCGCCTGCACCTGCCCATTGGTGTTGTCGACCGTGACGGTCCCGGCGGCACCCTGGAAGACGGCGAAGCTGGCGTTGGCGAAGGGCGCGGCGAAGGTGCCGCTGGCATCGGTCCAGTTCTGGTCGCCGGCCGCCCGCCAAGTGCCGCTGCCGCCATCCACCGCATCATTGGAGTGGGGGCCGGCATTGCCGTCCCAAAAGCTGAGCGTCAGCCCCGCGGAATTGACGAGGTTGACCTGGTTGGCGACCGCGGTCTGCACGAAATAGTCGGGCGACGTGACGTTCAGTCCGTTATTCGTCAGCGAACCGCCATAGTTGAGGACGCGATAGACGCCTGGCCCGAAGGTGCCGCCCGGCGTCTGCGTGATGTTGAGCGTGCCGTCGAGCGTCAGGTTGCCGCCGACATTGATGATATCGTTGAGCGGTCCGCCCGGCACGTTCGCCTGGCCGAAATTGACGTTGACGGCCGACGTGTTGTTGAGCGTCAGGTTGCCGCCGATGGTGAGCGTGCCGGGCGCATTGCCCGCGCCGCCGGGAGCGAGCGTGCCGCCGTCGGCCACGGTGACGCTGCCGCCGATCGTGCCGGTGCCGCCGAGCGTCGCCCCGCTCGCGACAGTAGTCTGGCCGATAGCACCCGACTGGTTGCCGTTGATCAGCAATGTCCCGGCATTGACGTTCGTCGCGCCGATATAGGTGTTGGTTCCGGTTAGCGTGGTGGTGCCGGTGCCGAGCTTGTTGACCACGCCACTGCCGGAGATGGCGCTGTCGAATGTATAATTGTTATTCAGATTGAAGGCGAGCGTGCCGTTGTTGGTCACATTCGGCGTCGCCAGCGCGCCGGCCACCCCGCCATTGCCGATCTGCAGCGTGCCGGCCGAAATCGTCGTACCGGACGTGTAGCTGTGATCGCCCGTCAGCGTGAGGGTGGCGGCGCCTTGCTTGTTCAAGCTTTCGAAACCGGTAATCTGAGCGCCATTGAGCGTACGGCTGAAGGTTGTGGTCACCTGCAGCGTGTCGGAGCCGCCGCCGCCGTCCACCCCGACTCCGGCGATCGTCGCAAGACCGCTCAACAGGAAAGTGTCGTTGCCGCTGCCGAGATTCAATGCGGCTGCGCCGGTATTGAGCGAACCGGCGGCGAGATTGACAATGTTGCCGCCTCCGCCCAGCGTGCCGTTGCCGAGCAACGTGCCGCCAGTGAAGTTGATCGTGGCGCCGCCGGTCCCGCCCGTGAACAGCGTCTGCGTGCCACCGGCTGCCTGGACCGTGCCGCCGCCGACGTTGAGCTTCGAGCCGGCGTTCATCGTGATCGTCGGGGTGGCTATGGAGGCGCCGCCTCCGTTGCTCTGCAGCGTGCCAGCGTTGATCGTGATCCCCCCGCCGCTCGTCAGGCCGCCATTCACCTGCAGCGTGCCGGCGTCGATGCGCGTGTTGCCTCCGATCGCGTTGGTTGCCGAGGTGAGGATTGTCGTGCCGGTGCCGATCTGGGCGATGTTGCCGAGACCGCTCAGCGTGCCCGCGAAGCTGAAGCTGTCAGAGCGATTGAACGACAGCGTCGATGTCGAGTTGACGACAACGACGTTGCCGGTCCCGGCATTGCCCGACGTGCCGCCGTTGCCGATGATCAGGTTGCCGTCATTGATGACGGTGTTGCCTGAGTAGCTGTTGTTTCCGGTCAGCACCCAGGTGCCGGCATCGTTCTTGGCCAGCGTTGTTTTCCCTGTCGTTGCATTCTGGTCAACGATCGTACCGCCCATCGTGTTGAGGCCGGTGTTCGTGCCGCCCAGCGCCAGCGTGCGCGGTCCGGCGCCGCTATATAGCGCGGAGCCCGTATTGGTGAACTGGATTGCCCCTGTACCCGACGATTCGATGTAGCTGACGCCTGTCTGCAAAGTAAACAGTCGGTCCGTGGCATCGCCGGTGCCCGTATAGCGAAGCGTCGAACCGCTGCCGATCACGAGATTGGTTGCGGCATTGGTCGAGGCGCCGATGCTGCTCGCTTGGCTGCCATTGGCAAGCTTATCGACGGCCAGCACGCCGCCGCCGGTGATCGTCGTTATGCCTGTATAATTGCTTGTCGCGTTCTTTAGCACCCAAGTGCCTGTCCCGCTCTTGGTGAGAGCTGTGATACCACCCGTCGGGTTGTCGATACGCGCCGATAGCGAGTTGTTGGCCGTGCTCAGGCCAGCGAGCTGCAGCGTTCGGTTCCCACTGCCTGACATGGTGATAGGCGCCGTGTTGGTAAAATTGAGCGGGCCGGGGCCGGAGGCGTACGCGTCGAGACCGCCGCCATTGGGGCCGAGCGTGAACTGCCGGTCGGTGCTGTCACCGGTACCGTTGTAACGCAGCACGCCGCCATTGATGATGAGATTGCTCGGCACGGAACTCGATGCTCCGATCGAGCTGTTGGTGCCCCCATTGGCAAGGCTGGCCACGGCGAGGATACCGCCATTGATGACAGTCGCGCCGGTGTAGCTGCTGGCGCTGCCGGACAACGACTGCGCACCGGCGCCGTTCTTCACCAGCCCGCCAGTGCCGCTGATGGCGCCGTTGTAATTGCCGTTGGACCCGTCGCTGATCGTCAGGTTGGCGCTTCCGAGCGTGATGTTGCCGCCGGTAATCCCCAGATTGGCCTGACTGATATAAAGAACTGTGTTGTTAAGATTGTTGAGGTCCAGCGTTGCGCCGGTTGTGTCCATCCGCAGGCCGCTCGAGCCAAAGGCACTGGTCGATCCCGCGCGCAGGATGCCGCCATTGACGAGGGTGGCGCCATTATACGTGTTGGCGCCGGAGAGCACCAAGGTGCCCGGACCGGTCTTTTGAAGCTGCGTCCCGGTCGCCACACCACTGAACTCGAGCGTGGTCCCGGCATTGGCTACATTGATGGTGCCTGCGTTAAGCGTGAAACCCCGATCCGTGGCAACACTACCACCGGTGTAAATCAGTGTGCCGCCTGTGAGCTGCAGATTTGCCGATGCGTTGATCGATGCGCCGATGTCGCTCGCCTGGCCGCCGTTGCGTAGGCAACCGACGCTCAGCACGCCGCTGATGGTGGTTGCACCCGTATAGCTGTTTGTGCAGCCGCTGAAAGTCTGCGCACCGGCAGCGAGCGTGACGCCGCCCGTGCCGCTGATCGTGCCTGAAAAGGCGTTGCCGCTGTTATTGATCCTGAGTGTGGCGGAGCCCAGCGTCACATTGCCCGCGCCGATGAGACCGCCGACGGTATTGTTGTTACCGGCGAGATCGAGCGTTGCGCCGGCGAGCACGTTCATCTGCCCCGCGCCCGTTCCGTTCGCGTCCGTGCCGCCGAAGGCGCGCGTCGAGCCCGCCCGCAAGATTCCGGCACTCACCGTGGTAGCACCGGTGTAATTGTTGGTCCCTGACAGCACCAAGGTACCGGCGCCGCCCTTGGTGAGACCGCCTGTCCCGGTGCCTACGCCGCTCATCGTCAGCGTGGTGCCGGCGACTACATCGATAGCGCCGCCGCCAGTGCCGAGCGTGAAGCCGCGATCGCTGCTGGTGGTTCCGCCGATATAGCTGAGCGTCCCACCGTTTTGCAGCACAAGGTTGGATGAAGCGTTGGTCGCAGCGCCGATCCCGCTTGCCTGCCCGCCATTGGCGAGCGCGCTTACGGCCAGAGTGCCGCCGGCGATGGTGGTGGCGCCGACGTAATCGTTGCTCGCGTTGGTAAGCGTCAGCGTGCCGGCGCCGGTCTTGGTGAAGCCGGCATCGTCCGGGCTGGTCACTTGGCCGGAGAAGGTTAGGTTGGTGGCGGCATTGGTGACCTCGAAGGTGCGCGATGGACCACCGTTGACGAGAGTGAAGCCGCGATCAGTCGAGGCCGTTGCGCCGGTGTAGCGCAACGTGCCGTTTTCGATCACCAGGTTCGAGGACGCGTTGGACGAGGCTCCGATACCACTCGCCACGCCGCCATTGGCGATGCTGTTGACGGCGAGCGTGGCACCGCTCACCGTCGTGGCACCGGTATAACTGTTGCTGCCCGTCAGCGCGACGACACCAGTGCCGGTCGAGCCTCCCGTGCCGCCCACGGTGAAGGACGTCGGGCCACCGTTGTCGACAATGTTGGAGGCGACCGTGAAGGTGCCGCCACTATTCTGCTGCACACCGAGCGCGCTGCCACCGGCGCCTCCGGTCAAGGAGCCGCCCTGGATGGTCTGGTTAGCGGTGCCGACTAAGGGAGAGACGATGATAGTGCCGTCCACGCCGAGCGTATTGCCGGCGCCAACGGTGACGGTGGAAGTGGCGGCGGCCGTGTATTTGAGGCCACCGAGCGCCACATTGCCGTTCACCGTGCCGAAATAAGGCGTATTGGCGCTGCCGCCTTCATCGCTTAGAATGTTGCCGTTCGCCCACAGGGCCGCATTGTCCTGATTAACATAGGCGGTGAATGCGGTGATAAAGCCGCCAGAGACTTGCGCATAGTCGGTGCCGTTGACGGTTGCCCAGCCGCCGAGCGCGCCGTCGGCGTTGCTGGTGGCCATGGACGTTCCCGCGCCGATGCCGAAATCGACAAGTCCGCCGGTACGGCTGACGGCGCCCAGATTGACCGTCAGCGCGCCGCCCGCGCCCGCAGTCCCGATGATCCTGTTGTTGCCCGCCGTGACGTTCAGGCCGCTGAAACTTTGGCTGTTCGCCCCCGTGCCTCCTTTCACGGTGAGCGTGCCGCCGTTCATATTCAGCGCAGACGATGCGGAAATGATGTTGTTCGTGGGCGCGCCGGGCGCTGTGAAATCGAGCGCCAGCGTGCCGCCGCCGATGGTAGTTGCGCCGGAATAGGTGTTGGCGCCGGTCAGCGTCTGCGTGCTGGCGCCGAGCTTGGTGAGGCCGCCGGCTCCGGTGATGACGCCGGCATAGGCGGTGCTACCTGATGTGCCGTTCAGCGTCAGGTTATTGCTGCCGAGATCCATAGTCCCGCCGGTGCCCGCCAACGAGCGAGCGGTCATGTCGAAACCGCCCAGGTTCAGTGTGCCGCCATTGACGACAAGCGGATTGGAAGGCCCGAATGCAGCAGAACTTCCGGCGGTGAGCGTTCCGCTCTGGACCGTGGTGGTGCCGGTGAAGGTGTTGCTGCCGCTCACCACCCAGGTGCCGGCGCCGTTCATGGTGAGGTTGCCGGCGCCGGAGATCACGCCTGACAATGTGCTCGTCCCCGCGAAGCTGCCGCCGAGCGTCAGCGTGTCGGCGACGCCGCCGGCGACGAAGCTCGCTGGGCCGCTGAATGTGAGCGCGCCGGTGCCGTCATTGCTGATGGTGCTGGGACCTGAGATCGTCAGCGTGCGGTCGGTCGCCGAGCCTGCTCCGGTATAGCTCAGCGTGCCGCTTTGAAAATTAATGGTATTGCCGGTGCCGAACGAGCCGCTGGTGCCGCTGTTCGCCAGTGTCGCGGCTTTGACCGTGATGGTGGTGATGAAGGTCGGTCCAGTATAGGTGTTCGCGTCGCCAAGCGTGATGGTATGGCCCGCGTTGCCGCTGAACTGAATGTTACGAGCGACCGAGGAACTGATGACACCCAGCAGGTCCATGTCGGCGGCCGCCGCGGAGAAATTCATGGTGAGCCCGAACCCACCGCCGGCCAGAATGTCGCCGGTCAGCGTCAGCTTGCCTGTTCCGGCGTTCTGGAAGGTGTTTCCGCCGCTGGATGTGTTGTTGAAACGCCAGTTGCGGTTGGAGCTGTCGCCGTCACCGAAATAGACCAGATTGCCGCTCAATCCGCCGCCGGCGCTTACAGTGATGGTACCCGATGCCGCATCCGTTGGCGCGCCGAGCGAGCTTGCCACGCCAAGGTCTGCTACCGAAGTGAAGCCATTGGTGCTCTGGCCAAAAACCGTTGCCCCCGTATAGTCATTGGCGTCATTGCTGATTGTGCCTGAAACCTGTAGCCCGCCAGCCCCGGTGAAGTGCGCTGTGAGCGCTCCGCTAGCTGCGAACGCACGCCCACTAACAATCGTAATAACCCGGTTGGCGGCAAGTGCGCTGGTCGAGCTGATCGAGGTTCCATTCGCAAGCGATATGCCATTGCCGGCAGCGCCGAGCGACGCATCGCTGGCGAGCCCGAGTCCTCCGGCCGAGACGGTGATGTCACCCGTGAAAGTATTCGCACCCGTGAGCGTCAGCCCGCCCGCGCCGACTTTGGTGAAGCCCGATCCGGCGATCACCGAACTGATTGTGGTGTTTCCGGCAGTGGAAATCGTCGGCGTCGTGCCGGTGAGCGTCAGCGTGCTGCCGGCGATTGTATAGCCCGCGACACCGAAGGTCAGATTGTGGGCCGTCATCGGCCCCGCGAGCGTCACCGTTCCGGCGGTGCCGTTGAAGATAGCATTGTCGCCGCCCACGGCGGCATTGTTCCAGATGGCCATCGGCCCGGTGACGCCGTCACTGCTCGGATTCCAAAACAGCGACGAGGTGTTCCAGGCTCCGGTACCTCCGAGTCCCACAGCCGTGCCGTTGACGTCCCAATAGAGATCGGCCGCCCCTGCCGGGACGGCGCCAAGTCCGGTCAAGAGCGCGCCGGATACAAGCGCACCACGCAAGATCGGAGCTGCCTTCGAAGCCAGATTGGTAAGGCTTGGCGCATAGCTCGCCGCCTCGCCTTTCCATTTGGTCATGCGGCCGCCGCGCAGCAACCGCGAGAGAATGGCGTCTTTCGCCTTGGGCTGCCCCGCGCGGCCCGACCGCGCCTGGGAGGATGCGCGTCCGGGATGCGGGGTGTCAGCTTTCAACCTTCGGTCCCCGGCGCTATCGCCGGATTCCACATAGTCGGGGATCGTCTCGCCGCAGGCCAACCCAGCCATATATCCCCCCTTGCATTAGCAAACCGTAATATTACCTGACGGAATCAGGGTGCAACGCAAGAGGAATGCATGAACTGTACGTTGCGTATTTCAGAAAAGCCCGGTGTTTTGTAAAAACTTCCGGACGATCGGTGCGTGAAGCGCAACTTAGACAAAAGTGTTACTCGAATAGCACAAGTTGTTATTCCGTAAGGCTAATATAGCTTTAATGAACGACCCTCGGTTCGACGATTTCAGATCGAGGAGCGGAAGCGCGTCGGGGTTGTCCCCCGATATTTCTTCATCGCAGCCGTCAAATGGCTCTGACTGGAGAACCCGCTGAGATAGGCGACATCAGTAATGGTCGCGTCTCCCTCAGAAAGCAGCCGCGTTGCGTGATCCAGCCGCAGATCCAAAAGATAGCGATGCGGCGACTTCCCAAAGGTCCGGCTGAAGGCCTGGATGAAATGATTTGGCGAAAGATTGGCAAGCGTCGCCAACTCGCCCACAGAGATTTTCCGGGCAAGGTTAGCCCTCAGGAAGTGCTCCAGATTGCGCGCCGCTTTTCGCGTCAGCCCGCCTTTGAGCTGCTGGGGTTCCCTGTCCCGCGATGTGTAGGCATGAAGGATATGAACTCCGAGGATATCTATGAGGCGCTCGACGTAAAACTCGGCCGCGCCCTGCTTTTTGGTAAGTTCGGCTTTGAGCAACTGCCCAATGCGCAGGGCGGTGTGATCGAGCGTGCCGAGGGGCGGAGGCTTCAACTCGACCTGTTCAATGCCGAACTGTTGTCTCGCAAGTTCCTTCAGGCTGTTGTCAGGGTAGACGATGATCGAACTTTCGCGCGCCTCCGACAAATGCAGGCGAGCTTTAAGATGTGCCGGCTTCACGATGATGGCTCCTGCCGGCGCGTCATAGCGCTCGGTCTTGCCGTCACCCAGTCTCGCGCAGGTGCCCGGCGCGGAGTCGAGGCCAACATATACGACATGGTGACTGGCCGGAAAGGTGTATGGTCCTGGCGGCGAGAGTGAATACGCGGCTGTTCCCCGCCTGGTCGCTATCGCCAAGCCGTCGGCCCTCGAAAGTACGGATTCCAGATCAGCATCGGCGGAAGGAGGACCAGCATCTAGACCGCATTCCGAAGAAGTCATGCTATTTTAGCCTGTAACACAAGTCATCCTTTAGCTTCACCTAAAATGTATTCGCCTAATCCCACGTCAAAACCCAACGTTAGTTGCGAGTGCCCGGTTCCCATCCAATTCACATTTGTGAAATCCCAGCAAGCCGCGTGACATTGAGCCAGCCGCGGGTCGAGTGGCGGATTTTCGATTTGGAATGGGCGATATTCGGAAGAGCAGGCGGCCTCGATCCTTTATCGCCCGTGCGCAAAATGCCGGGCAGATTATCGGCGCATCGAAAGTCGCCCGGGATATCACGGCAACGAAGGAGCACGAGCATCGCATTCGAATGTTGATGCGCGAAGTCAACCACCGGGTCAAAAAACCAATATTGCGTCATTCCTCGATGATCAGGGAAACCAACAAGCGGCGCACAATCCCACAGCTTTCGAGCGGCAGGTTCGTGAGCGGATCATGGCTCTGTCACGCTCGCATGATCTCCTTGTTAGCGGCGACCGGAAGGGAGTGACGGTTTTCGAACTTCTGCTGTCGCAGGCCGAGCTGTTTGGGAGTGAGGGACGAATCTCCATGTCCGGACAGTCGGGCGCTGATCGCCGGCGCCTGAGGTTGATCATCGATTTCAAAGACGTTCGTCGACCCAACCTTTGATGTCGGCCATGACCACCTCTTTATCCTTGTCATTGAGGAGGTCATGGAAATGGCCGTCATACAGCTTCAGCGTCCTGTCGACGGCGCCGGCGGTGTCATAGAAGAGTTGGCTGCCGCTCGGTTTCGTCGCCTTGTCGGCCGTGCCGTGGAGGATGAGCAAGGGCAGCTTAATCAGTGGGAACTGCTCCTTGAGCTTCTCATCGGCGCGAACCATCTCGGCAATTGTTTTGGTCGGCTGGGTTTCATGGGCGATGAGTGGATCGGCATTCATAGCCTCGACGACGGCCGGATCGCGAGAAAAATCCTCGGTCTTGAGGTGCAAGACATGCGCGTGTGGCGCGATGTGGCTAAGCCCCTTGAGCACCGCAAGGGCGAAGTCGGGCGCCGGCACCTGGAACGCGAAGCTCTCGCAGATCAGCCCCGCCAGCCCAGCTTGGTTTTCCAGCGCGTAGAGGCAGGCGACCACACCGCCTGCACTGTGTCCGAGCAGAAACACCGGCAGACCGGGCTCCCGCGACTTGGCGATCTCCACGACACCCGCGACGTCGCTCACATAGTCGTCGAAACTGTCGACATAGAAGCGCTCGCCATCCGACCTGCCGCGTCCGCGCAGGTCAACGGCATAGACGGCCAGCCCGTCGCCTATGAACTGCTCGGCCACCCAACCATAGTAGCCGCTGTGCGAATTGAACCCGGGGACGATAACGACGACGCCGTTCGGATTGGCGAATGGGCGCCACGACCGAAAAGCTATCTTCAAACCGCCGCGGCTCTCGAAGCGATCATCGACGGGGTTGAGGACTTCCTGGTTCATTTTCTTCTCCCGTCGAGCGCGAAGCTGAGGCTTTCGGAGATATCGGCTCAATGTCCTTCGACCGCGAAGACGATTTCCGCGAAGGCCGGAACCGTCTTTTCGCGGAGCCAGTCGCGCTGCAGTTCGCAGGCGAACTGAACCCAGCTGACGGGCACCGCCCCTGCTTGCAGAATGCGTTCGAGCCCGGCCCGGTGTGCCTCCATGGAGGTGCCCCCGACGGCATCGACCACTGCATAAACCTCGAAACCGTCGCGCAATGCATCGAGCGCGGGAAAGGCCAGGCAGACCTCGGTCCAGAGAGCGGCCATAACGAGCTTCTTTCGGCCGGTTGCCCTGACAGCGTCGGCAAAGTCCTTGTCTTCCCATGCATTAATCGCGGTGCGGTCGATCGCTTCAACGGCCGGGAAGATGTCGCGCAGTTGGTGAATGAGAGGCTGGTTGCGACCGGTATTGACGTTCACTGTCGTCAACACGACAGGTACATCATAGAGTTTCGCCGTCTTCGCCAGCGCTACAATGTTGCTGACAAGGGTCCGCCGGTCCATTGACGCTACGGAGGTTACCTGGACCGGTTGATAGTCGATGATCACGACGGCGCAGTTGCTGGGTGTTAAGAGGTGGTCCTCGACTTGATTGCGCGTGGGTCGGCTTGCCATGGGTCTGTGCCTTCAGGTGCTGTACTTGGCCATGTTGCCGGGCAGCTATCTGGCGAGAAAATCCGTGACCAGCTTTATCGTGGCGTCGGGATTCTCCTCCATGATCCAATGTCCGGAGCCGGGTATGATCCCGGCGGTCACATCGGTTGCGACAAAGCGCAGAACATCCGCCTGACCCGCGCCGAAGGATTTTTCGGCACCCAGCGCCAGCACCGGCATGGCAACCTTGCCGCCCTTTTCGACGAATTCCTTGTTGTCGGCCGCATCCTGGTTGAACGCGGCGAACTGCTCGAAGGCATCGTGCATGGCACGCGGTCGGGCGTAGAGCTTCGAATAATGCTTACGGGTCGCTTCATCGATGGCCTTGGGGTTCGCCGACAGCTCATTCCAGAAGCGATCGAGATAGATGCGCTCTCTGCCCGCAACCAATCGCTCCATGTCGGGGCCGCGGAAGTTGAAGTGCCACAAGAGCGGCAAGCGGATGATGTTTTCCCAATCGCCGATGCCTGGCAGCGGCGCATCGATGACGGCCCAGCGTGTGACGCGGTCGCGATACTGGGCGACGAAGGCATAGCCGACCATGTTGCCGATGTCGTGGGTGACGAGATCCACCTTGTCGATCTTCAGATGATCCAGGATGCCGGCAATGTCGAGCGCCTGGTTTTTCTTGGTGTAGCCGGTATCTGGATGGGCCGAGAGCCCCATGCCGCGCAGGTCCGGCACGATTACGGTATGGTCCTTCATCAGCCTGGCGGCGAGCGGCGCCCACATGTCGCCGCTGTCGCCAAAGCCGTGCAGCAAGAGCACCGCAGGCCCCTTGCCGCCAACTCGGACGTAAAGGCTGGTGCCGTTGGTGTCGATCGACTGCGCCTTAAATTCAGACGGAAAGGGGACAATCCGAGCCGACGCCGGCAACGTAAGAAGCATCACGCCTAACGCCGCTATCACTATCTTGAGCATGTTGTTCTCCCGAAGCTTTGAGCATGTGAATCGAGCTGTGTCGGCCCGGCTGACGACCTGGCCTCGGGAACAATAGGTTTCCGTGCTCCTATTGGATTGCTCGAATCTGACCTGGATTGAAGGAAGCAGCCCTTTTCTCGCGCCGCCCTTGCGCGCGGACGATTTTTTCGTTCCGAGCGAAACCAAGGGTGATAGGCTGTTGTCCCACGGTCGAGGGCGCGTCATGGACAGAAGTGGGGGAATGGTTGACGATGCTGGCGCGAAGCTGAAACTGCTCGAGCAAGAACTTGCCCATGCGAGGAGCGAGCTCGATGCCAGCCGGAAGATTTCAGCTCAGCTCACCGAAGAGAAGGAGGCACTTCGTATCCATGCGGACCGGCGGCAGTGGGAGGCGGGCTTCCGGCTGGCGACTGATACGACACCCGGATTGATCTGGTTCGGCCGAGCGGACGGTTCGGTCGAATTTCTGAACAGCCAATGGTGTGCCTACACCGGGCTCAGCATGGAGGAGGGGTTGGGCTGGAACTGGGTAAGCGTCATCCATCCGGAGGATCTCCCCGGCCTGATCGAACATTGGGGCGAGATCATCAAGTCGGCACGTCCAGACGAGCATGAAGCGCGGATGCGCCGGTTCGACGGCGCGTATCGATGGTTTTTATTGCGCTGCGCGCCGCTACTCGACGAGTCGGGCGCCGTGATTCGATGGTACGGCACGAATACGGACATCGAAGAGCGTAAACGCGTAGAGCAGGCGCTCAGTGCTTCAGAAAATGTATCGCGTGGCCAGGCCGAGGCACTCAAGAGCACGCTCGATGCACTGGCGATGGAACCCGTCGCCGACAAGTTGGTGGAACACGTGCTGCGCATCATCACCGAGCAATTCGGAGCTCATAGCATCAGCGTCTGGCGACGGGATCCCGCGACTGGAATGATAGGCATCGAGATGGCCTTCGAAGAGGGCCGGGTGGTAACCAGCGCCGATCCGCGGTTCGCCGGAATGGACAAGTGGCTGCCGATGGAAGAGCGCTGGCCTTGGCCGGAGGTCTTTCGTACGGGTAAGCCCAGCCTCATTGAAGACATCCGCACGGTCCCGGCATTTTCTCTGCGCGATCGTCTGCTGCCGATGGGCATTATCACTGTGTTGCTGGTGCCAATGTTCGTCGCTGGCCATCTTGAAGGGGCGATCGGTCTTCGCTTTGTCGAGAAACGGGTGTTTGGCACGGAGGAGATGGACCTTGCTCAGGCTTTGGCCAACCAAGTGATGCTGATGATCCAGTTCGCGCGCCTTTCCACTCAGACCCGCGAAACGGCCGTGATCGCGGAACGCAATCGCATCGCTCGCGACATACACGACACTCTTGCCCAAGGGCTGACGGGCGTGATCGTGCAGTTGGAAGCCGCCGAGGACGCAAACCTGCGGGGGCTTTCTGCGGAAGCTGGAGAGCATCTGGACCGCGCCCGCCGCCTGGCTCGCGAAAGTCTTAACGAAGCCCGGCGTTCAGTACACGCGTTGCGTCCGCAGGCATTGGCCGACAGCAATCTCAGCGGAGCGCTGGCGGAGTTATTCACGAAGATGACGGCAGGAACGAGCCTGAAACTGGATTTCGCGGTGCTTGGCGCACCACGATCACTGCCTCCCGATTCGGAAGAGAATCTGTTTCGTATCGGCCAGGAGATCCTTACGAACGCCTTGCGTCATGCACGGGCGAAACTGGTTGTCGCCAAGCTGATCTTTCTACCGGGAGAAGTCTGCCTTGATCTGACCGATGACGGACGTGGCTTTGATCCTTCGAGCAAGAATGATGGATACGGTTTGCTTGGAATCAGGGAGCGGGTCGAAAGAATAGGCGGTCGGCTCGTTGTTCAAAGCTCGCCAGCAAAGGGCACGGCCGTGCGGATCACCTTGCCCTCGCACGAGGCTTGAACGTCATGAGCGTTGCGCCCGAAAAAATGCCAAAGGCCAAGATCAGGGTTCTAATTGCCGACGACCACGTAACGGTGCGCGAAGGCTTGGCCGCAATCATCGGCCGTCAGCCGGACATGCTGGTCGTCGCGGAAGCCGCAACCGGCCGTGATGCCGTCGATTTCTGGCGGCAGCAGCATCCTGACGTCGTGCTGCTCGACCTGCGTATGCCGGTTCTCGACGGTGTCGCGGCTATGGGCGAAATCCGGCAGCAGGATCCTTCCGCGCGCGTTGTCGTTTTGACGACCTTCGACACGGACCATGAGATTTCCCGCGCCATCAAAGCCGGTGCCCGTGGCTACCTGTTGAAGGACGCTCAGCGGGAAGATCTACTCGACTGCATTCGCAAGGTTCATGCAGGCGAAATCTGTATCCCGTCGCTGCTGGTCGCAAAGCTTGCAGCTGCCGTCAGCAGCGAAGAACTCAGCGGCCGCGAGATGCACGTGCTGACGCTGCTGGCGCAAGGCAAGGGGAACAAGGAGATCGGCCTAAATCTGCACATCAGCGAAACGACTGTGAAGTCGCATTTACGCAGCATCTTCAACAAGCTCAATGTTCTAAGCCGGACCGAAGCGATCTCCGTCGCCAGCCGGCGGGGTCTGGTTCAGCTTTAGCAGATCACAGGCTCAAGGTCTTCTCGCGCTTCTGTCGGCGTCCCGGCTGCGCTTGCGGGCTTCGTTCGAAAGTATGAGTCGACGCCGGGCCATTGGAAGTATCGGAAATTCCACCGCTTCACCAATTTCGCGAGACCTCCGCGAAGTGCATCCTATCGGCATTGCAGAGACGTTGTGCTGCCGCGAGGGACAACCGGTGAACAGTCAAACGACCGATCGTTTAGGCGAAACGACGACGGGCTTCATGGCAGCCGCCGAGAAAAGGGTTGCGCACAGACAGATGCTATGCTTGACCGGCGTTAGTGTCGAAGTCGCCCACCTGCATGGTCCCGGTAGGCATCTGGAGGACCTAGGGTCAAACCGGCCGCGACTGACCGCGATCCTGGAGCAGATCGGCGGCCGCGCGGAAATGCTTCTGACGCCCTTCTGCCCGACCCAGTCCATGCCTCCCTCCGCGGGAGGGGCTGTCAGACATCTCACCTTCGTGCCAGCCGGGGTACCTCTCTGGCAGTTTACCCGACAGTGCCACTACATCCGCCGGCTGGTCGTCGATTTCGATCTTCCTGAACTGGCGGTACACTTCGGTGAAGCCTTCGAGTTTACATCCCGCCTTACGCCGCGTGTAATGTTCCACGACAACCGCCTCCTGGCTCTGGTTGAATTGCTGGCCGATGCCTGCATTCACACCCACCCAGATGATCGCCTCTATGGAGATAGCCTCGCCCTGGCGATATCGTACAATCTGTTCGGCTTGAGAGGGCAGGAGGAAAAACGGGGTGGACTTGCCCCCGCACGGCTCCGCCGAGTGACCGTGCTCATGGAGCAGAGTCTACCCAGAGCCATCCCTTTAAAGGACTTGGCCGATATGATCGGACTTTCCGAGGGCTATTTTGCTCGTGCTTTCAAGGCTTCTACAGGAATGTCGCCGCATCGCTGGTATCTTGCCGCGAAGATACGAGAAGCACAAAAAGCGCTGCTTCAAACAAGCGACGCGCTGGCTCAAGTGGCACTTGCCAACGGATTTGCCGATCAGAGCCATTTTACGCGTGCCTTCAGAACGATCACTGGCTACTCACCCGGGGCTTGGCGCAGGAGCCATCCGACACAGGAATCCGATTTTGCCGCTGCCTAAGGCGCGATACATCGCGCCTGGGCGTCCTAACTTGCTCGATCGCGTATCGATCAAACAATAAGGCCGCCCCGGTTAGTCCGGGACGGTTATTGATTTATGATGAAAGTGTTTGCGGGGACGGCCAGCCACTGAAACCGACATTCGCTGGTCGTCAGGTTTTGATCGTGGCTGTGAAGTCTGAAATGGCGCAGATATTCGGAAGAAGTCACCGCTTCCTTGTTTGTCATTTCGGCAGACCAAAACGAGTGCTTACCGCGTTATCGCCGCATTCCGAGCTTCACCAATCGTCGTCCGCTAGCCTCAAGGGACTGCCCTCCCAATGAATGTTCGAGATGATCGAATTGAAGCCCGAAGAACGAACCCGCTGCGCGGGATGGGCGCGTGGGGTGAGGTAGAGATCACGAGCCGGACGTCGCGCTCGCATTGAGGGTGGTTCGGCAGCGGCAGAGCATCACGGGCTTCTTCAACAAGGAGCCTGACCATGCCCTATCCTGTTCTTGATGCACCTATCAGTCCACTTCGTCAGCGGCTGATCGACGACATGAACATGCGGCGTTTCTCACGGGAGACGCAGCGCAACTATCTGGGCGACATCGGACGCCTGGCGACGTTCCTCGGGCGTTCACCAGACACAGCGACCACCGACGACCTGCGCCGGTTCCAGATCGAGCAGCAGGACGACGGTGTTCCCGTGCCGAGGATGAACAGCATCGTGTCGGCGCTGCGCTTCTTCTTCACACATACGGTCGATCGTCCCGATCTGGCGACGGGCCTGCGCAAGAGCTACGAGCAGATGGAAGTGTTGAAAGGCATCGACTTCGAGATGGCCGCCGGCCAGAGATCGCGCTGATCGGCCCCTCGGGCTCGGGCAAGGCCACCTGCCTGCGCTGCCTGAGGAGCCGAGCGCCGGGAAATCCATCTCGATGGCGAACGGATCGGCGTCAACCGCGGCCGGCCGATGAACGATCGCCCTTCGCCCCGCAACGCGCCGAAATGCGAATGGTCTTCCAGCTGTCCAATCTCTGGCCGCATCTTTCGGTGACGGAGAACGTCGCGATCGCCGTGCGCAAGGTGCGCGGGCTTCCCGCCAGGGAAGCGAAGGAGCTGGCGCTGGAGATGCTCGCCAAGGTCCACATGACCCACCGCGTCCACGACGAACCAACCTCGGCGCTCGATCCGGAACTGGGTGCATGAGGTGCTGAAGCGGCCGGCAGGACGAACTTGCCGTCGACCTGCTTGAACTGGGCTCATTTCTCCTCCAGCCTCTTTCGAAACATCACCGAATGCGGCAATGATCGGTCCGAGGGACACGGAAAGAAAGAGTATCCCTGCCACGGGCGATACGCGGAAAGCTGTACTGTGACTCGCAGGTGTCACAGCTTTCCTACTCCGTTGTGCTGGCTTTTTTTCTGCGCCGATTGGTGTGCGACTGCGCGACGGCCACTTTCAACTCGGGTGTGATCTCCAACGGCGCGTTCCCATGTGGGTTCTGGAGCCCCTCGACGTGGACGGTCGGGAATGGGAGTTCGATGCCCTGCTCCTTGAAGACCTGGCGGAGACGTACATAGAATTTGCGTTTCATGTTGAAGGCGCCTCCCGGTCTGGTTGTGGCCTTGACCCTCAATACGATGCCGTACTCGCCGAACTCCTGTACGCCCTGCATTTTGATCGGTTCGAGCACCCAGTGTTTGAACTCGGGATCTTCCGCCAGTTCGAGCCCGATCCGCTTGATTAGCTTGCGGGCGAAGTCGATATCGGTGTCATAGCCGACGGTGATATTGAATTTGTCGATAACCCAGTCACGGCTCTGGTTCTGAACTGCCCCGAGTTCACCGAAAGGTATCGTGAACAGCGGACCACGATGGTGGCGCAACTTCACCGAGCGCAGCGAAAAGCTTTCCACAGTACCCTTGTAATTGCCCGAGGAAATATATTCGCCGACACGAAACGCATCATCGAGCAGAAAAAACACGCCCGAAATGATGTCCTTGACGATGGTTTGTGCCCCAAAGCCCACCGCGACGCCGACGACGCCAGCGCCAGCGATCAGCGGGCCAATCTGGATACCCAGCGAGGCGAGCATCATAAGCACCGCCATCACTATGATCGATGCGAGCAGAATGTTCTGGAGGATAGGCAAGAGCGTGTGCAGCCGCGCCTGCTGCGGATCGAGGATCGGGACGTCCTCGTCGCCGATCACAGGGTGCGGTGTTTCGATGCCCAGCTTTCGTTCGATCAAAGCTTTGATGATCGACCAGCCGAAATCGGCTGCGAGGGCAATGACCACGACATTGATCAGGCCGCGCAATACGACCGTGGTCGTCGTATCGCTGTCCCGCATCGACTGCATGTCCAGGCCCCAGACACGCGCGAGAAAATAAGCCGCCGCCAGGATCAAGATCATCCGGACTCCGCGGTCGATGACAGCGATCGTCACCGCCGGGATCGTAGGCCGGCCAGCATCCTCCGAACCCGGCCGCAGGACGAAATTGACCCCGCGCTGCGTCAGCACGACCGCCAAAGGCAGGAAGAATGCGGCGAAGGTAAACCAGAATAATATATTGAGGCCGGCGATGCGCAGCAGGAACAGAACGACGAAATAAGCAGTCAATAGCCATGTCGCTGCCGTGTGGCCGCTTTGGTGCGCACCGTCTCGCTGTGTTCTTGGTCGACGCCAAACCGCAAGCAGCAAGAGCAACAGCAGTACGAAATCGGCGCCCGTTGACAGGACCAGCATTCCGTCCCGATCGATGCCGAGACCCGGCAAGAGGATAAACGCCGCGCCGAAGAAGGCTAAGACGCCGACGATCCGGGGTAGCCAATAGAACCAATGGTCGGCCGTTTCGTTGGTGATCGGCAAAGCACGAACCTCGACGGCGTTCTCGACTTTCATGAAGGAAGGGACGAGCATGGCTGCGAGGTACATGCGCACACCCGCCGTAACGACCGCAGCCATCAGAAATGTCAGCACGATCTCGCGGATAAGCATTGGCCAGTCGAACAACATGAACGCGCCGGCGCTGCCCAGCGCGAACGATACGATCAGCAGGCTGGAATAAAGCGTGCGGCCGCCAATCTTCTTGGCTCGCCCAATCGGCGTATCCTTCGACTGCGCGATGATCCAGAGACGAAACGGACGGGTGAGCCTGTACATTGCCCAGGTGAGCGCCACGCCGGCGGCGATGAAGATCGCAATCAGCATGAATACGCCGGCAGAGCCCTTGCTTGACATGTCGTCCATGGTCTCCGTGCGAACGCGCGCGAACTGACCTGGCAGCAAGGGCACGGTTCGCGCAATTCTTTCGATATGATGCTTGATCCGATCGAGCGTCGAGGATGCCATCGTATTCATCTGGCCCGGTGCGGCCGCGGGGTCGGACGATATGTCGGCCGGCGAAGCTCCCGCCTCGGCAGGCGCTCCCGTCGGCCCGGAGCCCTGCTTTCGCTGTTCGGCCACCCAGGCCTTCACTGACGGATCGTCGAGAAGCTCGAACAGCTGTTTGACCTTTTCAGGCGGGACGGCCGCCGGCGCCTGTGCCTGTACCGGACCGGCCAACAAGAGGGCGATCCCAAGGACGAGCGGCCCGGCAATCACCGCCAGCAGTGCCGTCAGATCTCCGAAATGTCGTACCGGGCGCGCCAGATACCCGGCTCCCAATCGTCGATTCATGAGTGGCATCGTGGTTTAACCTTCCCTCAAATCGGCAGGCAACGACGTCTATGTCCGCCATTACTCCTACCTTGAAGAAGCCGAAGTTGTGGTGCAAGACTTCATCGTTCCGAGCTAGACCGTTGCGCCGGGCACGTTTTTGACATTCGCCGACTCTTGCCGAAGAAAACGAAAGCTCGATGATCCAGGACAATGCTACCGCAGGCGGTGTGATACCGATGTTCGATGCCAAGAAAACCATCGGCGCAACGCTTGCCGGCATCCGCCGGAAGACCTACCAGGTACTGGATATAGTCGTGATGGATGACGGGTCGACGGACGGATCGGCGTCGATTGTGACGGCCTGCGCCGAGAAAGACCAACGCATCCTGTTCCACCTTCGAACCAGGCGCGGGTAGGACGGCGTGGCGTCTAATCCCTTGGTTTCAATCGTGGTTCCTGCGCACAACGCGGAGGTAACGCTGGCGCGCGCGCTCGATTGCCTTCTCGATCAGGAAATAGTGGATTGGGAGGCGATCATCGTCGACGACGCCTCCACGGACCGCACCCTCGCTATCATTGCCGGTTATGTGGAGCACGATGCCCGATTTCGGGCGTTGAGGTCTTGCGCGTATAGCGCCGCCGGCGCGCGCAATAGCGGGATTTCGACAGCGCGCGGCCAATGGCTCATGTTTCTGGACGCGGACGATTGGGTGGATGCCAGCTTCCTTGCGAAAATGCTGGCCGCATTGAAAACCACGCCCGATGCAGTGGCCGCCTATTGCGGTTCTCGGCGCGTGATGCCCGATGGCGAACTCACCCCGTCGAGCATCTCAACTGAGGTTGCGATCCAGCCCTTCGAAACTTTCGCCCGCCGGTGTGCCATTCGCACTCACGCGTTGCTGGTCGACCGGGAGACAATTGTCGAGTTGGGCGGTTTCGATGTGTCGCTGCGCACCTGCGAGGACTGGGATCTGTGGCAGCGCCTCGCACGTCTAGGCAAAAATTGGGTGATGGTCGACGAGCCGCTCGCTTTCTATAGCGTCAGCCCCAACTCGCTCTCCCGCAATTCGACGCAGATGCTGGCAGATGCGGAAATCGTGATCGCCCGCGGCTTTTCTCCTGATCCCAGGGTCAAACACCCAGCATCGGCTCACGCCAATGGAGCGATCGAGGCGAACGGCCGCACCGCTTCCCAGGCACTCGCGTGGTTCGCACTGTGGAACGCCGCGTCGGATTGCGGCGGCGGCTCGCACTCGATCAACCCGCAGTCCCTGCGCGCGCTCCCGGCAGGACGTAAGTGGGCGCGTGAGGTCGCCAAGGTGGTCTTCGATGGCCTTTTGGTAGGAAGCCTATCGGTGCCAACGCAACTGGCTGCCAGATGGGAGAGGTTCGGCGGCTCTCTCACCGAGCTGATCATCGAACTCGGCAAGATCTGGGACGATCCCGCTGCGGGTCGCCGCGTCCAGTATCACCTTGAGCAAATGCTTCTCGACTTCGACGATCTCGCCGCGCCGCGCAGGCTGGCACGGACACTGGGAATTCGCGCCGACGCTCGAAATCCGATCTCGATAGAATTGCCGGAAGGAATCGACCAAATTTATGCCTATCTGATGGTGGACGGCCGGATCGGGGCCCGCGTGCAGTTCGGCGCGCTCGGGAAAGTGACAAGGAGCCATTGGATTAAGCTGGCCTCGCAGAGCGGCGTTGCCGACGATTCAAACCTGTCTGCAGCCGAGGCTTCGTTGCCCATGGCGGAGCATCCGTCTGATCCGGACAGCCACTTCGGCGAACTCGCCCGATTGGTCGCTGAAGCGCAGGGGCTGGTTCGGTCGAGCGCCGAAATTACAGAGCCTCTTGCAGTGCCGCGCCGTCCACGGGCCGCGGATGACCACGACAATGATCGCACGTCTTTCTGGAATCGTTATTTCGCGACGGAGGACCCCTGGAACTACAGTTCACCCTATGAGCAGGAAAAATATGAGCGGCAGCTCGAAATTCTGCCTGCCGGTCCTATCGGACGGGCGCTTGAGCTGGCCTGCGCGGAGGGCCACTTCACGCGGCAGCTGGCGCCGCGAGTGGGCCATTTGACCGCAACCGACATCTCCGCCATAGCCATCGGGCGCGCGCGCGCGCGATGCAGCGATCAGCCGAATGTTGAATTCGGTGTGCTGGATTTCTCGGCGGACACGCTGCCAGGTGGGATGGATCTGATCGTCTGTTCGGAAGTGCTCTACTACCTGGATGATCTCGCCGAGTTGCGGCGTATCGCCAAGAAATTTGTTGAGGCGTTGGCGCCTGGCGGCAGTTTCATCAGCGCACACGCATTCGTACTCCGTGACAATGTTGAAAGGACGGGCTTCGACTGGAACACTTTCGGCGCACAAGCGATCTCAGAGACGCTGGCAGCGACTGAAGGCCTCGTCCTCGAGCAATCGATCCAGACCGAGCTCTATCGCATAGACCGCTTCCACCGCCTGTCACCAGACGACGTGGCGACGGAACCGATGATTGATCATGTGCCGATCCGCGCACCCATCGGTATTGGGGTCGCGCGAAATATCGTTTGGGGCGGGGCACGGGCCTTGCGCCGCGACGTCGCACGTAGCGAGCGGCGGCAGCGTATCCCTGTCCTTATGTATCACAGCGTCGCCGATGATGGTCCGGCCGCGCTCGCCCGTTTTCGGTGCACGCCCGCCGCATTCGAAGGCCAGATGGCATGGCTGCGTTCCAATGGCTTTCACGCGATTATGTCCGAGCAGCTGGAATGGTCCATTGCCAACCGCCACCCTTTCGTTGGCCGCCCAGTGCTCATCACTTTCGATGACGGCTTCCAGAACTTTGCCGACCATGCCTGGCCGACCTTGCGCAAGAACGACCTGACCGCGGAAGTATTCCTGGTGACGGACTTGGTGGGCAAAAGTGCCCAGTGGGACGCCCACAGTGGTCCGCCGACGCAGCTTATGGACGCCGGGATGGTGCGACGCCTCGCCGGCGAAGGTGCGTTCTTCGGAAGCCATCTGGCGACGCATCGCGCGATCGATGGTCTGTCGAGTTTTGACTTGGCCGCCGAGCTCCTGCGTTCTCGTATGTTCATCGAACGGTGGACCGGTCGTCCAACCACGACGTTCGCGGCACCCTTCTCTGTCACCGACCGACGGCTTGGCCGGCTGGCCAAAGAGTGCGGCTATCGGATCGGCTTCGGCGGCAAACACGGGCCGGCGGACCTCGATTGCGACCCCATCGACCTTCCGCGCATCGAGGTTCGCGGGGATCGCTCGCTCGACGACTTTGTTGCCACTGTCGAGGCCGTGCTCGAATGAACGGTGAACAAACCTCTTCTGCTTTTTTGTCGGTGTCCGCCGACTACCTTGGTCGCAAGTCTATTGGGCGACCTGGGACACGGCTGACATCAGCTCCTGCGGGTTCGGCGCCCCAAACATATGTCGCCCACCCTCTGGCACCTCCGTGAAGCTCCAGCGGACGACCCCCTGCCGGTCCAGCAGGAATTGACCGATCAGTTGTCCGTGTCCCGTTGCCATCATCTGCTCGTCGGCCTCGGTCACTTCGTAATGGTCCTTCTTGTCGAGGAATTCGCTGGCCGCAAAAGGATCCATGGGAGCGGGCAACTCGCCTGGTATGTCGACCCGCATATCCTTTGCCGCTGTCATCGAGACCTTGTACGGCCAGTTCGTTTCGTCTTGGGTGAATTCGAGGTTGGGCAGTCCAAAGGCACGATGTGAAGCGCGTTCGGGGTCGGAAGCCGCAAGCAGATTCGGCATCGGGTGGTAGCGGAAATAGAGACGCGCCCGCTCAATCGGCGTGTTGACCACCGTCAGGCTTTCCACCCCCTTTTCGCGCAGTTCCGGATCAAGCCGCGCCTGGGCTGCGATATGGCGCCGGCAGAACGCACAATGGAGACCTCGAAACAGGCCGACCAGCACCGGTTTTTGTCCGCGGAAGTCGTCAAGCGCGATCTTGCCTTCCTGGGTGATGGCGTCGAGCACCACGTTCGGCGCACGATCGCCCGGTTGAAGCGGTACCAAGTCAATACGCGCGGACATTTTTCAACCTCCCACCCGGCTAATCGAGAAAAGGCAGCACCACAAGCGCTTCCGGGTCGAGCCCGTGCTGGGCGCATATTCCCTGCGCCAGGGAAAAGTAGCGTTCAGCCTCGGCCAGATTGTCGAGGTCGAGGTTAAGCGTTGCAAGGCCATCATAGCACGGAAACAGCAGTTGGGGCTCACTCGTTTCGCGCGCTACGTCCAGTGCTTCTTGGAACAAGCCAACCGCCAGTTCCGGACGACCGTTGCACTGGTGGATCTGCCCAAGCACGATCAACGGCACCGGCAGGTGCTCGCGCTGGTCGAGCGCCCGGTCGATCTCGATGGCCTTCTCGGCAGCAGGCACGCCCTCCGTTGGGCAGCGATCCGTGAAAGTGCAACAAGCAACCGCCAGGTTGGCGAGGAGGCGCGCCTGGAAGCCCAAATCACCAATATGGCGCGCCACTTCAAGACCGCGGCGACAGACCTTTATGGCCTGTGCCGGATCGATGGTCGTGTAGAGCACGCCGAGATTGGTGTAGCCGCGGCAGGCCGCGCCCAGCAGACTGGCGGCTTCGGCCAATTCGATGCTGCGCTCAATCTGACGCACGGCTTCATGGTCTCGCCCAAGGCGAGCCAGCGCAACAGCCTTGGTATTGAGTGCCTCGGCGGTCACAAGAGTGGCATCACGCCCCATCTCTGAGACATGCTCGGCTGTCAGAGTGCGTACGCAATCCAGCGCCGCGTCTGCCCATTTTGCCGCAAGAGCGTGATCTCCGCCACGAAACGCCTGTCGGCCACGTTCTTGCCAGAGATGCGCCTGCTCGACCGGGGCATCCGCGCCATCGAGAAGCGCTGCCGCTTCGGCATAACGGGATTCTGCGTGGTCCCGCTTGCCGACGTCCCAGAACAGCCGACCGATCTTGCGCAAAACTCGCGCCGAAGCGACGCGATCGGCGGACTCGCGATATGCCCGCAAGACCGTCTCGTAGTGCTGGTGCGCGATCTCGCGGCGGCCTAGCGGACCGCTCAAATCGGCAATGCGCTCTGCAATTGCCAGTTTGAGCGGTGTTTGCCCGACCGCGCCCAACGCAGTCATGGCTCGCTCGTAGAAACGAAGGGCGTCGTCGTTGGCATATATCATGCGAGCGCGATCGCCCGCCGCCTGCAGGTATTGCGCGCCCCTTTCCCGCTCGGCGCTCTGTGCGAAATGATGGCCGAGCACGGTCAAATCCTCGAGCCGCTCCGGCTTGTCGCCGCACAGTTGCTCCAAGGCGGCACCGATCCGCCCGTGGATGTCGGTCCGGCGTTGCAGGAGCAGATTCTGATAGATCACGTCCTGCAGCAATGTTTGCGTAAAGCGGTAGCTTTGCGATGAGACCGAACCTGATCCGGCAACTTCCTCGATGATTTCCGCATCGCAAAGCAGTTCGCAGCCGGCTTCCAGGCGGCCTGGGTCGGCTGTCACGGCTTTTAGAAGTGTGGCATCGAAGCGTGGGCCGATTACCGCGGCTTCCTGGGCCAACCGCCGCACCTCTTGGGGCAGCCGGTCGACGCGGGCAAGCAACATTGCCTGGATAGTGGCGGGAATGCCGGTTGCGACTTCGCCTGCCACAGTCCGCCATCGCTGGCCCTCGCGCACCAGAATACCGCGATCGATAAGGCCACGAACAATCTCCTCTATGAAAAGCGGGTTGCCGCCCGCGCGCTCGAGGATCTGGTCGGGAAGCCCTCCTGCGGTGTTTACCCAGCTCTCGCCGAAAAGCGCCGCCAGCAGGCTACGACCGTCATCACCGTTGAGCGGCGAAAGCCTGAGCGCCGTGTGACTGACTCGACTTGAGTCGAGCTGGTCGTTGTGCGGCGCCGGACGATGCGTGACCAGCAACATCAACCGCGTGCGTTCCAACCTGTCCATCACGAAACGCAGTGCCTCGAGCGACACGGCGTCGGCCCAGTGGAGGTCTTCGACGACAATCAACAGCGGCGACAACGCAAGCCGCCGTTCGATGATCGTGCGGATCGCGTAGAGAATTTGCCGCCGCAGTTGCTCGGGCTCGACATACTGCAAGGTGGCGTCGGGGTCGCCAAGCCCAAGCACATGGTAGAGCAAAGGCATCAGCCGCTTCACCTCCTCGCCCTGCAGGCCGAGATCGGTAAGCAAGTCTGCGAGCTTGCCCCGCATTTCCTCCCCATTGTCGTTTTGCATCATCCCGGCAGCGCTGCGCACCACTGCACCCAAAGCGCCGAATGATTGTTCGCCAAGCGGCGAGCACGTGGCCTGCCGCACGGCGACGTTGCGAAAACGATCCTCGTCGCCGACGCGGGCGACGAACTCCCTCACCAGCCGCGATTTCCCGATACCGGCTTCTCCGACGAGGCGGACAAGCTGGGCCGAGCCGCCGCACGCCTGATCAAGGCTGGCCAGCATTCTATTGAGCTCCGCACCGCGGCCTATTATCGGCGCGCTGAGGCCGAGCGCCTCGAGCCCGCGCGCTGCACGCGGCGCCGCAAGCGGTCCATCCAGTCGGTGGACGAGCACGCTGCCAGCCTTGCCGCGAAGCACGACATCACCCAGCGACTCGTAAGCAAAGGCATGCCGGGTCAGCCTGTGAGTGAGCTCGCCAACCAGCACCTCACCCGGTGCGGCCATTGATTGCAGGCGTTGCGCCGTGTTCACCGTATCGCCGGTCACCGAATAGGATTTGGCGGTACCGATGCCCAATCCCCCAGTAACGACCGGACCAGTGTTTATGCCGATGTGAAGCAACAGAGGCGAGCCGGAGTGGAAGGTGCTTTCGCCGAGCCGTGCCGTCCGGGCCATCATGTCGAGAGCGGCGCGAAGCGCACGTTCCGGATCGTCCTCATGCGCGACCGGTGCACCGAACAAGGCAAGCAGTGCATCGCCGATGAACTTGTCGACGAAACCGCCAAAGTTTCGCACTGCCGCTGTCAATTCCTTGAACAGTTCGTTCTGCAGCGTTTGCATGACCTCTGGGTCGAGCTGCTCGCTGAGTGTGGTGAAGCCGCAAAGGTCGGCGAACAAGACCGTTACCGTCCTGCGATCGGCGTCAGAGACGGGATGCAGCCCGTCTTCGCTTTCGATGTTTGCAAGCAGCGACGGAGTTCGAGAAGGCGGCACAATGGTCCGGCTTGGTGTCGGATCAGGCCGTTCGACGGCTTTTGCCGGCGCACCGACGCTTGTCCCACATTTCGGACAGAACTCGAAATCAGGTGCGCAGACGTAGCCACAACTGGAGCATGGCACGGGCTGGCGCCTGCCACACCTCGGACAGAAAGCGTAACCGTCCTCAACCTCGAAACCGCAGCCCGCGCAGTCCATCGAACAAGACCTCCCCAGGGGCCGTGACGGCGTGATCTAGCTACGCACTTCACGGCCGGGTATTCACACAAGGATGAACCGATAGCCGTCGACCAGCAAGCGGCAACGCAAATGGGCATCGAGCGATTAGTGTGGGTTCTGTGGCAGAGCGCTGTCGATTCGGGCGGCTGCCTGGCCGTCCCTTGCGAAAGTTCCCTCTTACCCTCCGTCTTCCTGCTATCCTGGAGATGAGGAGACGACCCATGAGCGAGAATCGTAAGCTAGCGGCAATCCTGGCTGCCGATGTGGTCGGATACAGCCGGCTCGCGAGCGCGGACGAAGATCGTACTTTGGCGAGGTTGCGGGCGCTGCGCAGCGACCTGATCGATCCGACCATCGAAGTGCACCACGGGCGGGTGATCAAACGCACCGGGGATGGGGCGCTGGTTGAGTTCCGCAGTGTGGTGGATGCCGTGCGCTGCGCCGTTGAGGTTCAGAATGGTATGGTCGAGCGCAATGCCGGCGTGCCGCAGGACCGCCGCATCGAGTTCAGGATCGGCATCCATCTGGGGGATGTGGTCGAAGAGAGCGACGGCGACCTGATGGGCGACGGCGTCAACATCGCCTCGCGTTTGGAGGGTGTCGCGGCGCCCGGCACCATCTGTCTGTCCGAGGATGCCTATCGCCAGGTCAAGGCCAGGCTCGACCTCTCGGTCAGCGATCTCGGCAGCACGCAGCTCAAGAACATCGCCGAGCCGATCCGGGTCTATTCGCTGCAAGTCGGCAGCGCCGGGACCAAGGCGGCCGCGACCTTGGAAGCCGCGACGAGCCGGCCGGCGACGACAGCGCCGCCGAGACTGTCGATCGCCGTCCTGCCGTTCGCCAACATGAGCGGTGACGCCGAACAGGACTACTTCGCCGACGGCATCTCTGAAGACATCATCACGGCGCTGTCCAAGCTGTCGCAGCTTTTCGTCATCGCACGCAATTCGTCATTCACCTTCAAGGGCCAGAATGTCCATGTGCAGGAGGTGGGCGCGAAGCTCGGCGTGCGGCATGTACTCGAGGGCAGCGTACGCAAGTCGGGGAACAGGGTGCGCATCACGGCGCAGCTCATCGATGCGACCTCGGGCGGCCATCTTTGGGCGGAGCGGTTCGATCGCGACCTGACCGACATATTCGCCGTGCAGGACGACGTGACGCAGCAGATCGTCGGTGCGCTGGCGCTCAATCTGACCGAGGGTGACCGTCAGCGGCTGGCGCCCGAGCACCCGCGCGACATGGAGGCGTATGATCGTTTCATGCGGGGCCGGGAGCTGTGGTACCGGCTGACGAAAGAGACCAACGTCGCAGCCCGCGACCTCTTGCAAGGCGCCATCGAGCAGGACCCGAAGTTTGCCGCTGCCCACGCCTTCCTCGCCCTGACGCACGGGCTCGATTACCTGAACAGGTGGAGTGGGTCGCCGCCGGAATCGATAGCGCAAGCGGAAGAGGCTGCGACGCGAGCGGTAACGCTGGATGAGAGCGATCCCTGGGCGCACTGGGCGTTGGCTATCGTCAAGCTGTATACACGACGGCACGATAAGGCCATCAACGAAGCCGAGCACGCGATAGCCCTCAATCCGAACTTCGCCGAAGGGCACGTGATCCTCGGCGAGGCGCTGCACTATTCGGGCAGGTCCGAAGAGGCGCTCGAGAGTTTCGCCCGGGGCAAGACCTTGAATCCATACTTTCCGGATGTGCTTCTGCATTTCCAGGCTTTGGCATCGTTTCAACTCGGAAGGTACGAAGAGGCCGTTGACCTCTTGCTGCAACGGCTGGCTCGCAACGCTGCCACCGATGTCTCGCGCGCGCTTCTGGCCGCCAGCTACGGCCATCTGGGCCGTTTCGACGAGGCCCGTGGGGCATGGCAGGAGGTGCTGCGCGTCAATCCGGACTATTCGCTGGACTACCGACGCAAAGTCTTGCCCTACAAGAACCCTGCCGATTTCGAACTCGTCGTGGACGGGCTCCGCAAGGCCGGTATCGTGCAATGACAGGTGAGGCCAAGTCAGGTCTGGCCTTGAACTGCAGCCGATCGCGATGGAGCCTCCGTAACCGTTTTGTTTCCGTTTGACTGCTGCTAACCCTCAAGGAAGCGGCCGGATCAGACGCCAGAGGCTCACCGATAAACCGCCGTCGCTTGCGGTTGCACCCTAGAAAAACAGCCTGAGATAAGGGCTGAAGTGAGGCTCAGGTCGCCTTGATCTCTGCCTGGCCGACCTTGCGCCACCGGGCGTCTTCGCGAACGAGTTTCAGGTCGTCGGTCGTCTCGGCAAATGTCCGCAAACGATATTGCCGGAGCAGTTCCGGGAAGAGCGCCCCCTCGGGTAGGCCGGCAAGCTGCTCGCGGACCGAGATCTTTTCATCGATGACCCGCATTCCCCAGGCATTTTCCCGAACCTGCAGCTCCGCAGCCAGATCGCGCTCTTCCGGCGCGTTTTCGTCTAGCGCAGCCAGCAGGATCGAGTGGAAAAGCGCTACATAGCCAATCTGTCTCAATCCGCCCACAACCCGCACGCGCGGCAATATGGCAAGAACGAGGAACATCAGGAACAAGTTCGGCAGCAGCACGCCGTCCAGCAGCGCCTGCTTGAGATACGGCCGCTCGAACGGGACGGAAAGACCATGCGGCCTGTCGGGCTCGATCAGGTGCCCGTTCTCGAGGACGAGCTTGCGCACGCGCTCCTCGCGGATGCCCCAGAAATAGGCCGTGGTATTGGGCAGGAATCTGCCAAATGGGCTCGATGCGGCCTCTTGCAAGGCACGTTCGAGACGCTGGCGCCTTGCGGGCTCAACGAGCAGCCTGGACAGAAGGCTGTCGTCATGTTCCAGATGCCGAGCCATGGCAGCCGCGGCGAGCCGATCATCGATGAAAACCGGCAGGGCCATGCCGGATCGATCCCAATTGGCGACCAGATCCTGGTTGAAGGCTGTCAGCGCATCGGCAGCGGTTCCAAACACCTTGTCTTGACTGGCAAGCAGTGTGCCCAGCCAGCGGCTGGCATCCGTTTCATCGCCCACCGCTTCGAGCGCGCGCTTGTTGAGGGAGACGGGACCGGCCACGCAGACACTTTTGCGGCACAGTTTGTGGCGCCCCATGCCGAACAGGTTGATCTTGTCGTCGCCGACATCGAGCCATCCCGGCCCCTCCCGGCTAATTGTTTCCATGGTCATCGTCGTTCCCATGAAGCCGAAGAAGGCCGACAGCCCGTTTTCGACCGCGCCGAGCCAAGCAATCAGGAGGGCATCGAAGGTGATCCGGTCCATCAGAAGCAGGCAGTGCAGGCCGGACTGAATCACCGGTCTGTGCTCGAACTCTTCGAGGGCCTTGCCGATCTCCTCAGGCTGCATAATCACACCGAGGCGCTGATGCAGGACTTCGCGCAGGATCGAGCGGGCAGCGATCGCGGGGCCGGATGTGGGCCTTGCCACCGGCCGCCACAGATGGCGGGCGTAGTCGGAAACCGGTGCATTCCAGTTCTGCTCGATGTCACGCACGACTTCCGGGCAGAGTGGCGACAGCAAAGCCAGAATTTCCACCGGAGGCGTAGGGGTCGGGTCAAAGACGGCGGTCATTGGTTCCCGTCAGCCGCTTGCGGTGCAGAGGCCAAGGGAACCAGACTTGCTGGACGCGCTCGGCCCACGCAACGCGATCAAATGGTGTAAGACGAAATTGACCGTATCCCACGGAGTTCTCCATCAGCAATCACCCGTTCGCCGACTCGGCACAAAATGTCAGATCGGCTGCACGGCCAAGGCCAACAGCGGATCTCAGAACCGCAGCCGGGCCATGCTCAGGAGGTCGTGGTACCGCCCGTCGGTAAAACCGGCCTTCACATGCCGACCTTCGATCTCGAAGCCGTGGCTCGTGTAAAGACGGATAGCCGGTTCGTTGTCGGCATAGACGGTCAATTCGACCCGCTTCAGGGCCCGCCAGTTGTCGGCCACGTCAAGCAGCGCGCCAAGTATGGCGGAGCCGATCCCCTTGCCGACAAAGGCGTCGTGAAGGCCGATGTTGATCTCGCCGATATGCGAACGGCGCGGCGAGCCCTGTACGATCAGGCTGCCATGGCCGACGATCTTGCCGTCCACCTCCGCAACGATCCAGGTGGTTTCCTGGCCGGACTTGGCGATACGCCGCTCCACCTGCTCCACCCTCTCGAAAGGCATCCTGAACGTGCCCCAGCGGAAACCCGGCATGTTGAAGATAGCGCAAAGCGCCTCCGCATCGCTTGACCGGATGGGTCGGAGCTGTGGCCGGATCTTCTCGGACGATGGCGAGGTCGTGCTGGTCATGACGTTCCCGGCGAAGGCAATCGGTCCGGCACGATGCACCGGACCTCACCTGGAAATCCAGCCGTGTCTGCAAGCTATGATGCCGATTGCGAGCTAAAATACCGGGAGGCGGCGTAGAGTTTGAAGACGCCGCTGATGCCGATCCAGCCGAAAAGAGCGAGCCAGCACAACGTCCCGGTCGCCGCCCAGTCGATCCGGTGCACCGCAGCGTCGGTGATGACGAGGCCAACGGCGGCAAGCAGGCCAACCAAAAACTGCGCCAGCCCTAGCACCAGCAGTTCCTCGCGCGGCGCGTTTTTCCAGAGGAGATATACGCCGCCGGCGCCGGCGAGGAAGATGGCGCTGTAGACCTGGGCGTGGAAGGGATCGACCGGCCATGGCCAACTGCTGCTGACCACCCGGGGAAACAGCAACATGCCGACGCCGTATAGCCCAAGGATCGCCGTTTCCGCTGACATGTAGCCGCGCCATGCGGGGGTTAAGGCCACGCCTTTTACCGAAGGACGGGCCCTGGCCCGCCACAGGAACAGCCCGGATACCGCGGCCGAGGCAAGATAGACCAAAAACCACAGCCACGGCGCTTTGCGCTCGAAGTTGAAATAGCCGAGATTGATGAACGAAGCCGCCGAGACGATGACCGTGAAGATGAAGGCCATGACCAGCACGAGCCTGCCGGGCGACCAGCGGTTCCAGAACAGCAGCGCCGCCATCACGACCATTTCGGCGGTGTAGAAGCCTCCGAGGAAGCGGGCATTGAACGGCGTCACGGCCCAAGGCCACCTCGGCTTGACCAGCACAGGCGCGAAAAACAGGCCCGCGCCCACGATCAAGACGATGATGACCGCCACCGAAAAAAGGCGCAGGGCCGCGGGAAATGGCGGATTGTCGGATGTCGGCATGGGAGAGAGTCCCCAAGGTGAATGCCCGTGGACCATCATAGTGCCGCTTGCGGCCGGTGAAAATCTGCCGAATGGAATTGAACCGTCATCAGGTTTGTCTATTCGAATGGTCGCACGGTCCGTTTCGAAGTAAAATGCAGCGGCCGGACCAAGGAGCGGTCCGGTCAACATGGCTTGGGCGCATTTTCGGAGCCTGCACGATGAACGAAGTTCAGGATCTGTTCTCGCTTTTGCGGCAATCACCAGATGTCGATCCACTGACAATCGACGCGATCCAGCGAACCATCGCGGAAGGCGGGGACCGTGAGCTTTGCCGCATCAATGCGCCGGCCTTCGCCAGCAAGCATGGCCTCGACGAGGAGCGCACCATAGGCGCCTTTCTCCATGCGGCGCGGGTCGGCATCTTCGACATTTCGTGGAATGTTCTGTGCCCCGGCTGTGGCGGCGTGCTCGACACCAACGCCACGCTGAAAACGGTGCAGAAGGACGAATACACCTGCACGCTGTGCGCCGAGGGTTATTCACCGACCCTCGACGAGATGGTCGAGGTGACGTTCACCGTCAGTCCCCGCATACGCAGGATCGCCGCCCACAATCCGCATGAGCTGCCGTTGATGGAGTATTTCCGGCAGATCTACTGGGCGTCCGGCGTCGATCTGCCGGATGAAGACTTCGCGAAAAGGATGGAAGAGATCTCGCTGGAGGACATCGAGCTTGCGCCCGGTGAAAAGGCGGTTCTGACCGTACAGCTTCCGTCCGATTTCATCATCGTCTTCGAGCCGGTTACCCATTCGGTGCAGTTCATCGACGTGAAGGGTGAGCCGACAAAGGAGCGCCGAAGCCTTTCGTTGGTCTTCGACCGCGACCATGTCCAGAGCCAGACGCTGGAGATGCAACCCGGGCCGTTGCGCATTTCGCTGGAGAACAGGACCGACACACGCGTGCTGCCGACGGTTTTCATCGCCAGTCAGGGCTTGCACGATCTGCTGGGCAGGCGCCGGCCCTTCCTCACAGCCAAGCGCCTGCTCACCAATCAGACGTTCCGCGATCTCTATCGCACGGATACGCTCGACATCAACCAGCGCCTGAAGATCACCAGCCTGACCTTCCTGTTCACCGACCTGCGCGGATCGACCGCGCTTTACGAGCGGGTGGGCGATCTTTCGGCCTTCGATCTCGTGCGCGCGCATTTTCAGGTTCTGCACGAGATCGTCGCGGCGGAGGCTGGCGCGGTGGTGAAGACGATCGGCGATGCGGTGATGGCGACCTTCGCGACGCCTGATCGTGCAATTGCCGCGGCCCTCAGGATGCGCGATGCCATGCGTGCGCTCAACGACGAGAGCGGGCGCGAGGATCTGCTGCTCAAGATCGGAATCCATTCCGGCCCCTGCATCGCCGTGTCTATGAACGAGCGACAGGACTATTTCGGCCAGACGGTCAACATTGCATCGCGGGTCCAGAATCTTGCCAATGCACAGGCGATCTTCGCCACTCGTGCGGTGGTCGACGACAATCTCACCGCCGATCTGTTGCAAAGGAAGGCGCTGACGCCCGTGCCTCATGAGGTCTCGCTGCGCGGCATTGAGCGGGAGATAGCAGTCTATACGATCCCTTGAAGACTTGGTCCCTAAAGACCCGTCTCCACCCTCACACGCGCTTGCAGAGAAAATAACGATCGGCGGGCTCCGGAGTCGGCGCCGGCAGGCGTTGCAGCTGCGGGTGATCGAGCGGCGTGCCGCTCACCGCGAAGCCGCCGACGCGAAGCATGCGCGCAATCAGATCGGGAAGCCAGGTGGCAGTCACTGCATCGCGATCGTCATAGCCGGTGCCTATGTCGGCATGGACGAGAGCGGCGTCGATGCCGATGAACCTCCTCGCCGTCTCGCGTATATCGCCGAGCACGAGATTTTCAGCTTCGGGAATTGAGCTGGCGTGTGCGCCAACTTCGCGGTCGAACACCACGATCCGGCGTCCGGGCAGGCGCTCGCGCAGATGGTGGAACGTCCGGCCATTGCCGAGGCCAAGTTCGAGCACAAGCCCCTCCATCTTCGCCACCTCGGGGCAGATTTGATTGAGAATGTCGCGCTGTGCGGTCATCCGGCTGATGAAATTGTCGAGGCGACTCATATGCGATTGTATGTCCTGAACCAGCAGCCCCGATCGAGGCTTGCCGCATATAGAGGCGAATGACGAACCCTGCAATAACGCACCGGCCGCCCACAAGCGTCATTCCGGGTGGAGCCGTCGGCAGGCCGCGCGGCGGAATACAACGATGTCACTTGTAGGGGTCTGCGGCGTCCCGCAGGCCGTCGCCGAGGAAGTTGAACGCCAGGATGACGAGAATGACGGGGAGGATCGGCAAAAGCAGCCATGGATAGAACGCGATCACGCTAACGCTGCGCGCCTCGGTGAGCAGGATGCCCCAGCTGGTTATCGGCGCCCTCAGGCCGAGCCCGAGGAAGCTCAGCGCCGTCTCGCCCAGGATCATGCCGGGTATGGAGATCGTCGCCGTCGCGATCAGATGCGACATGAAGCCGGGAATGAGGTGCCGCCGGATAATGCGGCTGCTGCTGGCGCCCATCAATTGCGCGGCCAGAACGTAATCCTCCTCGCGCAAGGCTAGAAGCTTTGAACGCACGGCCCGCGCCAGTCCGGTCCAGTGGAGCAGCCCGAGGATGACGGTGATGCCGAAATAGATCAGGATCGGACTCCAGGTTATCGGCATGATCGCCGCCAGAGCCAGCCAGAGCGGAATGCTGGGGATCGATTGCAGAACTTCGATTATCCGTTGAACGATCAGGTCGAAGATGCCGCCGTGATAGCCGGCCAGCCCCCCGATGACGATGCCGAGCAGGAAGCTGAAACCGATGCCGACCAGGCCGATTGTCAGTGAAATGCGTGCGCCGTAGATGATGCGCGAGAGCACATCGCGCCCCAGCCTGTCGGTGCCGGCCAGGAAGAGCTGGCCGTTTTCGGCAGGACAGACAAGATGCCTGTCGCCTTCGATCAGGCCCCAGAACCGGTAGCTGTCGCCCTTGCAGAAGAAACGGATCCGCTGAACATCATCCTGCTTGTCCATATAGTTCCGCTTGAGCGTGTCCATATCCAGCGTCATCTCGCGGCCATAAACGAACGGCCCGACAAACTGGCCGTTGTGGAACAGGTGCACCCACTGCGGCGGCGAATAGATGTAGTCCATGTTGCGCGTGTGCAGATTGTAGGGCGCCAGGAACTCGCAGATCAGTATCCCAAGATAAAGCGCTGCCAGGAATATGCCGGATATGAGGGCAAGCCGGTGCCGTCGGAATTTCCACCACATCAGCCGCAACTGCGACGCCTGGAAGACTTTCGACTGCTCAGGCGTCATCGCCTCGACCGACTGCAGGTCAAAGGGCGCAATGGAAACGTAGTGTTGTAGTGGAGCACCCGGAGCGGGCAGCGGCGATTGCGTATTCATTTGGTGCTCCCGCCCTGCAAACGAATTCGCGGATCAAGCAGCGCCAGCGCGAGGTCGGAAATCAGGACGCCGATGACCGTAAGGAAGGCGAGGAACATCAGGAACGACCCTGCCAGATACATGTCCTGGCTTTGCAGCGCCTTGATCAGCATCGGCCCGGTCGTTTCCAAAGACAGCACGATCGCCGTGATTTCGGCGCCGGAAATGATGGCCGGCAGAATAGAGCCGATGTCTGAAATGAAGAAATTGAGCGCCATGCGCAGCGGATATTTGACCAGCGCCTTGAAGGGATGAAGGCCTTTGGCGCGCGCGGTCACGACATATTGCTTGTGTAGCTCATCGAGCAGATTGGCGCGCAGCCGCCGGATCATGCTTGCCGTGCCACCGGTGCCGATGATCAAGACCGGGATCCAGAGATGGGCGAGGATCGACTTCGCCTTGGCCCAGCTCATCGGCTCGCCGAGATATTGCTGGTCCATGAGATGGCCGATGGACGTGCCGAACCAGATGTTGGCGAAATACATCAGGATCAGCGCCAGCATGAAATTCGGAATGGCAAGGCCGAGAAGACCGAAGAAAGTCAGGCCGTAGTCGCCCCAGCTGTATTGATGGGTGGCTGAGTACATGCCGATCGGAAAGGCGATGAGCCAGGTGAAGATGATCGTGACGAAGGAAACCAGCACGGTCAGCCACATTCGGTCCCCGATGACGTCGCGAACCGGCAGCTCATATTCGAAGGAATAGCCGAAATCACCGTGCAGCATTCCGCCGACCCAGTAGAAGTAGCGAATGACCGGCGGCTTGTCGAAACCATACTCCTTGCGCATCATCTGGATGCGATCGGAATCCACCGCTTCGCCCTGAGCCCGAAGCTCGGAAACATAGCTGTCGAAATAGTCGCCCGGGGGAAGTTCGATGATCGTGAACACCAGCGCCGATATGATCAGCAGCGTCGGAACCATCACAGCAATGCGCCAGACAATATATCGAAGCACGCTCAGGACTCTCCAAGCCAGAATGTGTCCATCATATAGACACCGAAATAGGCGGTCGGGTCGTAGCTGTAGAGCGCCTTGTCAGGCAGATTGCGCAGCCGCGAGGACGCCAGAATCGGCTGATGCGTTCCGTTCACCGTGCCGATCGAAAACACCTGATCGGTGTAGATCGACAGCATTGAATTCCAGATTTCGGCGCGCTCAGCGGTTCCGGTCGAAGCGTTCCAGCGCTTGAGCAAAGCCATCAACTCGACGACAGACGGAAGATCGGGCGCCTCACCGAGCGTGCCATGGGACAGGTAGTGAGCACCCCAGAGCGGCCATTGCAGCTGGTCGTCCATGGTGGGAGCCAACTGGTACGGATTCATATCGGCGGTCGGCACGCCATTGTCGATGCCCGACCATATCGACATCATGATCTCGCCGCCAAGCGCGCGGCTGCGGAAGATGTCGCGCTGCGAAGTCCGGACGAACAGGGCGAGGCCGATCTCGCGCCAGTGATCGGTGATAAGTTCGAGCGCGTCGGTTTCCAGTGTGCTTTCGCCGGCCGTTTCCACGATGATTTGCGCCGGGCGTCCGTCGGGAAGTATCCGCAAGCCGTCACCGTCACGCGTCTGAAGCCCGACCTCATCGAGCAGCGCATTGGCCTGGTCGGGATCATGGGCTACCCAGGCTTTCGCGAATTCCGGCCGGTAGAGCGGGCTCTCTGGCAGGACCGTATCGGCACTTTCCTGCGCCAATCCGTAGAACACCGCCAAATTGATCTCGCGCCTGTCCACAGCAAGCGAAAGTGCGCGACGCATGCGCACGTCACGAAAAAGGCCACGCCACACCTGGTCGGCACAATTCAGATTGGGCAGCAGCGCCAGCCGCGAACCCTGTGTGCGTTTCCACAGATGCATCTTCACCGGGTAGCGCTTCTCCGCATCCTTCAGGAAGGAGTAATCGGCAAAGTCAATTCCCATACATTGCAGGTCGCTCTCGCCGGCACCGGTCTTGGCGGAGATGATCGCCGACGAGCTCACATTCATGATTACCCGGTCAACATAGGGCAGTTGCCGGCCATTCTCGTCTATTCGATGAAAGAACGGGTTTCGCTCGAAGACAAACTGCTCGGCCGGCGGCTTGGTCCGGTTCTGCCAGGGATCGAGCGTCGGCAGTTCCGGGTTCTCCGGGCGATACTGCCGAGACATGCGGATATGCAGGAGCGTCCATTTCTTGGCCCTGTTCTCCTCCATCAGGCCGGCGAGCCGGAATGGATCCTGGTATTTCTTGTGGAACTGCTTGAGATAGGCGGCCGGCAGAACAAGCGATAGCGGCGAAGCGGCAGCGAGCTTGGGCAGGAAGTCGGGATTTGGCGCATCCCAGCTATAGCGGACCGTCAGCGGATCGACGATCTCGAAGCGTGGCGGCTTGCCGTCCGCCAGCAGCGTCGGGGGGAGCCCGCCTTGCGTAAGCTCATCGTTCAGCCAGACATCTTCCCAGCAATAGCGAAAATCCTCCGGCGTCAGCAGGCTGCCGTTAGACCATTTATGTCCTTCCCGTATCTTGAAAGTGAAGACGCGATCGTCCGCCACGTCGAAACTTTCGAGAATGTCGGGTTGCAGGTTGAGCTTTTCGTCATAGCCGACCAGGCGAGCATATCCGTAGATGGTCATCAACCGGATATCTTTCTGGCTGCCGATGATCGTGCGCAGCGTGCCGCCATACTGGCCGGGCTGCCGGCCCATTGCAGCGAGGTTCACCACGCGCGGGCTCTTGGGCAGGCGTTTGGCGAGTGCCGGCAGCGCCAGGGCCTTCAGCAGCGGCTGAAGAAATTCTGGCTCCAGATCGCCGGCGTGCAACGTGCTCGGCACAAATGCCGAAGCCAAGAGGCCGAGGACGGTGCGCCGGCTGATCAATGGCGCAGCTCGCTGACATCGGCCGAACGCCGGGCCAGCACGAGGTGGCCGCCGCCAAGATCGAGCGGCGATAGCATATCGTCGCTGCCCTCGTCGCGGAATTGCGGTCCCCAGGCGCTACTGTCGGAAGCGCCGCTGAGCTTCAGCGTCTTGAAATCCATCGGCCTGTCGAGATCGGGGAAAGGCACTGCGGCGACCAGTGAGCGCGTGTAGGGGTGGATCGGTTTCCTGAGCAGGATTTCGCGCGGCGCAAGCTCGACGATACGCCCGCCGCACATCACGGCGATGCGGTCTGCCATGTAGTCCACCACCGCCAGGTTGTGGGATATGAACAGGTAGGTCAGTCCCAGTTCCTTCTGCAGATCCTTCAGAAGGTTCAGGATCTGCGCCTGGACGGAGACGTCGAGCGCCGAAACCGGCTCGTCGCAGATTAGCAGTTCAGGCCCCAGCGCTAGCGCGCGCGCGATGCCGATACGCTGACGCTGCCCGCCGGAGAAACTGTGCGGGTAACGTTTGATAAAGCGCGGATCGAGCCCGATTGCCTGCATCAGGTTCTTGACCATGGCTAACCGGGACGCGGCATTGCCGCGCTGATGGATTTCCAGCGGCTCGCTCAAGATGTTCTCCACCGTCATGCGAGGTGAAAGCGACGAAACCGGATCCTGAAAGACCATCTGGATTTTCGCGCGCAGCATGTGCAAGGCCTCTCCCTCGCCTGCCAGGACGTCGATCGGTCCCTCGCGGCTGTTGAAGATCACAGAACCACCGCTGGGAGTGACGGCCCGCATGAGGATCTTGCTGACGGTGGTTTTGCCGGAACCGCTTTCGCCGACCAGACCCAGGCATTCACCTCGCCTGATGTCGAAGCTCACACCGTCGACGGCGCGAACAGAGGTTTGATGATCCCCGCCGAACCATCCGGACTTGCGGATGGTGAAGGTCTTTGTCAGATCCCTGACCGACAGCAGGATGTCGTCCGGCCCCTCCGATGCCGGCGCGGTCTGCTTGCCGAGCAGGTTTCCGACATTCACCGGCACCTCGCGTAGCGCCTTTAGCCTTTCGCCAGGCTTCAGGTCGAAATGCGGAACGGCTGCCATCAGGCCCTTAAGGTAAGGATGGCCTGGCCGGCGGAATATCGCCTCGACAGGTCCCGCCTCCATGATCTCGCCATGGTACATGACCACCACCTCGTCGGCGACATTGGCGACCACGCCGAGGTCGTGCGTGATCAGCAGCATCGCCATGTTCAGCTTGATCTGAAGCCCGCGCAGCAATTGCAGGATTTGCGCCTGGATGGTGACGTCCAACGCCGTCGTCGGCTCATCGGCGATCAACAGGGCGGGCCGGCAGATAAGCGCCATGGCGATCATGGCGCGCTGACGCAATCCTCCAGAAAGTTCGAAGGGATACATGTCATAGGCGCGCTTGGGATTGGGAAAGCCGACGAGGCTGAGCATTTCCTCGGTCCGCGCCTTGCGCTCCGCCCGAGCCATGGGCGTATGAATCTGCAGGGATTCGCTGACTTGGTTGCCGATCGTGTGGAGCGGCGACAGCGATGTCATCGGCTCCTGAAAGATCTTGCCGATGCGGCTGCCTCTCAACGCCCGGATTTCGGGCCCATCACGCGACATCTTGAGAATATCCTGCGTCGTGCCGGGCTTTTCAGGATCGGAGAACAGGATCCGGCCGCGAACATGGGCTGTGTTCGGCAAAATGCCCATCACGGCTTGGCTGAGAACCGATTTACCGGAACCTGACTCGCCCACAAGCGCGGTAACCTTACCGGGCAGGACGCGAAGATTTGCGCGCCTGACGGCATGCAACGGCCCCCCCATGATGGCAAAAGAGATGCCAACGTCTTCGATCCGCAGCAGATCGACACTCGAATTCATTCTCACACCAGCCCCACTCTGGCAGCTCCCCAGAAAGCGAGACTAGCGCATTGTCAGCGCAGAGCAACTTGGATTCGAAGCGGTCGCCAGTGGCGGAACCGACGACCAAACTGGCTACCAAAGGCGATCGGGCCAGATCGCGGCGGTTTACTGGAGCTTACTCGGGTCGCCCGCCGCCATCCGCGCGGCATCGCGATGAAGCAGCATGACCTGCTCGGCGTCCGATCTTCGGTCGTGAATCGGCTCCGGCGCACCGTCTTCATCGGGTACGAGGGCTCCCGACAGATCGGGTGAAAGCACCATCAGCTTCTGCTTGATGCCAGCCAGTTCCTCGTGGCCGAGCGTCAGCCAGCTGTTGGCGCCGCAATAGCCGGCGAAGTCTTTGCTGGCCAGAACGCTGTGCGGATATTTCTTGGTCAGGGTCTGCAGGCGCTGGACCTCGTTCACAGCCGAGCCGAAGACAGAGAATGTGAGCCGGTCTTTAAGCCCGACATTGCCAAACATCACATTGCCGACATGCAGGCCGATACCGAATTTGATGTCTGACAACCCCTGCTCCTTTCGGCGCAGGTTGAGATCCATCATGCGCGCGCTGGCCTTGTGCGCGGCCGCAAGCGCAGCCTGGCAGGCGATCTCGGACTGCGAACGGTGCCTTTCGCAAGGGTAGACGGCAATGAAGCCATCACCGATGAAACTCATGATCTGCCCGCCGTTGCGATTGAAAGGTGCGGCAACGGCGTCGAAAAACTGGTTCAGCGTATCGATATAGACTTCGCGGCCGGAGGTTTCGGCGAGCCTCGACGACCCGCGCATATCTCCCATTACCAGTGCGGCCCGGATTGTATCGCCCTCGCCGCGCTTGATCTGGCCGTCAAGAACGCGCCTGCCAGCGTCGCCGCCCAGATAGGTGGTCATCATGTTGTCGGCGAGCTTGGTGAGCACCGCCATCTTGGTGGCGATAGCGAGATGGCTCTGGATGCGCAGCAGCGCCGAAATCATGCTGTCGCTGAAGCCCGCGGCGCTGTCGGTCGACCAAGATCCCATCATGCCCTGACTGGCGTTGCCGCTGAAGGGATGGACGAAAGCCATGTAATCGGTGATGCCCATAAGCCGGAGGTCATCGAAAACAGGAAACTCCGACACCACCGACGGGTCGAGCCGGCGTCGCAGATGGTCGAGCTTATTGCTGAGCAGATGGTAGTATGGGCTGGTCAGGAATCTCTCAGACGGCACACCGGCCTCCTTGCGGAAGCCTTCCACTTCCATGCCCTGGCCGCGAACCCAGGTGAAGCCAAGCGCGTCATAGAGCGGGTGAAGCATCGAGAAGCTCAAATGCACCCGCTTCAGCGGCAGGCCGGCAGCAGCCAGCCGTTCGCAAAAGCCATTTACCAATGTTTCCAGGTCGTTGCCCGCCAGCGCCGATTCGTTCAGCCAATCGGCAACCTTATCCATGAGAATGGTGGAAATTTCTGCGTACGATGTGCTCATGCTATCTCGAAACCCGTCGGAAGACGGAACCATTATCCTCTGATCTGCCATAACACAGTCCGTCAACGACCCAACGATAAGACACCCGAAGTCAACAAGGCCGGCCTCGGCGGCAAAAGCGGCGAAGAATATCCCGGATGACTATCCTTGCGGCCAAGGGAAGGCATAAATGCAACTGTATTCGGTGGCGTTATGTGGCGAGTCAGCCGACGGAGTGCAACCACGATCCTGACACCGCACAAGAAATTCGCCGGCTCAGATGCCGTCAGGCCTTTAGCACTGTCTCTCGGTCCAGCCCGAGGCGGCCAAAAACATTGCGTGTGTCGACGATTAGAGGGGCGTGATCGGCGATCGTCTGATAGTCGATCGCGTCGTGGTCGGTTGCAACGACGACAGCATCGAAATCCTTCAGAGCCGCCTCGGTCAATTCGACCGAGCGGCGCCCCTTGATCGCCATATGCTCCCGCGTGGTCGGTATCTCGGTAACATGCGGATCGTGGAACTCCGCCTTGCCGCCCCATTCCTCGATGAGTTCAATGAGCCGCAATGAGGGGCTTTCGCGGATATCGGGCACATTCTTCTTATAGGCGAGCCCGACGATGAGAATGCGCGAGCGGCTGAGCGCCTTACCACAGCGCCGGTCCAGCGCCTTCGCCAGTTCATCGACCACATGACGCGGCATGGCCGTGTTGATCTCTGCCGCCAGCTCGATGAAGCGGGTCGGCAGTTCGTATTCGCGTGCCTTCCACGTCAGGTAGAAGGGATCGATCGGAACGCAGTGCCCGCCAAGTCCGGGGCCAGGATAGAACGGCATGTAGCCGAAGGGCTTGCTCTTTGCCGCCTCGATCACCTCCCAGATGTCGATGTCCATCGCACCGAGCACGACCTTCAACTCGTTGACGAGTGCTATGTTGACCGAGCGGAAGATGTTTTCCGTCAGCTTGACCGCCTCGGCGGTCGCCGTGGTGGAAACCGGAACGACGGTCTTGACCACGCCCTGGTAGAAAGCCTGCACGAGCGTCGCCGCTTCAATGCCGTCGCCTGCCACGACCTTAGGGATCGTCGCGACTTCGAAGCTGCGGTTGCCGGGATCCTCGCGTTCGGGCGAGAAGCCGAGGAAGAAGTCTATCTTCGACCGCAAGCCGGTTTCTTCCAGTATGGGCTTGATCACGTCATCGGTGGTGCCGGGATAGGTGGTCGATTCCAGCACGACCAGCTGGCCGGGACGCAGATGCTTCGCAATGGTGCCTGCCGTGTTCCTGACAAAGGAGAGATCCGGCTCACGGTTTTTCGTCAGCGGTGTCGGAACGCAGATGATGATGACCTCGCACACGGCCAGTTCCGCAAAATCCGCAGTGGCGCGGAACCGTCCGCTCGCCACCTGGCCGGCAAGGGCTGTCGACGCCACCGCCTCGATGTAGGATTGGCCGTTGTTCAGGCTCTCGACCTTGTGGGCTTCGATGTCGAAGCCCGAAATCGGGAAGCCGGCGCGTGCGACCGCAACCGCCAGCGGCAATCCGACATAGCCCAGTCCGATCACGCCGACTTGTGCAGCGCGCGTCGAAATCCGGTTTAGAAGATGGTGATATATCGATCGTGAGGCGTCCAAAAATCTGCTTTCCCGTCAATTCGGACAGGCTGTCCGTTCCCGTGGCGAGGCTCACTTGGTCTCAAGGACCATGGCCGAGGCATATTGCGGAAGATCGGTTTCCGCAAGCCGTCATCAAACCGGAACCTTCGCCTTCAGGCTTGCGGCAGCCCTCGCATAGCCGCCGGCCGCGCCATCGATGAAATGAAGGTGGTCGCGCTGCAGCGGCGAAGCGACGAGGCATGTCATCAAGGCCGATTTCTGGCGGTGCAGGCCATAGGTGCAGATGCCCGCCTCTTCCGCCTGTTTCAGCCGGTTCTCGATCCGTTGCAAGACGTCCGAGTCAACGTCGATGGTCATCTTCAAGCCGTCGTCGAACTTCCGGAAATCCGAATTGCTGGCCACGTCGCGTTTGTAGACCTTCGGATCGAACCGACCGATCGTCCACCCGAATCGATCGGCAACGGCCGCTAGCGTCAGCAGGAACAATATCCACAGCTTCGACAACCACCGCCGTCCTGCCGGCGCCACGGCCCTCGCCTCGAGATCGAAGCCGGCGGGCGAAAAACTGTAGGCCGGCCCGTTCACCGGCACTGGATGGCCATCGCGTTCCTGCCTGCCGGCAAGGGCAATGATGTCGGAAACCAGAGACTGAAAACCGCGCAAGTCGCGCGACGGACCCGGTATGGCTATGATCGAGACGATGTCGCCATGCCGTGCTTCGATCGGGTTCCAGCGGCAGGAGAGGCCGGTCAGATCCGGCCGCGCGCCGGCCGGCGCAGGATCGACGCGGTAGCGCCCGGCTTTCATCTCGGTTTCCGCCCAACTGCCACCACCGCCGGCGAACATGGCATAGAAGACCGCTTCGGAGGCTTGGAACCTCGCCACGCGAACGTCGAGACCTTGCGCTCTTATATCCTTTATCGGCACGATTGCGGCACGCAAGGTCAGGTCCAGTTCGTCCGCCACCCATCTCTGGACAGCCGCCAGCGCGTTGCGCGTGATCTCCAGGACCGAGCCTGGAAACGCCACGAGCGCGCCGTCGCCGCCGAACACAAAGGGAAGATCTTGCCGACCCAGCGCATTCAGCAGCGCCGAAATGACACTGGCGCCGGCCATATTGACGGTTTTATAGCGCCCAGCCTCGATCGCCTTGGTCGAGCCGACAATGTCTGCGGCGGCCAGCGCCCAGTCATCGGGGAGAGGCCGATAGTTGTCGATATCCGCAACGCCTTCGAACTTTGCGAAAACCGGCAGAGAAGCCACAAACGGGTCGGACGCGGCAGCTGTTTCCATGGGCATCAGATAGCACATTCCACTGCTTGAAGGGTGAAGTCTATCATGCTGCGAAATTGACTTGCGCCGGCTTTCCGATGATAGGGTCCGGCAATGCGAATTGCCTTCTACGCGCCGCTGAAGTCACCCAATGATCCCGTTGCCTCCGGCGACCGCCAGATGGCACGGACGCTGATCAAGGCGCTGCAGCACGTGGGGCATAGCGTCGAACTGACATCCGAATTGCGCTTCTATCTACGCGAACCGGAGCCGAAAAGTTTCGATGCGCTCAAGATCGAGGCCCGAGAGGAAGCCGCGAGGTTGACAAGGCTTTGGGATCGTGACGGCAAGCCCGATCTCTGGTTCACTTATCATCCCTATTACAAGGCACCCGACCTGATCGGGCCCGAGCTGGCGGCGGCCTTTGCTGTCCCCTATGTGACGGCGGAAGCCTCCTATTCGAGGCGGCGCAACGCCGGTTTGTGGGGTGATACGCAAGCGTTGGTAACGCGAGCCGTCGAACAGGCGGCACTGAACATCTGCTTTACGCAAAGGGACCGCCAGGGACTGGCGGATGCGGTACCCGGCGCCACTTTCGGCACGCTTTCGCCCTTCATCGACACATCGGCATTCCGTGAAATGCCGGCACGGGGTTGTCCGACGCGCCTTGTTACCATCGCCATGATGCGCCGGGGCGACAAACTCGAAAGCTATCGCATGCTGGCGCAAGCGCTCGGTTCGATCGGTCACCTGCGCTGGACCATGTCGGTCGTCGGGGACGGGCCTGCCCGTGACGAGGTTAAAGCGCAATTCGCTGGCTTGCCCGCCGACCGTATCGAATGGCTTGGCGCGATTGAGCCGGCCGCCGTGCCGGATGTCCTCTACAGTGGGGGAATTTACGTCTGGCCGGGTTTCGGCGAGGCCTATGGTGTTGCCTATCTTGAAGCACAGGCCGCCGGCCTTCCGGTGGTGGCTCAGGACATCGCCGGCGTGCCGGAGGTCGTGCGGGATGGCCAGGCCGGGTTCCTCACCCCGCCGGGCGATGTGACGGCGTTCGCTTCTGCCATTGAAAGGCTTCTGGCCCGTAACGACGAAAGAACCATCATGGCCGCAGAAGCCAGACGTTTCATCCTCGAGGAGCGCTCGCTCGATACGGCGGCGGCGCGTCTGGCCGAACTTCTTGCGAAGATCCCGGTCTCATGACATCCGATCCGATCTGGCAACCCTTGGTGGAAGAACTGGCGCGCTGGCAACGGGCGGACCGCAAGGCAGAATTCTGGCTGCGCGACGATGACGCCGTGGATCCGACGCTTGCGCTTGATCGGCTGCTCGACCTCACCAGTGAATTCGGGGTTCCGGTCGCTCTGGCCGTCATTCCAGCCCTGACTGATGAGAAGCTTGTCGTCCGGCTTGACGAGGCGCCGCATGCCACGGTCGCCATCCATGGCTGGGCGCACCGAAATCATGCGCCCGAGGACCAGAAAAAGCAGGAACTCGGGCCGCATCGGCCACCCGAGGCGGTGCTCGATGATCTGGCTCGCGGGCTCTCTCGCATAACCGGCTTGCACGGCGCACGTGCCCTTCCGATGCTGGTGCCACCCTGGAACAGGATCGACGCCGGCTTGGTATCCGACCTTGGGTCGATAGGATTTTTGGGACTGTCGGCCTTTGGGCCGCCGAAGCCGGCTTCGCTGGCGGTCATCAACAGCAATGTCGACATCATGGATTGGCATGGCACGCGCGGCTGCCGCGATCATGGCCTATTGGTTCAGGCCGTCGCCGCGCAATTGCGGCATGCATTCGACGGCGGCGAACCGGTCGGCCTGCTCACCCATCATCTCGTCCATGATGAATCGGCCTGGCTTTTCCTCGAACGGCTCTTCGCCGTCACCGCACGCAATGCAGCCTGTGCATGGCATCCGATCAGGACATTGATCGGGCGCAGCGCCAGCAGAGGAAAGTAGCTCAGCCCGCTTTGTGCGATAAGACTGGAAATTCGATCGTCTGACCATCCCGCGCGGCAAAAGAGCCGGCAAACCTGTTCTTGGCCAGTTTCTCGATCTCGTCCAGTTCCTCGTCGGTGCGCGCCGGATCGTGGTGAACCAGCGCAAGCTCCCGCGCACGGGCCGCCTCGCAGAGCTTGACCCCCTGTTGCCATGTCGAGTGCCCGTTCCCGCGGTAGCGTTCCATTTCCTCCTCGGTGTAGGCGCAATCGTAAATGACGAGGTCGGCATCTTCGATTAGGCCGAGCACCGCCTGATCGAGTTTACCCGACTCATGTTCGGTGTCTGTGATCACCGCCACGACGCGGCCACCCCATTCGACCCGATAGCCTATACAGCCACCGGGATGGGTGAGACTGCCGGTTCGGATCACCACCCCTTCACGCGGCCGAAGCACGTCTCCTGACACGAAATCGCAATAGTCGAGGCTTGCCTTGCAGACGTCCAGTCTCACCGGAAACCAAGGCGGCCGCATGAACTCATCGACCATCTGTCGGGTCGTCATGCGTCCTGCAAGATGCCCGGACCAAAGCCTGACTTTGACGCTGCGGTCATAGATCGGCTTAAATGCCGGCAGCCCGATGATGTGGTCATAATGGCAGTGGGTGAAAAACAGGTCGAAATCGGTCACGCCCGACGCCCGAAGCGCCCAGCCGGCAGGCCGCAAGCCGGAGCCGGCGTCGAACAGAAGCGTATGCTTGCCGCATCGCATCTCAATGCAGATCGTGTTGCCGCCATAGCGGGAGAAGTCTGGCCCCGATACCGAAATGCTGCCGCGGACGCCCCAAAACCTGACCAGGAAAACGTCGTCGTCCATGCAAGCCCTTCATATTCCCCTAGGCCATCGTAGCCAAACAACTGCTGCTAGGCGAGACAGGTTTTCCTCCTGATGACCTTGTCCATGAGAGGTCAGTGCCATCACGACGGCAAGGATCGGCGCAAATCATTCGTTATTTGGCGCTTCGTGCGTCGATCAGATCCGCGGTCGTATGGCTTAGGCGATCGGCGAGAACCCGAACCATCTCGACGGTCATTTCCGGGAACTCCTTCATAAGCCTCAGGAAATGATCCTTGCGAATTCTCAAGGCTTCCACCGGACTTGCGGCTCTGACGGTGGCCGTGCGGGAGCTGTTGCACAATATGGCGATCTCGCCAACGATCGAATTTGGCAGCAGTTCGGCAACTTTTATCGGTCCGCTCTCGGAATCGACCAGAATATCGGCCTTGCCTGAAAGGATGACATAGGCGGCGTCTCCCTCGTCGCCCTGCCGGAAAAGGATCTGGCCGGCGCTGTAGCTTACGCGATCAGATGTGAACGCAAGCAGCTTGAGCTTTGCCGGCTCGATGCCAGAGAACAAGGGAACGCGTTGCAGCATTCCGACCTCATCCTTGAGCAGCATTGTCGCAAACCTCCCAAAATTCACGCCTGCCAGACTAGAACAACCGACATCCAGATGGAATCAATTCTGCTTGCGGATAGCGGGACGAACCGCGCGAACGTGGCGGCCTGATCAGTTGGAAACCTTAATCTCTTGAGCTTGCAGCAAGTTCCCATCGGCGGAACGATCCCATCTGAATGTCCGGGCTCTATGACAGCAGTTCCTTGAAAATACCGCTCCCCGCCAAAAGCGTCTCGTGTGGTCCGTCTTCCACCAAACGACCCGAGTCGAAGACGACAACGCGATCGAACATCATCGCCATTGCCGGATTCGTCACGACCCACACAATTGCCGGCGAACGGCCGTCGCGTCTGGCTTCCTCGAGCACGTTTTGCAGCACCTTTTCTTGTACGCGCTGGTCGAGCGCCGACAGCGGCCGGTTGAAAATGAGAAAATCGGGACGCTTGAGCAGGGCCCGGGCAACATCGAGCTTCTGTCGCTGTCCACTGGTCAACCGCCTGCCGCCGGCGCCGACGTTGAAGTCCAAGCCGACATCCAGCAGTTCGGCATAAAGCCCCAGTTCATCAAGAATATCATAGACAATGGAGCGTATGCGGTCCGGCGCATCGGGATGGTTGCTGCCCAGACGCCCGAACAGGACATTGTCCATGACAGTAGCCGCAGCAATGTATTTGGCAGGATCGTAGCGTTCGACGGCGTTTTGCAGCTCGGGCGGCAGGTCTTCATAGAACTGGTTGCGTGCGGCGACGATCTTGTTCATCAATTCGTCGCTGAGCAGGCCGAAGCGATGCCGGGGCTCGATATAGGCAAAGCTCAGGGTGACGATCATGGCGCGGTCGCTCTCCGAGACCGTCTCGTAGGGACGGTTCTTGAGCCGTTGCAGCAAGGTTTCGTAGGCTGGTATCTCCTCGGCGCTCATGAAGGCGAGCTGCTGGAAGAACTGGTGATCGGGCGGTAGGTCGGCAAACAGCTCGATCGCTTGTTTGGCGATATCCATGCCCATTTCGTAGAGCATGCGATCGAGGCCGGCTTGCATCAGCACCGACGCGAAATAAGGATTGGCCGCCAGGGCCCTGTCGGCCAGCTCCGGGCCGGCGGCAGCGCCGAAGAGCAGGTTCTGGCCGATCGTTGCTTCCTTATTGTAGGCGCCCGGTTCGAAAGGAACCACCAGTCCGCTCAATCCTTCGTGTTCCAGCCGGGTTCGCAGCGCCGCACGCAATTCGACGATCCGCCCGGCAAGTTCCGTGTGACGCGTGAGGTCGGCCGAAGAACGCAAGCCTAGATCCAAAATGTCGCGCGACAGAAGAACCGCGTCGAGCACCTGGCGCACGGCTTCAAAGAGGTCGTGCGGGCCGGTAGCGCCGACGGAAGCATAGTCGATCCAGTCGCTGTGGATATCAAGGTCCGGGTTGCCTGATCGGCGCGCCTCGTGGATGTTCCAGCGGTGCTGGTCCGCCGCGGCACCGTCATAAGTCACCGACGTCAGCGGCGCATGCTTCAACCCGTAGAGCAGATTGTCGCGGAGGCTTGCCTGGAACAGGAAAACATCCGACGAGGCATAGGACATGCGCCGACCGGTCACTGCTTCGGGGAGTTCAAGCAGGTCGTCGGCACCCGAAGCGACCCTTCCGCTTTCCGGCCAGTTCAGCCGCGCGAAGGCCTCTGCAAGCGCCTCCGCTCCACCTGTTGAGGTGCTGACCAGCGCCACCGTCTCCCCCGGCTTGACCTGGAGAGAGATACGGTCGAGGAGCATTGCACCGCCATCGTCTGCCATGGACAGACCGATCGCCGACAGGGGGTTGGTCATCGGACCGGGATCGTCGATCGTCAGTGCCCCGATTCGCGGCGCAATGAGACCCTCGACGGTGAATTGTTCGACGACCTGCTGGTATTTGACCTGGACATCCTGCCGGTCCTGATCCCAGTCGATCAGTTCCTTCATCGGTCCGGGCAGGTCCTTGTAGGCGCCGATCACGGCCACGAGCTGACCGACGTCCAGCCGCCCCCGAATGACCAGATACCCGCCGACCATGTAGAACAGAAAGGGGGTGATCTGCGCGAGAAAATTGTTGAGGAACTTCACCATGAATTTCCATTGGTAAAGATCGAAGCGGATCTTGAAGATGAGCCCGAGCCGGGCAGCTATGTCGGCGCGCTCGTAGTTTGACGTATCATGGACGTGAACCGCGCCGATGCCGTCGACGATTTCGCCGACGCGGCCCGACAGCGCGCGCGCCGTCAACTGCCGTTTGCGCCCGAGCACGATCAGCCGCCGCCGCATTCGCGGGATCAGCACGATCTGGATCAAGACGATCACGGCGGCGATCATTCCGAGCCAGAAGTTCTGGACCACGATGAACAGCATGGCCGTCACCGCCTGGCCGCCGAGCAGCACCGGCTGCAGGAAAGCATCGCCGATGAAACCGCCCAGCGGCTCCACCTCGTCCTTCACCATGGTTGCCACCTCGGCGGATTTCACGCGCTTGAAATAACGCGGCGGAAACCGCAGCACACGATCGACCAGTTCGAAGCGGATACGGCGCAGCATCCGTTCACCGAGGCGGCCCTTGTAGGTGTTGATGTAGAATTTGAACAGGCCGTTGATGATGACCAGCAGGAGGAACACAAGGCTCAGGGCAAGCAGCGTCGTCGTGCGGTCGAGCTGAAAGCCAGGAAAGAACTGGACCTCTCCGATGAACGGCAGGTTATAGTGTAGCCTCATGAATGGCTGGGTCGCGCCCGGCTGCTCGAAGCCGCGACCTTGGATCGGGCCGTTGACAATCAACTTCGGCAGGTCAAAGGACATGAAATACGGGATCATCGAAAGCAAGACGATAACCAATATCCAGAGCTGCTGCTTCTTGGTGTGCGTCCAGATATAGCGAGCCAGGCTGGGTTCCATATGCGACTGTGGACCTTCAGTTTAAAGAACAAAGTAAAAGCATCAGCTGGCGGACGGCGCATCGGCAATCATCACCGGCGACATGTTCGAAGCCTGCGAGGCGGCTTGGCGGGGCAAGATTGCGTTGTGTCGCCCGAAATCCCAACGTACAAGGCGAATATGATGGATGTCACGCAACCGCGCAATGCCGGCATGAACGGGCACGAGCAGGCCTTGGACCTCACGCGGGGAATTGCTGCCTATGTCAACCACCCTCTCGTGGCAGGGCTGGCGCGCGTCATCGCCAAACATCCGAAGGCCGACATCGCCAACGCCTTCAACCACAAGCAGGTGGCCTGCAAGATGTGGGCGCTCGACAGGCTGTTCGAAAGCTGCGGCGGGCGCTTCGGGCGCATATGGGTTCTGGGCGGATGGTACGGCATATTGCCGGCAATGCTTTTCAACGACCCCCGCTTCGATATTGCGGCAGTCGATAGCATCGACATCGATCCCGAAGTCGCGCCAGTTGCCCGGACCCTCAACCGGGAAGCCGGCGGCCGGTTCCGGGCGCTAACAGCAGATATGTACGCACTCGACTATGCGGCCGGGCCGTCCGATCTGATAGTCAATACGAGCTGCGAGCACATAGCCGATCTGCGTGCCTGGCTTGCCCTGCTTCCGCGGGGCACGAATGTACTGCTGCAATCAAATGACTATTTCAGCGAGCCGACGCACATCAACTGCGTGGCTTCACTTGCAGCTCTCGAAGCAATGGCGGCGCTGCGGGAGATACGATTCTCTGGCGAACTACCGACAAAAAATTATTCGCGCTTCATGCTAATTGGAACTGTTTGATGCATTTCGCCCAAAAGCGCGTAGCGGTTTTAGGACAACGACATGCATCAAAACAAAGACTTAAAGCGCGGCGCCTGAATCCGGTTCAGCGCGACGCGCTTTAGGCCCCGCCATCTGCTTGATCATGTCCTATTCCGAGACCGGGCCCCATTTTAGGGACCGTGTTCGATGCCGCTCGCACAGGATTTGCGCCGAGTGACGCGCCCCTTCCAGATCGAGACGATGCGCGGACGGCCTCGGTGCCACAAGCGCCTGTTCGATCGCCTGCGCCAAACCTTCAGGCGTCAGGTCCTTTTCCATCAGCACCGTTGCAAGCCCGAGTTCTTCGAGCATCAAGGCGCGAACTGTTTGTTCGGTTTCCCCGCCGGCTGCAAACGGCACGAGAAGGGAGCGACAACCCGCGCGGAGGACATCGCAGACCGTGTTGTAACCCGCCTGCGAGACCGACAGGCGGGCGCCGGTCAGCAAGCTGGCAAAATCCTCGCGGAAGCGGAAGATGGACAGGCCCGGTGTGGCATCGCGTGCGATCGCGTCAAACTCGTCTTTCGGCAGGTTGGGGCCGGTGATCAAACACCATTTCCAGCCATTGTTGGCATTCCGCGCCGCTGCGATGGTGGAACCGACAAGGCCCGTTCCGGCAGCCCCGCCGCCAACCGACACCAGAATGTCGAAGCGCTCGGTGGCCGCGGGCGATGGCGGCGCGGCAACGAGCCCTGTGTAGGTGACCTCGGCCCTGATTGCCCCAGCCAGCGGAAATGTCTTGTCGATGGTTGCGAAAGCCGGATCGCCGTGGACCATGACAAGGTCGAAATGCCTGTTGATGAGATCGACCGTTTCCTCATTTCGGCCCGGCTTGACGCGCTCCTGAAGGATATCACGGACGGACGTCACCAGTAGCGGCCTGGGCGACGTCGCGTCGATGGCCTCGATCAGCGGCAAGAGTTCGAAACGCATCTGCCGGCGTCCAAATGGAAACGCCTCGACAATGACGATATCAGGCCTGCAATCCAGGAATGCCTGCAGCAGCATTCCTGAACGCCGTTTCTTGAAATCATCGTCGATGGGTTTGCCCTGCAGGTCGACAAGTCCGGAAAATCCTTCATCACCGGAGGTGACGGGTGGCAGGGACACAGATTTTACACCCAGTCCTGGAAACCCCGCGATCGACGCTCCGCCAGTCACCACGGTTACGTCAAACCCGTCATCGACCAGCGCCGCCGCAATGCGGCTGGCGCGCGCGAGATGGCCGATACCGAGGAGGTGCTGGACATAGAAGAAAGCGCGCAGTCGCTTCATTCGGCGGCCCGCCACTCCCGCTCGAACAGTTCCTTGAGCTGTCCAATGCTAGCTATATGGTCGAAATTGCAGCGCACGCACTGCTCCGCGGCGTCGCCGAGGCGGGCGCGAAGCACGGGATCACGGATCAGGCGCTCCAGCGCCTCTGCCAGGGCAATTGGGTTTTCCGTCGGAACCAGCAGCCCGGTTTCATCCGGCGACAAAAGCTCCGGCACGCCGGAAATATCGGTCGACACGCAGGCAAGCCGCTGGCTGGCCGCCTCCACCAGGACATTCGGCAGACCGTCCCGGTCGCCATTTGCGGTGATCCTGCAGGCCAGGGCGAAGATGTCGGCGAACCGGTAGTGCTCAAGCACCTCCTCTTGCGCAAGCGCGCCCTTCCAGGAGACGCGTCCATCCAGTCCGAGCTTTTGCGCCAGCGCCTTGAGCCGTTCCAGTTCCTCGCCGCCGCCGATATGCTCGAAACGCCACGCCAAATCGCCAGGCAAGAGGGCAAGGGCCTCCAGCAAGGTATCGTAACCTTTCTTTGCAACGGCGCGCCCGACGCTCAGAATGATGACCGGTTCGTCCGGCGCCGAGCCGTCCCGCTGTTTTCGCGCCTCGCCGAAACTGCCGAAGCGATCAAGGTCGAGCCCATGGTAGCTCAGATGCACGGACGAGTTGCCATTGGCGAGTTCGTTCAGACGGTCGAAGCCGGTTTTCGTGCAAGTGACCGTCCAGCGCGCCGAGGAAAGCTTGCCGGCCAGATCCCAGTCCGCCGAAGTCCAGATGTCCTTGGCATGGGCTGAGCAGCTCCAGGGCAGACTACGAAGCAGGCTGGCATAGCGCGTCACCGAGGCCGGCGTGTGCGCGAAATGTGCATGCAGCCATCCCGCGTCTTGCGGCCATTCGGCCGCCAGCACGAGCGCTTGCCCGAAGCGGCGCACGCGATTGCGCGTAAAGTCGCGGGGGATATCGGCAGCCAGCGATCCGAGCGCGCGCCAGAACCCCGGCCGCAGCAGATAGGCAAACAGCGAGCGAACCACGCGCAGCGGCTCGTGATGCAGATATTCCGGCAGATAATGGACGGGCGCTTTGATCTCGTCATGCACGGGGTGGCGTTTTGCGTCGGTCGGCCGCCTGAGCGCGACGAGTATCAGGTCGAATCCCGCGCGCTCCAGACCGAGCAGTTCCTGCGCGATGAAGGTTTCCGACAGCCGCGGATAGCCCTTCAGAACCACGACGATCTTGCGACGTTGCAACTCAGCTCATTCCCTCAATGACCGAAAGGTGAGGGCTGGCCCGCCGATCGAGCAGTTCTGCAACGATTTCGGAAATATGAGGCAGCCCTTCCAGCCTCAGATGCGGATTGCTCTGGGATGGGCGGGGCCGGTCCGGTAGCGCCACCAGTGCATCGGCAAACCGCTGGGAATCCTTGGCTTCGTCCGGCAAAAGCATCTCGATGAGGCCGAGTTCGGCTGCGCGCCGAGCTCGGATCAGTTGTTCCTGGCGGGGCTCGACGCGCGGCACGATCAGCGCCGGCTTGTCGAAAGACAGTATCTCGCAATAGGTGTTGTAACCACCCATTGCCACTACCGCCTTGGCGCCGGCAATCAGGTCTTCCATGCGGTTGTCGAACTCGATCATCTTGACGCAGGGGATCTTGGACCCCTTCTTGAGCAGCTTGTTGCGCTTGCGCGCCGGCATGTAAGGCCCAAGCACGATCAGCGCCCTATGCTGCAATTGCGGGTCCTGCTGATAGGCATCGATGACGTCGTGGATCAGTTCCGCGCCGTCACCGCCGCCCCCCGTGGTAACGAGGATATACTCGCCCTCGGGCCGGTGGCCGGGCAACTCGTTCCGCTGCAGGCTCCGTTGCAGGAAGCCGACGAACCGCATCTTTGCCCTGACAGCCGGCGGCACATCCAAGCCGGTCAACGGATCGTAGAAATCCGGCGGGCCATAGGCCCAGACCTTGTCGTAGAATAGGCCTATCTTGCGCATCACATCCCTGCGTGCCCACTCTGCTTCGAGCAGATGCGGCGCATCCATCACCTCGCGCAGGCCAAGCACGAGCGTGGTACCTCGCGTCTTGAGGTAGGACAGCGTGTCCTCGATCTCACCGCGCAGGCCGAGCGGTTCCTTGTCGACGATGAAGATTTCCGGCCGGAAGGTCTCGGCTGTGTGGCGGATGATCGACTGCCGCATCCTGAGCGTCTCATGCAGATCGATATCCTTTTCCAGCGAGGTGTATTCGCCGTTGCGCAACTTGATGACGCTGGGGATCTTCACGAAGTCGACACGGGCGCGATAGTCGAAGGCGCCGGCGATAGGCGCGCCTGAAATGATCAGCACCTGAAGTCCGCGGAAATCCTCGACCAGCGAATGCGCGATCGTCCGGCAGCGCTGCAAGTGGCCGAGCCCGAACGTGTCGTGGCTATACATGAGAATTCGAGCGTCTTGTACGTGCTGCGTCATTATTGAACGTCTTTCAGAATTCTCGCGTTGAGAACCGGGGACGACCCGCTGGATTCGAAACCACCCTCGCGAGCCCACCGACCTGTTGTGAAACATGAGGGCAAAATTTTCAATTTGTATTCCTCAAAGGGTCCATATGCTGAAGCGGGAGCCGCACCCGCTCAGTTGCCCGCTTGCCACGGATCATGAAGAACCTGCACCATTCGCTGGTATTGATCATCCCCGATTTTCCATCTTTGGCTGCCGGCCCTGAGCGCTACCGCCGTCGTTACGCGGTTGATCGCCTTGCGGTTGAACGCCCGTGAGCGCAGAGATTGCGGACCGTCACACTGCTTCGACGACCCCGCGCCTGCCGGCTTGATCGCTGATAAGTCGCGGCCGCTTTTAAGATGGAACCGCTCCAACTTCCATTGCCACGTCGGTGACGTGGCGTTCGGCTGGGTCAAACCAACGGATTCCGTCTTGCGGGCTTGGTATTTGTCTGACATAGTTTACCATCTCCTAATGTTGCAGTGGGTAATTGGGGCACAGAAATGGCGAAGGAATCTTCGAGTGCCGCTTCTTCGGCAAGTAAAGCGGACGCAAATCTGATAGGTAATGCAGAGGGAAACGGGCTGAACTTCATGGCCTCCCAGGCTCGCGAGGGCGGGGCCGGCGGTGATGCTCCAGGTGTCGACAAGATACGCGATCTTTTGTTCGGCAATCAGATGCAGGACTACGACCGCCGTTTCTCCAAGCTTGAAGAGCGGTTCCTGCAACGCTTCAAGGATGTCGAGTCCGAAACCAAGCGCAATCTTGAAACCTACGAGTCGAATGCCAAGAAGCAGGTCGACTCGCTGGCGACGCAGTTGCGCAACGAAAAGGATGCGCGCGCCGAGGCCGACAAGGAGATCGACCGCAATCTTCGCGATCAAAACCAGGCACTCGAAAAGCAGGTGCGCGCCTTGTCGGACCAATTGAGCGAGCTCGAGCGCGAATTCGCGGATCGCATGAGCAGAAGCGACCATTTGCTGCGCGAGGAAATCAAGCAGAAGAACGAAAGCGCTCAAATGCTGATGGAGAAGATCTTTTCCGATCTAAGCAACGTCAAGACTGACCGGAATCTTCTGGCCGGCCTGTTCGTCGAGGTCGCGAAATGTCTCAACCAGGATCCCGTCGGCAGCAAGGGCAATTCGGAGCGTGGCTGGAAAGTGAGTTGATCGGAACTTGACGTCGAGCGTCGAACCAATCAGCCTATCTCAAAGACAAGCTTCGAACGATACCGGTATTGATCGCGAGGCTTTGGCCCGCCTTTTGGTGGAAATTGCCCGGAACGTCGATCCGGACAACCGTGCCCTTTACGAAGGCGTTCCGGCCGCCGACCATCGGCTTGAAAGGCTCCGCCAACTGCTCGTCGGCGGCGAGATCTCGGAGCTGTCACGCGTTACGCACCTGCTCGACGAACCCGAGCAGCTTGCCGCCGCGGTGGGAAACGTTCTGCCCGAAGCAACGGCGCGCGCGTCCCATGCGCAACTCGGCGAGGCCCTTGCCCCGGCCGTCGAGAGAGCCGCGCAGCGGTCCATCCAAAAGAACCCGAACACGCTGACCGATATATTGTATCCGGTTTTTCTGCCGGCGATTCGCAAGTCGATCGGCGAAAAGATCGACCAGACCTTCCAGTCGTTGAATGAGTCTCTGAGGCATATATTCACTTGGCATGGGTTGAAGTGGAGGTTTGAAGCCTGGCGAACGGGGACAAGCTTCTCGGCAGTTGTTCTCAAGCATTCTCTTATCTATCGCGTGGAACATGTCTTTCTCATCAGTCGCGCTTCTGGGCTCCTGATTGCGCATGTAACATCCCAAGACGCAACCAGCGAAGACCCTCAACTGATTTCCTCGATGCTGAGCGCCATCCAGGATTTTGTGAAGGACTCTTTCAAAGAGAAGGAAAACAGCGGCCTCGACACCATCCGGTTTGGGGAACTTCGCCTCTGGTCGGAAGTCGGACAGTTTGCGACCCTGGTTGCGGTGATCCGGGGAAATCCTCCGGAGGAACTGCATGAAGTCCTCCGCGACGTACTGCTTCGCATCCATCAAGAATCCTCGCGAGCCCTGGAGCGGTTCGACGGCGATAGTTCCCAGTTGCCCGGCGTGGAGACGCAGTTGCAGACCTGCGTCGAGCTGCAGCACATGGATACGAAAGAGGGATTTCCGTGGCTGGTGGTGACGGCGGTCCTGCTGGCATTGATCGTGGGGGGCGGCTGGTTCTTTCTGTCCTGGCAATCCGCACACCGCTGGCAGACCTACCTGTCGCGGCTGGCAGCCCAACCGGGTATCGTCGTTTCGGACCAAAAAATCCGTGGCGGCGAGTTCTATGTCGCCGGCCTGAGAGACCCGCTCGCCGCGGACCCACAGTCGCTGCTGCCGGGAACGGAGGTCGATCCCGCCCGCGTTCATTCAAACTGGCACTTCTATCAGAGCCTCGAGCCGGAATTCGTGCTGAAGCGGCTGTCGGCGTCGCTGGCGCCGCCGGATTCGGTACGACTCTCGGTCGTCGATGGTCGCATCGTTGCCGAGGGCGAGGCGACCACCACGTGGATCGACCGGGCGCGGGCCGCTGCCCAGCAGCTTTCGGCAGGCGGCCCAGTCTTCGACATTTCCGGGGTCAGCGATGCGAGCGCCGAGGAGCGCTGGCAGGCCTACGTGACGCAACTGGAGACCCAGCCTGGCATCATCGTCGCCGATCACAACGTGCGCGACGGCCAATTCTACATTACAGGTCTGAGAGACCCGCTTGCCGCCGACCCAAGGTCGCTGTTGGCGGGAACGCAGGTCGATCCCACGCGTGTTCATGCAAGCTGGCAATTCTACCAGAGCCTTGAGCCGCAGTTCGTGCTTAAACGGCTGACGGCCTCGCTTGCTCCGCCGGATTCGGTGCGGCTTTCAGTCGTCAATGATCGCATCGTTGCCGCGGGTGTAGCCACCACCGCGTGGATCAACCGGGCGCGCGCGGCCGCCCAGCAGCTTTCAGCCGGCGGCCCGGTCTTCGACATTTCCGGGGTCCGTGATGTGAGCCCCGAGGAGCGCTGGCAGGCCTATGTGTCGCGCCTGGAGGCGCAGCCCGGCATCATCGTCGCCCAACAGAATGTGCGCGATGGCCAATTCTATATTGCCGGCCTGAGAGACCCGCTTGCCGTCGACCCGCAGTCGCTGCTGTCCGGGACGCAGGTCGATCCCGCGCGCGTTCATGCCAGCTGGCAATTCTATCAGAGCCTTGAGCCGCAGTTCGTCTTGAAGCGGCTAACGGCGTCGCTGTATCCGATGGATAAAGTGCGACTTTCAATCGTCAAAGGTCGCATCGTTGCCGAGGGTGAGGCTCCCGACACCTGGATAGATCGGGCGCGCGCAGCGGCAAGACAGCTTTCAGAAGGCGGGCCGGAGTTCGACATCTCCAAGGTTCGTGATGTGAGCCCCGATGCACGCGCGGCGGAGCATTGGCAGTATTATGTGTCGCGACTTGAGGCCGAACCGGGAATCATCGTCGCTCAGCAATCGGCGAGGGGCGGAGATTTCTACATTTCCGGTCTGAGAGATCCTCTTGCCGTCGACCCAAAAGCTCTGCTGTCCGGAACACAGGTCGATCCCGCTCGCGTTCATTCACAGTGGCAATTCTATCAGAGTCTTGATCCGAAGTTCGTGGTGAAGCGGCTGACGGCGTCGCTGTCCCCGCCGAAATCGGTTCGGCTTTCGATCGTCCAGGGTCGCATCGTCGTTGTGGGCGAGGCACCTGCCGGCTGGATCAGCCGAGCGCGGGCCGCCGCCGACCAACTTTCGGCGGACGGAGTGGTTCTGGATGTCTCGCAGCTGAGCGAGCTAAACCTTGCAGAGCTTAATCAGTTGAGAGAGGCCATCCAGACGACCGATATTTTCTTCTCTTCCGGTAGAGTTGTCCCGGGACCGGAGCAGACGCCGGTGCTCGACAGACTGGCTGATCAGCTGAAGGAATTCGCAGAAAATGCCCACAAGGCAGGCGTGACGGCGCGGTTCATGTTGACCGGCCATTCGGACATAACGGGTCGCGAGACGGCCAACGCGTCGATCAGCGCCGCCCGCGCCGAGACAGTTCGCGCGCTTCTCAACAAGCGCGGCGTCGCTCCGGAACTCCTGCAGGTTCGGGGCGCCGGCACCTTCGAGCCGGCGGTGCCCGAAAATGAAAATAGCCGAACTGGGAACTCCACCAATCGCCGGGTTTCGATTACGGTGAACCTAGAGTAGCGCGGAGCCCAGGATGCTGCAAAAAAAGATCTGCATGTTGGGCGGGTTCGCCGTCGGCAAGACCAGCTTGGTGCGCAGGTTCGTCCAAAGCATCTTCTCGGAAAACTACCTGACCACGGTCGGCGTCAAGATCGACAAGAAGAGCGTCGCGTTTCCGGACAAGACAGTGGACCTGATCTTGTGGGATCTGGCCGGCGAAGACGATATCGGCTCGTTCCGCGTCAGCTATGTGCGAGGCGCGACCGGGCTCGTGCTGGTCGCCGATGGAACCCGGCCAGCCACTCTTGCGGTGGCGCTCACGCTGCGCGAACGGTGCGAGGCCGAATTCGGCGCCATGCCGTTCATATTGCTGTTCAACAAGTCCGACCTGACTGATCGGTGGGCGATACCGGAGGGCGAGATCGACGAACTCAAGCAACGTGGATGGCAGATCTATCTGACGAGCGCGCTTTCGGGCGAACATGTCGACGATGCGTTTCGTCAGCTTGCTTCGATGGTCGCCAACTAGACCATGTCCAGTTTGCCGAAAGAAGTCAGAAGCTGGATATACGACTTCTTCTCGAATGAGCGCTTCGCAGCTTATCTGATGATCGATACCCGGCAATGCATAGAAGCCAAGGGCGGCAATCTCGACTTTTACGGGCTCTCGTCGCTTCGCCTCGGCGAGCCCGTTGCCCAGCAGCTTGAATTCATGGAAGGGCTGCTGCCTTGCCCCGAGCTTCCATTCCATATGCCCATGATGGAACTGCCCGGCGGGCATGTCGCGGACCTTCACTTCTTTGGCGATGGCGACTCGGTGTGGCTGGTCTTTCTCGACGCCACGCCCGAACGCGACCACCAGCAGCGGCTTCAGCAGAAGGCATACGAAATGACGCTTCTGCAGGAGAGGGAGCGTCAACTCAATGCGAAGCTGCAATCGACGAATGAGGCATTGAGGGAGAGCCAGGAGGGTTTGTCGCGCGAGTACCGGCGCGCCGAATCCCTGCTCCTTAACATTCTTCCGGCCTCGATCGCGGAGCGGCTGAAGGCTGACGAGCAAATTGCAGACAACCACGCGGAGGTCAGTGTGCTCTTTGCCGACATCGTCGGTTTTACGGAAAGAGCGCGGAGCGTCGGAGCCACGGCGACGCTCGCTATCTTGAATTACTTCTTCAGGGCTGCGGATCTGCTCTCGGAACAGCATGGCTGCGAAAAGATCAAGACCATCGGCGATTGCGTCATGGCGGTCGCTGGCCTGCCCGTCGCGCGACCAGATCACGCGCACGCCCTTGCACATTATGCGCTCGAGCTGCGGGAGGCGGCCAGGTGCGAGCGCTTCGCAGGAGAACCGCTAAGCCTTAGAATTGGAATTCACTCAGGGCCAATCGTCGCGGGCGTCATCGGCAAAAGGCGGTTCGTCTATGACCTGTGGGGCGACACCGTCAATCTCGCCGCGCGCATTCAAAAAGCCGCAGAGCCCGATGAAATCCGTATTTCGGATGCGACTCATCAATTGCTTGGGCCGGAATTTGCTTGCGAGCCGCTCGGGGAAACGGAATTGCGTGGCACAGGTCGCGTGCGAATGTGGCGGCTCTAGGCACCTTTACGCTTGCCTCGAAGGCATCCTATTTTGGAGGGCAGCAGCCACTCGCGGGCATAGAAATGTCGGTACTGCCTTTTGTAAGAATTTACGCGCCGCTCAACGCGGTGCTGGCTGCGCCTGGACTTCTGGCGGTGGCTGGGCTCACGATACCGGACATGTCCGGACGAAGCAGGCTGGCTCTGGCTGTGCTGCTCGCTGTCATTTGGGGCGCCTATCTCCTGCAAATGGCCGCGACGCTGCTCAAGCGCCAGGCGGTAGACGCTAGGGACAGGACGCCGGCAATCGTCATCGATGTGCTCGCGGTCTTGGTTCCACTCGCCGCATTTCTGCTCGTTGGCACGCCCGACCGGAGCCTCTACTGTGCTGTCTGGCTCCTGAAACCGCTGCGCGACTCGACTTTCTTCCCGGTGCTGGGCAGGGTGCTGGCCAACGAAGCGCGCAACCTGATCGGCGTTACCACGCTCTTCGGCGTCGTTCTGTTCGGTGTCGCTCTCGCGGGCTATGTCATCGAGCGCGATATCCAACCGGAAAAGTTCGGCAGCATCCCCCAGGCAATGTGGTGGGCGGTGGTCACGCTGTCCACCACCGGCTATGGCGACGCTATTCCGCAAAGCTTCGCTGGCCGTGTCCTTGCTGGGGCTGTCATGATGAGTGGCATCGGCATCTTCGCCCTCTGGGCAGGCATTCTTGCCACCGGCTTCTATCAAGAAGTCCGTCGCGGGGACTTTGTCCGTAATTGGCAATTGGTCGCCGCCGTGCCGTTGTTTCAGAAGCTCGGACCGGCCGTGCTGGTCGAGATCGTGCGCGCGTTAAGACCTCGCACCGTGCCGGCGGGCGCCGTGATCTGTCGCAATGGCGAGAGCGGTGACCAGATGTTCTTCGTCGTGGAGGGGCGCGTCAGCGTCGCAACGCCGAATCCGGTGGAGCTTGGCCCTGGCGCCTTCTTCGGCGAGATGGCGCTGATCAGCGGCGAACCGCGTATGGCGACCGTCAGCGCCGCAACGGCGGTCTCACTGCTATCGCTGCACTCGTCGGATTTCCAGATGCTATGCGGCAGCAGCCCGGAGATCGCGGAAATCATCCGCAAGACCGCGCTCGAGCGGCGCGGCGCGGCGCCGATGCCTTGACGGTACTACGAGGTGCAACTGCGGGACATGTCCATTCCGGCCCCGAATTTCGACCTGGGTAAGGGCGCCGGTTTTTTCGCCATGAGCGTAGACCTCGGTGCGTGTCGGGAAGAAGCTGATCGGCTGCGTTGTCTCCCTGTTAAAGATTGCCGCCCTGGATCAGAGCTGGAGGGCTCAAATGAGTTCGCCCCTGGTGGCTATGTGTATTGCCTTGCCGATTACCCAAAAAGGCGAGTTTCGACCGATGGCGATGTATCAAGTTTCTGGCGCAACGGGATGTCTTCAGGACACCGCGACGCGGGTGGTCTTTTCAGTATAGCGAGGCGGTACTCGGCCGTGGAGGGCGTACGACAGCGACATGACCCCGTCCACCCGAACAATTGAGGTAGCAATGCAGCAGCCGGCCAGATCCTCGATCTTGGGCATTAACACTACAGTTGCGGATATCCGCGCCGTTTGTAGTGACAGACGGATGCCGCGGCCTGATGTCGTCGTCGCCACAGCGACCAGGCGATGATGAAGGGCTTTTGTGTCGGTGGGAAGATGAGGATCCGGGCGAGGAGATAGCGGATCTCGGGGACGCTCGGAACGAGCGCAGTCATCCGAATCAGGCGGCGATTGACCCTTTGGACTCGTTTCGTTCGGTTTGCTCCATGCGCTGCGGCGAAGATCGGCCGATAGTTTGGACAGGAACGCCAGGGCGGTCATGCATAGGCTCATGTGGCGATGCCATCCGTGCCAGGACCGAGCCTCGCAATGATCAAGTCCGAGATCATCCTTGGCGCGCTCAAAGCACTCCTCGACCGCCCAGCGCAGGCCGGCCACTGCCGCCAATTCGGCCAAGGAGGAACCGGGCGGGGCGAAGACCAGGTAGTAGGCTTTTTCTCCGGATGTCGATCGCTTGCGGCGGACGAGAAGCCAATGCTCGAAGCCGCCTTTTGACGTCCAGGGGCGGCGGATGCGTGCCCAGTCGCAGCCGGTCAATCTCGAGTTGCTCCGGCTTCATCTGCCCGTGGCGGGGAAACGCATGCTGCGGATCCGTCGACAGATCGCGCACCCATTTGCGCAGCACGTTCTCGTGGACATCGAGGTCGCGGGCAGCCTGGGCCACCGCAACGCCCCGATCCTTGATCAATCTCACCGCCTCAAGTTTGAACTCGCGGCTGAACTTTCTTCTTTGCATTCCCACTCTCCAGTTCCGTCAAACACCTTATCTCGGTGTCCACGAAACCGGCAGCAGGCCAGACAGACTTTCCCGCAACGAGAGCAGCTTGCCTTAAGGCCGGATTCTGTGGGCCGCATTTGCTAGCGAAGCGCCATGAGCAACCGATTGCCGCCCGCCTGGGCAAAGCACCTGAAAACCAAACCCACGGCTAAGACACCGCCGCCGAAAGCTCTGCCGCCAGCAGCCCAGCGAAAGTCTGGCCCGCCCCAGAACCAGGCCGACGACATGCTGTTGAGGCAGGCGCTCGAACTACAGAAGGCTGAGCGACTGCCGGAGGCCGAGGAACTGTGTCTGCGCGTTCTGGCGCGGACCCCAAACCACCGCTGGCATTCTATATACTGGGAACGCTCGGGCTCGGACACGACGCCGAGAAGGCCCTGCGGTATTTCGCTCGGGCGGTTGGAGAGGAGCCGCAGAACCCCTATTACCACCTCAGCCTCGGCGAAGCGTATTTGAAGGTCAGCGAATTTACGCCTGCGATCAGGCACATTCAGTACGCCCTCGATTTGAAGCCGGATCTGGTGGAGGCGCTTTGCACCTTGGGGGACGCATACACAAAGTCAACGCTTCCCGCCACCAAAGCTCCAAAGGCCGTTCAGCGGAGCAGACAAGAAGGGCTCTCCCCTGAGTACTCAGATGGCTGACTTGCCTGGGCCCAAAGAGGCGCAAAACTGACATTCCTTGCGGCGTGACTCTCGAATGCCGCGCAAAAATGGGTGGACGAACTCAGAGCAGCGAGCTTATGGAAATCGTGACCTGTCGCCCCGGCTGTGTAACAAGCTGCGTAACAAAGCAGACAAAAAAGCTACGTATTTTCAACGTTATAGGCCCAAGATCGACAGACGCTCTCTCCGCCATAACCTTTTATTTCACAGATCTAAAGTGACTTCTCGCAATGCCGACAAGATGATGTGTAACAACCGCCAGAATTCGATCGCACACCATGCGTGCCGGGTTGCGTGAGATAGGGCGCGCCGTCCGCCAGCGGGCCGCTTCTTAATTGGAATTTGCGGCGGCTCAAGACACCCGGCGAGGACCCTAACGAATGCGATTACCCTCCAGGTCGAAGATACGCGCGCGGACAGGCTGAAAGCGCAATGTGATCGTCTCGCCGAAGCGCGGCTGGTCCTCGCGGCGCTCGGCGACCACGGTCTCGCCGCTCGCCAGCGCGCCGTGGACGTAGGAGGTCGAGCCGAGGCGCTCGGTGACGTCGACGGCAAGCGAAAGTGTCACGCCCTGCTTCTCGTCGAGATGCTCCGGCCTGATGCCCAGCGTCACCGTCTTGCCGTTCTCCAGCTTCGTCTTGAGATGCGTGATGTCCACCCTCGCTTCGCCGGCCGTCAGCGCCTTGCCATCGTCCACGACGGTCGCCTTGAGGAAGTTCATGCGCGGCGTTCCGATGAAGCCGGCGACGAAAGCGTTGTCGGGATCGTCATAGAGTGAGAGCGGCGTGCCGGTCTGCTCAATGCGGCCAGATTTCAGCACCACGATCTTGTCGGCCAGCGTCAGCGCCTCTGTCTGGTCATGCGTGACATAGACCATGGTTCGGCGGATCGACTGGTGCAAGCGCTTGATCTCGGCGCGAAGTTCGGTACGCAGCGCGGCATCCAGATTGGAGAGTGGCTCGTCGAACAGAAAGAGCCGCGGGTCGCGCACCAGCGCCCGGCCGATCGCGACGCGCTGGCGCTGGCCACCGGAAAGCTCGCGCGGCAGACGGGACAGCAGCGGCTGGATCTGGAGCAGGCGCGCGACACCGGCGACCTTCTCATCAGACGTGCTGCGGTCGAGCCCGCGCATCTTCAGCGGAAAGGCGATGTTCTGCGCCACCGTCATGGTCGGATAGAGCGCGTAGGACTGGAACACCATTGCGACATCGCGATCCCGCGCTGGCAAGTTGGTGACATTGCGGTCCCCGATGACGATGGTGCCGGAATCGATCGGGTTAAGGCCGGCCACCGCATGGAGCAGCGTCGATTTCCCGCAGCCGGACGGGCCGAGCAGGACTACGAAAGACCCCTCCTCCACCTCGACTGACACGTCGTCCAGCACCTGGACCGCGCCGTAGGATTTCGAGACCGACTTTATCGAGAGTTGCGCCATCTGAAGTTCAGCCCTTCACGCTGCCAAGTGTCATGCCGCGTACGACCTGCCCCTGCACCAGGACGCCGAGGACGATCATCGGCAGCATGATGAGCGTGGCGGCCGCAGTGAGCGCGCCCCACTGGATGCCCTGGAACGTCAGGAACGAGGTGATCGAGACCGGCAGTGTCTGGGTGTCGCGGCCGGTGAGCACCAAGGCGACGAAGAACTCGTTCCAAGTGAAGAGCACACACAGGATCAGCGTCGCGACAATGCCGCCGCGCGCCGCCGGCAGATAGACGTGCCAGAAGATCGCAAACTCGCGTGCGCCGTCGACGCGCGCGGCGTCGCGCAACTCCTTCGGAATGTCATCGAAGAAGGTAATGAGCAGTGAGATGGCGAAAGGCACGTTGACGAAGGCATAGGCGGCGATCAGCAGCCAGTGCTTGTTCAGCGCGCCGATGCGGGTCGCCAGATAATACATCGGAATGACGAAGAGCAGAGCCGGCGCGATGCGCAGGCTGAGGATGAATTTTTCCCGTGCGCGGCGCAGCTCCGCTGGCTGCTGCGCAAGCCCATAAGCTGCGAGCGAACCGACCGCGACGGCGAGCGCGCTGGAGAGGAGCGAGACGATGAAGGAGTTGGCGAAGGCGCTTAGGAAGCCGCGATTGGCGAACACCGTGCGGTAGTTGTCCAGCGTCGGGCTGAACAGCCAGACCGGCGGAATGGCGAAGGCATCGCGGGTCGTCTTGAAGGAGGTGACGACGACCCAGTAGAGCGGGAACAGCACCGCCAAGAGAAGCAGGCCCAACCCGAGATAGAACAGCGCGCGTCTGCCCATCAGCGGTCTCCTGTCTTGGGGAAGAGCACGCTGTACATGGTCAGCAGCGCGACATTGGTGAACACGGTCAGAATGATGGCGATGGCCAAGGCATACGAGATGTCGAAATTGGTGAAGGCCACGATGTAGCCATAATAGTTCAGCGTCTCGGTCGACAGCGCCGGCCCCCCGCGCGTCATGATGTAGAAGAGGTCGAAGGCCTTGATGCTGTCGATCGCCCTGATCAGCGCGACGATGGCAAGCGCGCGGCGCAGCATGGGAAGAAGCACATACCAGGTGACCTGCCATTCGCGCGCGCCGTCGACGCGGGCGGCGTTGAGCGGGTCGGTGGGCGCTGATTCAAGGGCCGCCATCACCAGCAGGATGACGAAAGGTGTCCATTGCCAAATGTCGGCGATCAGCACCGAAACCAGCGCGATCTGTGGGCTGCCCAGCCAGTCGACTTGGGAAATGCCTGCCAGCGATAGAAGATAGTTCGCCATGCCGGTGGCGGGATCGAAGAGGAACCGCCAGGTGAGCCCAACGACCACCGGCGTCATGATGATTGGTACCAAGAGTAGCGTCCTGACCAGCCGCTTCATGACGAAGTCGCGATCGAGGAAGAGCACGACGGCAAGGCCGAGCGCGATCTCGATCACTGTCGCCAGCACCGTGAAGAGCACCGTGCGCCAGAGCGCGGCCATGGCGCGCGGGTCGCCGAGGAAGCGGATATAGTTGTCGAGGCCGACGAATTTTTCGCGGCCCGCCCGCATCAGCGAGAGATCGTGCAGCGATATCCAGATGACGAACAGCGTCAGCGCGACCGAGGCCACCGTCAGGCAGACGATGATCGGCTGGAAGAAATGTCTTGTCGGATCGGACGCTGGGGCCACGGGTCTCATCGGGTCAACCTGAAATTTTCACCCTGCCGCGCACAGGGAGCGCACGCGGCAGGGCACGCCTCTCGCCCTAGCGGGCGAGTGCGGCGTTGTTGGCGTCGTCGGCTTCCTTCAAGGCGTCGGCCGCACTTGCGGTTCCGGCGAGCGCCTTGGAGACGGCGATCCCGGTGTTGTTGATGATCTCGTTCGCCTTCTCGACCGTGGGCAGATACTGGGGATTACCGGCGTTGATGGCCGCGATCATGCCTTCTTTGAAGGCGCCGTAGCGCTTGCCGAAACTGTCGCTGTTGAGCGCCGACAGCGAGGTCACGCCGGAGTTGGGATCGGTTTCGATCGACTTCAGCTGCTGTTCCTTGGCGGTCGCCCAAGTGGCGAAAAGCGCTGCCGCTTCCTGGTTCTTCGACTCGGCCGAGACGTACATCGAATGCACCGCGAGCGAGGACGAGCCGCCCTTGGGCGAGGTCGACTTCATCGGCACCGGCACGTAGCCGACCTTGCCGACCACCGTCGAGACGGCCGGGTCTTCGTTATAGGCGCCGTTGACGGTGGCATCGAGAGTGATCGCCGCCTTGCCCTGCTGGAACAGCAGCCGGTTCTCTTCCCAACCGAAATTGGCGACGCCGACCGGGCCGTAGTTCTTCAATACGCTAGTGAAGGCGTCGAGCGCGGCGATGCCCTCAGGCGTGGCCAGCGCCGACTTGCCGTCGGCATCGAAGAAGGAGCCACCGAAGCCCCACAGATAGGCCGCCCAGACATAGACGCCCTGGATGCCCTGCTGGCCGCGCATGGTGATGCCAGCGATCTGCTTGTTCGTCTTTTCCGAGATGGTTTTCGCGGCGTTCTCAATGTCCTCGAAGGACTTGGGCGCGGCCAGCCCGTATTGCTCGAACAGGTCCGTGCGGTACATTACGAAGGTGCTCTCGCCATAGACCGGCAGGCCATAGACCTTGCCGTCCAGCACATTGGTGTTGAAGTAGCCGGGCACGAAATCGGACTTGTCGAAATTTTCTTTGTGCTTGGCCAGGAAATCGTCGAGCGGCACGATGTAGCCGGATTTCACGAACCCCGGCAGATAGATGATGTTGTTCTGGACGACGTCGTAGCGGCCCGACTTGGAGGAGAACTCGAGCAGCTCCTTGGCGGTGATGTCCTGCTCGGGCACGACCTCGATCGCGACGTCGATGCCGGTCTTGTCCTTAAATTCGGGCACCATCTTCTGGATGGCGTCGGTGGTCGGATGACCCTCGAGCAGCACCGATATCTGAACGCCGTTGAACGGCTTGTCTTCGGCGGAGGCCGGCGCGGCCAGCGACAGCGCGGCGGCGGCCGCGCCAAGCATAAGTAGATTGCGTCTGTTCAGCATGTTTCGTCTCCCATTCTTGGGCCGTCTGGCCTCGTTGCAACAGCGCTGTTCGTTTGATTGTCTTCAACCGAGGCGCACGATTTCGCCGCTCTCCGCCGACTGCATCATGGCAAGGGTGAGTTCGAGCGAACGAAGGGCTTCCCGGCCGGTGGCGATCGGCATCGCCGCGCCGTCCAGCCAGTCGATGAGGCCGCTGAGCTGGCGCGCGAGGTCGCCGTCGACGCGGCCGTTGAGCAAAGGCCAATGCTGGGTGTCGATCTCGCGCGACCCCTCGTTGCTAGCGAAATAGAGCCCGCTGTCGCCGCACTGGACCTCGAAGGATCCATCTGTGCCGAGAAGTTCCATGCGCGCGTCGATCATGTGGCGCGCGCCGGACGGCAGCGACCAGGCGCTCTCGAAATTGACGACAGTTCCACCGGAAAAGCGCACGATCGCCGTGATACTGTCCTGCGTGCCGGAGGCGCCAAGCAGCTTATCGGTCTGCTGCGCATAAACCGAGACCGGCTGCTGGTCCTCCAGCATCCACAGCACCATGTCGACGTCGTGGACGGTGACATGCAGCGCCAGCGGCAGCTTGCCGCCATAGCGCTTCGGGCCTTCGGTGCGGGCGCTGTTGCGCCTAGCATAGATGTGGATCGGCTCACCGATCTTGCCCGACGTCATCAGCTCCTTGGCGGCGGCGTAGCGCGGATCGAAGCGAAGCAGGTAGCCGACGCCGAGCTTTACGCCCGCCGTCTCGCAGGTGACGATGATGGCCCGGGCGTCGTCGACCTTGGAGGAGATCGGCTTCTCGACGAAGACGTTGATGCCGGCTTCGGCGACCGCAACCGCCGGCGCCAGATGCAGATTGTCTGGCGTGCAGATAGAGACGAGGTCGAGATCGCGCTCCGAGCCGAGCAACGCCTGATGACTGTCGTAGACTTTGCAACCCGGCGCCTTGGCCGCCACGGCCTCGGCCAGCGCGCGGTTGGGATCGACGATAGCCGCGAGCTCGGAGCTCACCATGCCGGCGAAGATGCCGGCATGCATGGAGCCCATGAACCCTGCGCCGATGACGGCCACGCGACGGCGCTTGATCATGATGGATTCCTTTTCAGTTGCGGACGGGCGCTCCAGGCGGCGACCTCGTCGGCGAAGCGGCGGGTGATGGCGTCGGGCCGCGTGATCGCGCCGCCGACGACGATGAAGCGGGCGCCGAGCTCGAAGCAGCGGGTTGCCTCGTCCGGCGTCCAGATGCGACCTTCGGCGACGAAAGGCAGGCCGGCGCGGGCGAATTCCTCCATCAGGTCGAAGGCGGGGCCGCGCTGCTCGCTGGAGTAATCCGTGTAGCCGGCCATAGTGGTGCTGACGACGTCGGCGCCGGCATCGAGCGCGCGCCTGCCTTCGTCGAGCGTGGCGACATCGCCCATCGACAGCCGCCCTTTCGCGGCGATGGCTGAGAACATCGCCGTCAGCTCGACCGGGCGCGGCCGATCGGTGGCGTCGATAGCGACGATGTCGGCGCCGGCCTCGACGACGGAAGCGACGTCGTCGAGCGTCGGCGTGATGTAGACCTCGGTGTCGTCGCGCCTGGCCTTGATGAGGCCGATCAGCGGCACCTCGACCGCAGCGCGAACGGCGGCGATGTTGGCCGCGCCCTCAATGCGCACGCCTGTAGCGCCGCCCAACAGGACGGAGCGCGCCATCGCGGCGATGTGGCCGGGAGCGTCAAGCGGCAGGCCAGGCTCGGCCTGGCAAGACACAACCAGCGTTCGATCGAGTGTGGCGAGCAAATCGCCCTGCTTGGCCTGCACCGGGGCTTCTCCTGGAAGAGCACTACCGCTCTAACCAAGCGTAGATGAAACTTTCTGTCAATAATTTATTTCTGAAGAAAATTTTCGTCATAGCTCTTTGGTCGTGCCAGCATAGCTGCGCCAAGCAGGCCGGCATCGGCGCCAGCCCGCGCGGCAACAATGGGGCGCCGATAAACGCGCGGCAGATCGAGCGAGCGCACCTGCAGCGCCTCGATGAAGCCGCCGGCGAGGCCGACTCCACCACCGACAGCAAAGCAGTCGATATCGACGGAGGCCGCCAGGTCGGCAAAGGCGTCGACCAGCGCGACGACCGCGCCGGCGATAATTTCCGCGGCAATGCCGCTGCCTTCTTTCGCCGCCGCAAACAGCTCCGGCGTCGTAACCTTGCGGCCAAGGCGCGCGCTGCCCGCCCGCGCCAGCGCTGTACCCGAGGCGACCGTCTCCAGGCAGCCGCGCCTGCCGCAGCCGCAGAGGATACCGCCGGGCTCGGAGCGTGTGTGCCCGACATGGCCGGCAAGCCCGTTGGCGCCGCTTTGCAGCCGGCCGTCTATCACCAGGCCGCAGCCGATGCCGGTCGATACAGTGAAAAAGGCGAAATTGCGAAAACCCGTGCCGGCGCCGAGCGTGAACTCGGCCCAGGCGGCCGCTTGCGCGTCGTTAATGACGAGCGGCGGCATGCCGAAGACGCGTTCGATCGCTGAGGCCAGCACATAGCCATCCTCGATCGGCAGCGTTTCGGGATTCAGCGCGGTGAGCGAGCCGTCGCGGACGATACCGGTGGTCGCGACGGCGACGGCGCCGAAACCTGTTTTCGGCGCGAGATCGGCGATGGCCGCGACCAAATCGTCGCCCCGGCCGGCGCGTGGCGTCGGTGCCTGCCGCCGGTTGGCGATCCTGTCGCCGCTCACCTCGGCGATGGCTATCTTGGTGCCGCCGACATCGATGGCGAGCACCGGCAAATCAGAAGCTGCGGTCACTCACGACCTCCGCCGTGCGGCTGAGCTCGACCAGCCGCTTCGGATCCTGCCTCGTCATCTCGGCGACCAATGCGTCGACGATGAGCAATTGACTGATCTTCGACGGGAAGGCGCCGCCGGTGAGCGGCGTCTCCGGCCAGGAGGCTATTAAAGCCAGGTTACAGACGGCGATCAGCGGGCTCTTCGAGCGATTGGAGATACCAATGACGAAGGCGCCTTTGGAGCGGGCAAGCTCTGCCACGCGCACGGCATCGATGGTCGAGCCGGAGCTTGAGATCACCACCTGCACGGTTCCCGGCTGCGCCGTTCCCGCCGCCATCACCGCCAGATGCGCGTCGCCCGACGCGCGGCTTAGCTTGCCGATGCGGGTCATCTTGTAGGCGAGATACTGCGCCGTGACGGCCGAGGCGGCGATGCCGAAACACTCGACGACGGAGGCGTCAAGGAGCTTTCGCGATGCGGTGGTAACGTCGTCGCGGACGATCAGTTGCTCGGTCTCGCGCAGCGAGGTAATTGCGGTTTCGACCAGCCGCTGGATGTCATCGGATGGCGAGCCGTTGTCGCGCGCCCGCTCGTCGGTCGCCAGTTCCTTGGCCAGTGCCAGCTTGAAATCCTGGAAGCCGGAAAAGCCTTGGTCGCGGCAGAACCGCATGACGCTGGCCTCCGACGATCCGGACGTTTCGGCAAGCTCGGTGATGCTTTGGCGAAGCGTTGCGTCGGGCTGCGCCAGCACCGTCTCGGCGACGCGTGCCAGCGCCGGCGTCATGTCGCCCGCGGCCGCTCTCAGCGAGGCTATCAGCGCGTGTGTCATGCAAGACCCCTCAAAAAGATTTTCGGTGCGAGCATGTTCTTGTCCAAAACCGGTTCCCACTCTTTGGAATCATGCTCAAAAATGCTCCGCCACCCAAGGCGGCGGTCCGGCAAAGAGCTGGTCGCAAAGGCGAATGTCCGCCGAGTCGCCGGAAACGAGGCCATACTGCGCCAGTTTCGATGCGCTGCGAAAGCCCGTGAAGAGCTGGGCGAAGGCTGCCGGCTGCATCGACACCGACGCGTGCGCCGCCTCGCATATTTCGACTGCGCCGGCGCGGATGTCGATCGCGAGCGGCGATGTCTCGCCGATGCGCAACGCGAGCCGCGCGGCGTCGACATGGTAGCCGCGCTGGCGCAGCGCGGCCTCGGGGTCGAGCACGCGTAAGAGCCATTCCTCCTGATGCGCAAGCCGCCAGCCCTTGTCCGGCATGGCCGCCACCAGATCGTCCTGCGGCGCGCCGTGCCATCTCACCGCCGGATAGACCGAGCGGAAGCGGGCTAGGAAGGAGAGCAGGCCTTGTGCAGCTTCAGATGTCGCGGCGAACCAGTCACGCACCGTCAGGCAGGCCTTGTTGCCCATGTCGAGGATCAGATAGGCGGCCTCGCCGTCAGCGAGGTAGGCCGCGAGAGCGTCAGTCGGCGTGCGTCGCAACTCGTTCCAGTGCGCGGCACCGCGTTCAAGCAGCCCGGATTCGGGGAGCGTCTTTGCGAGATAAGCTATGGCTAGGCGTGGATCGTCGAGCTCGACGCGATCGAACGCAAGCTTGCTTGCCGAAGGCAGTGCCGCCGTCGCTGCCTCATAGATAATCTCGTGGCCGGCAAGCTCGAATCCGGCCTTGCGGTAGACCGGCCGCGTCGAGGCAAAGAGCGTGGCGATCGTCGCCCCATTGCTCTTCGCCTCATCGCACAGAGCATCCACAAAAGATACAGCGAGTCCCTGTCCGCGCCACTCCGGCGCAATCGCCACATGCACGATGTTTGCCGCGCGCACAGATCTGCGGTGGAAGACATGCGCCGTCTGAAGCAGCCCCGCGCACACCGCTGGACGGCCATCCTCGCCTCGAATGAGCCGCATCGCTTCGAGGCCGATGTTGGCGATGTATTCGTGCGAACGTGCCTTGCTGAACCCGAAAGCCCAGCTTAGCAGGCTGGCGATATCGACCACATCCTGTGTGGTCGCCCGGTCTGTTGTGAAGTTTTTTTTCATATAATTCCCATCTATGATGCTTTTTATCATAGCAAGAAAACAAGGGTGCGCAACGGGGGCTGATCAGCCCGGCAAAATTTGCGTCGGCAACGTCAAGGATGGATTGCTGTGGGAAGTCCCGCGTGATTAGGATGAACTTGGGCCCAAGTTCGCTTTTTGAGCGCTTCAAGCTGCGCCGAGCCGGGGCCAGCGAACCACAGATCATTGGGTCGACAGCTGCTTGAAAGTGGCGTCCCCGTCGCCTTGTTGCGCCGTCGCTTGCGGTGCTCGACCATACCGTGCCGGTCGAGCACCGCATGCACCGTCGAGATCGCAGGCCTGTGCACATCCGGATAGAGCCGGGCCAGCCGCTCGCGTATCTTAGGCGCACCCCAAGTCGGCTTGTCCTGCTTCAGGCGCACAATCAGCTTCTCGATTTGAAACGGAAGCTGATTGGCGTGGCGATAGGGTCGGCGTGACCGATCCGTCAGCCCCTCAAGGCCGCTATCATTGTAGCGCGCGAGGATCTTGTAGCCGGTCTTGCGCGAGATATCGAATTCCCGGCAAAGGACCGCCATCTTCTCTCCGTCCAGCAGACGGGCCACGAACTTAAGCCGCTCGTCCATGACGTTACACTCCTTCCAAGGCACCTTGCTCTCCTTGCAAAGGGCCAAAAGTGTAACCCATCTATCCAGAATGAACTGTCACCCATCTCTCGGGAAGGGCACTTCTCCTGATAGTCCCTTTCGCTGAAGCTTCTACGCCGCAGCCTCTGCAAACGGCTGAAATTGTTGGTCTTTTCGGGTCAGTTCGCGAATTTGAGCGCGGTTGGGCCGTTTCGAGCGCATTTGGTCCAACGGCGGGTGGAGATGGTATTCCGTTGCTAATGGACATTCTGATGGTATTGAGACAGCCAAAGGAGATCTGATAAATGGCCCTTTCCGACGTGAAATGCCGGCACGTCGCCCGCTTCCAAACTCGCGAAATTATCTGACGGTGGCGGGCTCCAGCTATGGCCATAAAGTGTATTCGGGAGATCGGCTCGCCAGGGAGACGAATATCCAACGCCCGAAAAACCCACTGACGATCGAACACCACCTGAAATCTTCCCGTTTCGTTCCGTATGGTCTCGCGCCCAGAATGATGTCAGCGATCTGAGCCGTGCCAGGAAGCGCGCCGAACCGCATGAACGTCAGCTAAGCCCGCCTCATTCTCGCCGCGGCGGATGCCGCCGCCCAGCCGGCAAATGCTCATCGCGGCGAGACGTCAAATAGTCCCGAAAAAGCTTACGAACGTGGAGTCCGCCTGCTGGCGAGATCAGAATAAATCTTGGCAGAGTCGCTATCGTCCTTTTCGATCAGAGACAGTGCTCCGATCGATTGAGCTTGCCGATTTTCATAAGAAATTCAAACTTCAGGCTCGACCAGCAGCGCGGCCGCCTCGGCCACGAGCCGCTGCCGCTCGAAACCGCCGGCATATAGTGCCTCAGCGCCTCTCTGGAAAGAACGATTACCGGTCGGTACGAATTGAGATCGAATTGCGTTCCACAAGATGGGCCGACAGAACACGGTGCTCCAGGGGTCTCGTGGCCTCCACCAGCCTCTTCAAGAGGAGTTCGGCCGCCGCCGCTCCAATCAAATGCGCTGGCTGCGCTATGGCGGTGATACCTTGGGCCACGAATTGCATCCAGTCGAGATCGTCGAAGCAAAGCAGCGAAACGTCTTCAGGGATTGCGAGCTTCAACGCGGAGGTCGCCTCCAAAACGCCCGTCGACATCACGCCGTCGGCGGTAAACAGTGCGGACGGCGGATTGCGCATTGTCAACAGATCGAGCGCTTCCTTCCGGGCTGCCTCGCTGGAGTAGACCGCCACGCGGCGTATCAACCGTATGTCAGGCTCGACGCCTGCGGCGCGATGGGCCTCCAAGTAGCCCAACAGCCTCTGCCAGCTCGGATGATGATATCGAACATCAGAGCTGGAGAGATCGGTATTTGCCACAAAGGAGCCGACATCGTCGCGCTGGCCGGGTCCGAGTTCGGCCAGTATGGCAATGCGGTTATGACCGGCCTCGATCATCGTCGCGATGCTGCTGCGCGTTGCAGAGACGTTGTCGACCACGACCGAATCGGTTTCCAGGCCGGCAGTGATGCGATCGAACTGCACGACGGGACAGTGGGCTGCGACAGCCTCCCGCAGATGGTCCGGCTCATCAACAAAGGTCGACGAGACGATTAGCCCGTCAACCTGCTTTTCCAACAGCAGCTGAACCGCCTCTCGCTCGAGTTCGGCATTTTCGTCACTGTTCGTAACGATGACGCCGAAGCCTCCGCTACGCGCGACGTCCCCTATTCCGCGCAGCACGCTCGCATAGAATGGGCTTTCGATGTCGCCGACTACAACTCCGATGGTCTGTGTCTTGCCGGTAATCAAACCTTTGGCCAGGCGGTTGGGGCGGTAGCCCAGCGCGGCTGCGGCGGCGCGCACTTTCTCCTGAACTTCGGGGCTGCTGTAGCCGTAGTCACCAAGTACGCGCCCTGCGGTGGCGGAACTCACCCCGGCCCGGCGAGCGACCTCGATGATGGTTGGGTTCTTCGATGATCTCGGAGTCACTCAGCAAGCCTTGCCGCCCGTGGGTGCATCGTGAAGAGACGAGCTAGCGGCAGCAGACCCTGTCCCGCAAGGCCGAAAACCGCATCACCGGAAGTTGCGCACACCATTGCAGTCATAGCACCTCGGACAGAAAGCGCCGAAGGCGTGGGCTCTGCGGATTGTCGAAAATATCCTGCGGCCGCCCTGCTTCGACGATCCGGCCCTCGTCCATGAACACAACCTGGTTCGCGACCTTGCGAGCGAAATTCATCTCGTGCGTAACGACGACCATGGTCATGCCTCGTTGTCCCAAGTCGGCCATCAAATTCAAGACGCCTTTCACAAGTTCTGGATCCAGAGCGCTGGTAACCTCGTCGAAGAGCATGACTTCAGGTTCGAGCGCCAGTGCCCTCGCGATTGCCACCCGCTGCTGTTGTCCACCCGAAAGATTGGCCGGCCGGTGGTCCTTGCGCTCCAGCAACCCGACCTCCTGCAATCTTGCTTTGGCCACGCTGTCGGCCTTTTCACGTGACATGCCTTTGACCTTGCGCAGTGCCAAAGTAATGTTGGCGAGCGCGCTGCGGTCGGGAAACAGGTTGAACTGCTGGAAAACCATGCCAACGCGGCGGCGAAGCTGGTCGGGGGTAGACTGGTGAATGCTTTCGCCATCGAGCAGAATGTCCCCCGCGCGACACTCGACGAGCCGGTTCAGGCATCGAAGCAACGTTGATTTGCCCGACCCGGATGGTCCGATGAGGCAGGTGACAGTCCCTGGCTCTACTTTCAGACTGACGTCATGCAGGACCTGAAGGTTGCCATAGGCCATATCGACGTTTTTGATTTCAATGCTGCCGCCCTTGAAGGGCGTGGACGTTGCAACGGATGGCTTTGCAACGTCCAGCGCGCCCGCGTCGGCAAGCTCGGCGACTTCCTTAAGCCCGCTTTGCACAGCCACGATACGCTTTCCGATGCGCATGCGCGCATCGATATAGTTGACAAGGTGAGTCAAGGGTACGGTGATCACCAGGTAGAACATGCCGGCCAGCAAAAGCGGCGAGAGGTTGCCGGTCAGAACGGCCTGATCCTGCCCAACCCGGAACAGTTCGCGCTCCGAAGCGAGAAGACCGAGAAAGTAGACAAGACTGGAATCTTTGACGTTGCCGATGAACTGGTTGACCAGCGCCGGCAGCACGCGGCGGATACCTTGGGGAATGACGACCAGCCTCATGCCTTGGCCATATGTCATGCCGAGCGTGCGCGTGGCGTCGAGTTGTCCGCGCTCGACGCTCTGAATGCCGGCGCGGAAGATTTCTCCTATGTAGGCACCAGCAATCAGGCTCAGCGCTAGAATGCCCAGCGGATAAGGCGACGGACCGAACAGCTCTCGGCCCAGCCGGGCAAAGCCTTGGCCAATGATCAGAATGGTGACGATGGCGGGAAGCCCGCGGAAAATATCGGTGTAGACGCGCGCCAGGAGTTTGAGGACAGGGTTGTCGGATATCCCCATGATGGCCAGCACGATTCCTATCAGCGTGCCGAAGAATGTCGAGGCAAGGGCCAGGATCAGGGTGTTCTTGAGGCCGACCATGACCATGTTCGGCAGAACTTCCGCCATGGCCTGGAAATCGAGGAAGCTGCGCGAGAAGGTATCGAACCAGCTCATATCAGGCCCTTCTGTAGTTCGACCGGGCTCCGCTGCTCACGGGACCCGGCCGGAATGCGACAATAAATAGGCGCCAATTTACTTCTTGGGCAAATATTGATCCGGCATCGGAGTGCCCGGAAACCATTTCTCGTGCAGCCGCTTCCAGGTGCCGTCGTCCATGGCCTCGTGCAGTGCTTTGTTCAGGGCCTCCCGAAACGCGTCATTGCCTTTCTTGACCACGAATCCGGCCGGCGCATCGAAAGATGGCACGTTCATCGTTATCTTCAGGTTTTTATAGCGCTCGACATACTGCTTGGCCGATTCATAGTCGGTGAAGTGGCCATCGATCGTTCCGTTGTTCAGTGCAGCTACCGCGGTGTTGTTGTCGGGAAATTTGACGATGTCACCCTTCAGGTTCTTCTCGGCATAGATCTCCTGCAGGGTTCCCTGGATCACGCCGATGCGCTTTCCGGCGGTGCTCTCATTGCTGGTCAGTGCCGGATCGGCCGAGATGATCGACAGGTAACCAGCGAGGTAGCCGTCACTGAAATCCACCGTCTTCTTGCGCTCCGCGGTCGTGCCGATGGCGGCCACGGCCACATCGAAACGGCCGCTGGCAACGGAGGGCAGCAGCGCCGAGAATTCCTGGCCGGTGAAAACGACCTGCTCGTCCTTGAAACCGAGCCGGCGGGCCACGTCACGGAACAATTCCGCGTCGAATCCAGTGAAATTGCCATTGGCGTCGGTGAAGACGTAAGGTTTTGCATCGCCCATGGTCCCAACACTGATTACCGAAGGATCAATGAGGTTGTAGGGATTGCCGGCCGCCTTTGACTGCGTTGACGCGACCAAAGTTCCAAACCCGGTTACCAGCGCAATGGTCGCGGCCAGACCACATTTGATCAGCCGACGTCTGCTCGAATTCGTTTGCATGTCTTCTCCTCTCATTGATAGCCGTAGTCGGCCTGCAACCCCACTTGAGCTCTCATCCATGGACCGACGCTCTCAGACGGTGCCTAATTCATGATGAGAACGTTCTCACGTTAGCACCGCAAATTCTTTGCGTCAATTCGCCCGGAGAATCCGGCAACTATACCGTTTCGTCTTGTAGGCGCCGTGCTCGGAGGAGGATTTCGGACGTGATCGCGCCTAAGTCGATCACCGCCGCGTTGCCGACCGCCCCAAAGTACTGGCACGTAGCGGCCGCTGCCTCCGCGGCTTGGCCGAGGATGTCCTCAGGCGCCTCTTGGCGAAGCAAGCCGAACAGCGTCCTGGCAATGAATGTGTCGCCCGCGCCCAGTGTATCGACCGGTTCGACCAGCCGAGCCGGCGTGCGGCAGGAGACGGAATGGCTGCGAAGCAGCGCACCGGCCCGACCGCGAGTAACCAAAACCCATTTGGAACCGCACGCAAGCAATTCGGATGCAATTGCGTCCGATTCCTCGTCACCGAGACCGTCACCCGACACTGAGGCCAGATAGCAGTGGCGTCCGATCGAATAGCGATGCTCTGGATCCCGCCGAGTCGAAAAATCATAAGAGACCAGGGACTTAGTGGAAACCTCCGGTACCCATGCATCGAGCCCGCTAGACTGACCGATGTGGGTGGCCTGAAAGGCCGAGAGAAAATCGAGATCTTGCCGGTTCGGCGTGAACATCGACACGCCAAGATCGAAGGTCAGGAAAATCCGATCGGCGTCGCGGTGACCTACGACGCAGTATGCGGTGGGTCCGTCGAGGCGGCGCAGCCGGCTGATGTCCACACGCTCCGATGACAGCGCGGCCTGGATCAGGTCCCCGGCGCGGTCTCTGCCGATCGCTCCGACATATGCCGACTGCCCCCCGAAGCGGCTGACATAGACCGACACATTGAGGCAGTTGCCGCCAGGATACATCTCGCCCCGGGCAAGATAGCAATCGACAACGTTATCACCCATCGCGGCAATCTTGACCATGGCCAAACTTTCGGTTTATGGATATGAGAACGTTCGCACAAACGGCTGTTGTTTGTCAATTGTGCACCAGCCCTCAAGCTTTCCCACGAGACGAGGATGCCCATGATTTCCGCACTGCCCGCCGATGTAGAACGCGCTCTGGCCGCTACAGCGGGCAAGCGGTTTTCGCATCTATTTCTCGTAGCGTGCGGCGGCTCGCTCTCCATCATGATGGCAGGAAAATACTTCGTCGACCGTCACAGCGGCACGATGGCCTGCGACATCTACAATGCGGATGAGTTCGTCTGCCGTGATCCGCGGCGCTTGGGGCCCGATACGCTCGTTGTCCTTTGCTCCCAGACCGGAACCACCAAGGAGACGGTGCGCGCAGCCGACCAAGCGCGCGATCGAGGCGCCACGACGATCGGCATGACACTCGACCAAACATCGCCGCTTGCTCGTGCGGTCGATCACCCGATCGCCTACCAGGCTTCCTATACCACGGGCAAAACAATCGATTCAGCCTACAGCAACTACGGAGTGCTCTACATGGTGCTCGCTGGCCTGATCGATGATCGAGAGAATGCCGGATTGACCGCCGACCTGCTGATCAGCCTCGGCCATCTCCAGCCGGCGATCGATCGTGCGCACCAAACCTATGCCGACCGGTTTCAGGCCTTTGCACCCCGCTTTGCGCCGCGCGATGCAATCTACACCCTCGCCAGCGGCGCCAGCTATGGCGCGGCTTATTCATACGCCATCTGCGTTTTGATGGAGATGCAGTGGTATGACTCGCAGGCTATACATGCCAACGAGTTCTTCCATGGTCCTTTCGAGGTGGTGGACGAGGATGCCGGCTTCATCGTGATGCTGGGCCTGGACGAGACACGGCGCCTCACTGAGCGTGCGCGCGACTTTCTTTTCAGATATGGCAGCCGCGAAAACATTCTGCTCCTCGACGCAACGGAGCTCGACCTCACGGGCATGGCAGATCGCATTAAGCCCTATCTCGTGCCCCTGGTCTTCTTCGATACGTTATGGAGGTTCGCCTACAAGCTGGCCGATCTGCGCGACCGGCCGATGCTTGAGGGCCGGCGCTACATGAAGAAGCTGAAGGACTACTAGGTCTACCGTTCTTCGCCCAATCTCGGCCTCCCCCATTCCTCTTCAGCGCAGAAGGACTCCCCATGACCACATCCCCAAAGCCGCGCAAGGTTATCGTCGTCGGCGCAGGCATCTTTGGTGTCTCCTCCGCCCTGCATCTTGCTCGTCTTGGCCTCGACGTGACGATCGTGAACGATGGTGCGCCGGCCAAAGGGGCTTCGGGCCGTTCACTCTCCTGGTTGAACTCGGCGCGGCGCGCCAACACTGCCTATCACCGATTAAGGATGGCCGGCATCGATCGCTATCGCACGCTGGCCGCCACAAAGCCGGAAACGGCATCGTGGCTCCGCTTTGACGGCGGCCTGACTTGGGATGCGGATGAGGACAAAAACCAGATCGTCTCGATCTGCCAGCTGGAGCAGAACATCGGCTATGACGCCCTGTTGCTCAGCCCGGCGGAAGTGGCCGCCGTGACGCCCGGCGTCAATGCCGGTGCGATCAGCCCACAGGGCGCCATCTTCAATCCTGGCGAAGGATGGGTCGACTTGCCTTCTCTGATCGATCTTCTGCTCATCGAATTTCGCGCTCGTGGAGGCAAGCTTATCCAGGATGCCGGACGTGTGCGGATAGACACCACAGGCGGCCGCGCACGTGGCGTCGTCATTGCCGGCGATGCGCCGATCGAGGCGGGTTCGGTGCTGCTTGCTGTTGGACCGGCGACGCCTGCCATGCTTGCCGAGATCGACATCTATGTCCCCGACGCCACGCCGATTTCATTGCTCCTAAAGACCAAACCGATCAAGACAGCCCTCCGTGCCGTGCTGAATACGCCGCGTGTTGCGGTGCGTCCGACGCCGGACGGTGCACTTGTTTTGGATTCTGCATGGTCGGAGGAACAAGTGGTGGCTAACTCGGATGGCACTTACACCGTGCACGACAAGACCATCCGAGGGCTACTCGACGAAGCCAGTGCAGTGCTCGATGGCAATCCGCGGCTCCAGCTCGCCGCCTACGCCGTCGGCCCGAAGCCTATCCCCGGCGACGGCGAGCCGGTGCTTGGAGAGCTCGAGACCGTCCCTGGTCTCCACGTTGCCTTCAGCCACAGTGGCGCCACGCTTGGACTGATTGTCGGAGAGTTGCTTGCCCGTGAGATTGTCTCAGGCAACCCGCACCCAATGCTCGCGGCCTTCCGCGCCAGCCGTTTCAGTTGAGAGGCAACGTTAATTGTCTAAATGGGCTATGGTAGCTCAACGTTAGACTCCATCTGAATCAGAAGCACGCCGATTTCACCGAATGCGACGCCCCTTCGAAATGCCAAAAGACACTTCGAGCTTCTTCAAACGAGAGGGTTCGAATCCATAATATGAATCGACTCTCAAAAATTCAGCGAGAACAGTAGATGTAGGCATAGTGTGGTAGGCTCGGAGGGCGTGAGAACAAACGGGAAAATCAATACGTTAGCGGCTGGCCCGCCAACCTTTTTCCCTCGTACTCTCTCGTATGGTCTGACGAACCCAATGACCAAGATGGAGAGTGACTTGAAGCTGTTCCATGCGCAATTCAACCCTACGTTAAGACGATCCCTCCCCTCTTTGAACGCCCTCGACACTTCCTCAAGCTTTCCGCTGAACCAGCCGTTCTGAGCCGAATCCGACTCAAGCATTCCATGGGTAAACGGCGGCTCTGCGCCAAGAAGTGGGCTTGGCGATCGCGCGGCCACCGAGCGAGCGGTCAGTGATAGTAAATGCCGCCGTCGACGTTGAGCGCCTGGCCGGTGACAAAGGCCGAGAGATCGGAAGCGAAAAACAGCGCCGGTCCGACGATATCTTCCGGCGCGCCGAGGCGCTTCAGCGCGGCGACATCCTCCCAATGGCGGATCGCGGCTTCGCTGCCCAGATTGTTCTTGCCCATCTCGGTCAGGATGATGCCGGGGCAGATGGCGTTGACGGTGACGCCGTCCATGCCGACCTCCTGCGCCAGCACGCGGGTGAGCGTGATCACCACCGCCTTGGTCGCGGCGTAGTGGCCCTGCGTCGGCACGCCCTGCCGGCCGGCGATAGAGGCGATGTTGATCACCCGGCCGGACTTCCTGGCGCGCATATGCGGCAGCACCGCCTGGCACATCATCAGCACGCCCTTGGCGTTGACGTCGAAATGCGCGTCCCAGTTGGCTTCGTCGAGGTCCTGCAGCAGGCTGGGCTTGAGAATGCCGGCATTGTTGACCAGCACATCGATGCTGCCGGCAGCCTCGAGCAGCGCCTGCGCCGTCGCTTCGACGTCCTTCTTGTTGCTGACATCCATCGTGTAGACATAAGCCTTGCGGCCGGCTGCCTCGATCTCGCCTCTGGTCGCGTCGAGCCCGGCCGCCTGCGACGGCAGATCGGTGATGGCGACATCGAAGCCCGCTTCGGCGAGCCCCTTGGCGAGCGCCCTGCCGATGCCGCGGCTGGCGCCGGTGACGAGAGCCGTCTTGCCCTTGGCTTCGGGGAGAATGGTCATGCTGCTTCCACCTTTGATGTCTTGACCGGGAGCGAGTTCATCGCCGCGATCGTGTCGTCGAACGAAACGAGTTTGCCGTCGGAGCCGAGCCCCATCGCCACCTTGGCGGCGACGGCGCTGGCAAAGCGTGCGGACTGTTTCAGGTCCCAGCCCTTGACGATGCCGACGATGATGCCGGCGGTGAAGGAATCGCCGCAGCCCGTGGTGTCGAAGACCTCGACCTCGAACGCGGGCAGATGGAAATCCTCGCCATGTTCGGGCGAGACATAGACGCCGCCGACACCGAGCGTCAGGATGCAATTCTTCACGCCTCTCGCCTTGAAGAAAGCGGCGACGCGGGCCGGATCGCGGTCATGCGCCATCTCGCCGGCTTCGTCGATGCTGGGCACGAAATAATCGATGTAAGGAAGGCACGGCTCGACCAGCTTCCAGGTCTCCGGCGTCGCTTGGATCAGATCGAAGGTAGTGACGCGGCCAAGCTTCTTGGCGCGCTTCAAAAGCTTGACGGTCGGCTCGCCGTCGAAGCGCTTCAGGAGGCCGGTGCCGCCGACATGGACGACGCTCGCGTCGAGCGCCGCGTCGAGATCGGCATCGGCGACCTCGAACAGGGTCGCGGTGCCGGGCACATGCAGAGCCGGCCGCTCGCCGTTCGGCCGCACGGGCAGGATGGTGGAAGACGTCTGGACGCTGCCGTCGCGGCGGACAAGGCTCGTCTCTAGACCGTATTTCTTGAGCTTGGCGAGGAACCAGTCGCCCATATCGTCGGTGCCGAGCGTGGTGACGGCGCGCGTCTTCAGGCCGAGAATGGCGCAGTCCATGCCCGTCGCGCCCGCCGTGCCGGCGACGGTCATGCGGATCTCCTCGATATAGTCGGCCCGGCCGCCTTCGGGGATGCGCGAGACCGGCCGCCCGAGAATGTCGAGGACATAGAAGCCGATTGAGCTGACGTCGAATTGTGGCATGGTTGACTTAACCTTTCGAGTTCAATGAGCGGCGCGGCGCAGGCCGAAGCTCGCTGCCAGCACCAGGAAGACGAGCGCGCCGATACCGACCTGCTGCCAGTAGAAATTCCAGCCGACCAGCAGCAGCCCGTTCTTGACGATGGCAAGCAGCAACACGCCGAGCAGCGTGCCGATGACCGAAGGCTTGCGCTCGCGGCTCAGCGTCGTGCCGATGAAAGTGGCGCCGATCGCATCGAGCAGGAACGCGTTGCCGGAGAGCGGCACGTACGACTTCACCGTCGACGACAGAAGGATGCCGGTGACACCGGCGAGCAGCGCGCACAGAACATGCACCATCGACAATTCGCGCGGCACGCGGATGCCGGAATACCAGGCTACGCCGGGCTGCGCGCCCATGGCCTGCACGTAGCGGCCGAACACCGAGCGATGCAGCAGGAGATGGACCGCGACGGCGAGCACGATCAGCACGATGACCGGCGTCGGCACGCCAAACAGAGCGGTGCGGGCGATGGCGTTGAACTGGTCTGCTGCATAACCACTTGTGAGATAGATCGGCTGGCCGCCGCTGGTGGCGAGCTGCTGCGTGCTCTGGCCGATGAACAGCACGCCGAGCGTCGCCAGGAACGGGCTGATGTTGAGCCTGGTGATGAGGATCGCATTCAGCACGCCGACGATCAGCGCGGCGCCGAGCCCGCCCGCTACGCCGACCACGCCGCTGTAACCGGCGGCCAGAAGCATGACGAAGATCATGCTTGCCATGTCGACGGAGACGCCAACCGAGAGATCGATACCGCCCGACGAGATGACGATGGTGAGACCCAGCGCGACGATCGCCAGCATGACGACATTGTTGATCAGCACGTTGAAGAGGTTGGCCGGCGTCAGGAAGGTCGGGCTCGCCACCGAAAAGAAGATGACGATGGCCGCGAAGGCGATGAGCACGCTGTATTTGGCGAGGAAGCCGCGCAGGCTCGCCTTGGCTGCGTTGTCGTTGGCCGAGACGCTCATCGCGAACCCTCCGAACCGCGGGCAAAGGATGTGATCGCCACCACCAGCAGGATCAGCGCGCCCTGCACGCCGTTGACCCAGTAGCTGGAGACGTTGAGCAGCTGGAAGCCGTTCGCGAGCAGGCCGATGAACAGCACGCTGAGCAGCGTGCCGCCCATGGTCGGCACGAAGCGGCGGGAGAAGACGGTGCCGAGCAGCGCGGCCGCCAGCACCGACAGGAGCAGCTCGCCGGAGCCAGGCGTGCTGGCCGACAGGCGCGAGACGGTGAGGATGCTCGCCACCGCCGCGCAGAAGCCGCTGAGAACATAGGTGAATGACACGTAGAACGGCACGCTGATGCCAGCCGCGCGCGCCGCCTCGGGATGGCCGCCGACCGCGTAGAGCCTGAGACCGAACGACGTGCCGTGGACGACCACGATCATAACAGCGGAGAAGATGATCAACGCCCAGGCAAGCGCGGAGATGCCGAGGAAGCTGCCCGACACCAGCACGCCGAGCAGCGGGGAGGATGCGCCGACGACCGTGTTCTGAGTGAGCGTGAGTTCCATGCCGGCCGCCACATTGAGCACGGCAAGCGTTGCGAGCAGCGGCAGGATGCCGAGGCCGACCACGGCAAGGGCGTTCAGCGCGCCGACCGCCATGCCGACGGCGATGGCCGCGAGCACGGAAAGGAAATCGCCATAGCCCATCGACAAGAGCGTCGCGTAGACGGCGGCGCAGAGCCCCATATTGGCGGCGATCGACAGATCTATGCCGCCTTCAGTGACATCGGAACCGCCGCCGATGATGACGGCCGTCATGCCATAGGCGAGCACACCTAGAATCGCCGACTGCTCGACGACGTTGATCAGGTTGAAGGTCGAGGTGAAGCCCGGCGCGAAGATGACGAAATAGGCCATGATCGCGGCGAAGGCGGCGATCGCGCCGAGCCGCACGACGAGCGCGCCAAAGCGCCGGCCGGCGCTCTTTGCGGCGGTCTGCTTCTCGTCGGAAACGCCGACTTCGGTGTGGAGAACAGTCGCGCTCATGCGGCCACCCCATCGGTGTTCGAGCGCGCGCCGGACGAAGCCGCCAGCAGCGCGTCGCTGTTCATCGCGGGACCGGAGAAGCTGCTGGCAAGCCGGCCGCGATAGACGACCAGGACACGGTCGCAGACGCCGACCAGCTCGAGCAGGTCGGAGGACAAAAGCAGGATCGCTGCGCCCTCGCCCGCCAGCCGGTTCAGCAGGTTGTAGATCTCGACCTTGGCGCCGACATCGACGGCGACCGTCGGCTCATCCAGCACATAGACGCGCGACTGGCAGCTCAGCCATTTGGCGATCGCCACCTTCTGCTGGTTGCCGCCGGAGAGCTCGCGCACCAGCGCGTCGCGATGCGGTGTCTTGATCGACAGTTCCTTGATCAGGCCGTCCACCGCCTGGTTCTCAGCGCCACGGCTGACCATGCCGCTGCGCGAATAGCGGCGCAGGCTGGCCAAGGAGATGTTCTCGCGCACGGACAGACCAAGCGCCACGCCATGCGCACGGCGATCTTCCGGCAGCATGGCGATGCCATCGCGCACGGCCTTGACCGGCGTGGACAGCGACAGCTCCCTGCCCTCGACCTTGACTTGGCCGCCATCGGCAGTCTTGAGGCCGAACAGGCACTGGACGATCTCCTTGGCGCCGGAGCCGAGCAGCCCGGTGAGGCCGACGATCTCGCCGGCGCGCACATTGAAGCCGATGTTCTCGAAACTGCCGCCTAGGCGGAGGTTGGAAACCTCCAGCACCGGCGCGCCTAAAGTGACCGAGCGCTTCGGGAACATCTCGCCGACATCACGGGCAATCATCATCGCGATGATCTCGTCGATCGGCGTCTGGCGCGGATCGACTGTGCCGACATCGGTGCCGTTGCGCATCACGGTGACGCGGTCGCAGAGTTTTTCGATCTCCTGCATGTAGTGGGAAATGAAGACCACGGCGATGCCGTCGTCGCGCAGCCGGCGCAGCACGTCGAACAGGCTGTCGACCTCGCGCTTTACGAGCGCCGCCGTCGGCTCGTCCAGCACCAGCACCGACGCCTTCTGCGCCAGCGCCCGGGTGATCTGCACCACCTTCTGCTGCGCCGTGGTGAGGTCCTTGACGAGGGTTCCGGCCGGCAGTTCCATGCCGAAGAAGCGCTTCAACAGATCAGCGGCGCGGCGCTCCATGGCACGGCGGCTGACGAATGGACCGAGGCCGATTTCGTGGCCGAGGAAGACGGCTTCGCCGACGGTCGCGGTCGGCACCAGAAGCCTGTCCTGATGGATGAAGTGCACGCCGAGCTTTTCGACCGACGCTGGTGTCAGCGAGGTAATGACCTCGCCATTGATGACGATCGTGCCGCTGTCCGGCTTGATGATGCCGGCCAGCACCTTGATAATGGTCGACTTGCCGGCGCCGTTCTGGCCGACAAGGCCGAGGATCGAGCCGCGCGCGATCTCGAGGTTCGCGTTTTCCAGCGCGCGCACCGGACCGAACCGTTTCGATATGCCCGTCATCGATACAGCAATTTCTCTTGTTGCTGTCTGCATGGCCGTCAATCCTGGTTGGCTGTGACGGGCGGCCGCATGGGCGCGGCTGCCCGTTGTTCCGTTCCGTCCTATTGAACGCCAGCCTTCTCGGCGGCGTCGAGGAACGGCTTTCCTTTTTCGGCGGCGTTTTCCTTGTTGATCAGCACCGAAGGCACGAAAGTGAACGGCGGCACCTTTTGGCCGGCCAGATATTTGGCGGCGTTGTCGACCGAGGTCTTGCCGATCTCATAGGGCTGCTGAGCCGCGACCGCGCCGGCCGACGACTTCGGGTCCATCACCATCTTGATGACTTCCGGGCTGCCGTCGATTCCGTAGGTCTTGACCTCGTTGCGGCCGGCGGCTTCGACCGCCTGCGTGGCGCCGATCTGCGGCACGTCCCAGCACGCCCAAACCGCGCCGATCGACCCCTTCTCGGGCGACTTGGTCAGCATGTCGGTGACATTGGAATAGGCGCTCTGCACCGTGTTCGGGATGACGTCGCGCAGTTCCGGCTCGATGATTTTCACATCCGAGAACGAGGTCAGCACATATTTCAGCTGGTCGTAGCGGATCTTGCAGACTGGCACGCTGTAGAAGCCGTTGAAGACCAGCACATTGCCCTTGCCGCCCATGTCGGCGACCATCTGCAGCGCGATCTCGGCGCCGATATTGTAGTTGTTCGACGTGGTGTTGTTGATGGCGTGCGGCGTCGCGGTGTCGACCGTGAACAGCGGAATGCCGGCGTCGCGGATCTTCTGCAGCCAGGGGTTCAGCACTTCGAGGTTGCCGAGCTGCTCGATGATGGCGTCGGGCTTCTGGGCGATCAGCGTCTGCAGCTGCGCGATCTGCTGCTGGTCCTTGCGGCCGGCATCGAGCGCGATGACTTCACCGCCGAGTTCCTTGACGCGGTCCTGGATGCCGCGGAACGCCATCAGGTCCCAATAGTGGTCCGTGCCGATGGCGGAGACACCGATGCGCTTGCCCTTGAGCGACAGCTCCTCGGCACTCGCGCTGGAGACGGCGGCAACGCTGCAAGCCGCCGCTAACCCAAAAGCGAGCGCCTTGACGAGGCCTTTCATGGATCTGGTCATTTTCATTCCTCCCTTGTTGATCGCTCCGGGCCTTCCCGGAGGATATGCGAAACTGTGAAATTGCTGCCCTCAAGCAGCGGCGTCATTGTCGCGCAGGCCGTAGCTCGCCATGCGCTTGATGACGTTTTCGATCTCCTCGTCGGACAGGATCGGCGGCTCGCCGATCTGCAGGGCGCCGTGATACTGGCGCGCCAGCGTCTCGACCTCGACCGCCAGCCACATCGCCTGGGCGAGGCTCGATCCGACGGCGATCATGCCGTGCTGGGCAAGCAGGCAGGCCTTGCGGTCGCGCAGCGCCTCCACCGCATGCGCTGAAAGCTCCGCCGTGCCGAAGGTGGCGTAGGGCGCGCAGCGTATGTCGCTGCCGCCGGCAACCGCGACCATGTAATGGATCGCCGGTATCTTCCGGCCCATGATGGCGATGGTCGTGCAGTAGGTCGGATGCGCGTGAACGACGGCGTTGACCTCGGGCCTGGCCTTCATGATGTCGAGATGGAAGCGCCATTCGCTGGACGGCGGCAGGCGTCCGTCGACCTCGCCGTCCCAGCCCATGAAGACGATGTCTTCCGGCTGCAGCGTGTCATAGGGCGTGCTGGTCGGCGAGATCAGCATGCCCTCGCCATGGCGCCGGCTGATGTTGCCTGACGTGCCCTGGTTGATACCCAGCGCGTTCATCTCGATGCAGGCATCGATGATGGCCCGGCGCGCCTCGAGGTCCGAAAGGGTCATACGGTATTCCAATCCTTGCGAGGCCAATTACCAGGCCGTGTAGCCGCCATCGATCGACAGGATCGCGCCCGTCACGTAGCTCGACGCCGGCGACGCCAGGAACAAGATCGCCGAGGCGATCTCCTGCGGCGTGCCCAGCCGGCCCATCGGCGTCATGTCGATCCAGGTGTTGAAGAGTTCGGGACGCTCGCGCATCTTCAGCGTCATCTCGGTGCCGACATAGCCCGGCGCCAGCGCGTTGACGCGCACGCCTGACTTTGCCCATTCGACCGCGAGCGCCTTGGTCATCATATGCACGGCGCCCTTGCTCACCATGTAGGACGGCGCCGTCTGCGGACGGTTGATGATCAGGCCCGACATCGAGCCCAGATTGACGATCGAGCCCTTCTTGCGGGCGACCATCGAGCGGCCGAAGGCGCGCGAGGCCCAGTAGACGCCGTTGACGTTGACATCCATCACCAGGCGCCATTCCTCGTCCGGCGTGTCGAGCGCGGTGTTGAGGCGCGCGATGCCGGCGCTGTTGACCAGGACATCGACCTTGCCGAAGTCCGCGACGATCTGAGCGGCCATCGCCTCCACGGCTTGCGGATCCGTGACGTCGAGCACGCGGCCATCGACGCTCGCGACGCCAGCCGCCTTGAGCGCCTCGACAGCAGCTTTCAGCCCGTCCGCATTCATGTCGAGAAGCACGATACGCGCGCCGCAAGTCCCCAGCGCCCTGGCGGCCTCGAGACCGATCCCGCTGGCGCCGCCGGTGACGACGGCGACCTCGCTCGTTAGGTCGAATTGCGACCGGTAATCCATGCACGTCCTCCATCAGGACGAGCTTGAGCGCGGGCAAAACACTGCCCTCGCCGCCGAAGCGGCGCCGCAAGCCAGCCGATCCTGATAATGCCTCCGGGGTCAGGCTCCTCCCGACCCCATGACAGGGACGTTACAGAAGCTTTTTCCACCCGTCAATCTGGTTATAACCAGAAAACAGATTCTTTTTTTGGTGGCTGGCAAGTCAGGTGCGATCGACGCCGTTCACCGTCGCTGACGGCTGCTCGACCGCCATATGGATGCGGGCGACGGAGGAATTATAAAAGGCCTCGTAATATTCGAGCGCGGCACCGTCCGCGTCATAGGCGATTGACTCGATCTCGATCAGCGGCGTGTTGGCGGCGACGCCCATTTCGTCGGCCTCTTCCTTGGTGGGGAGCGCGGCGCGCAGCCAGCGGTCGGCGCGCTTCACCGTCAGGCCGAACACGGCGCGGATAGTGCTGAAGATGGACTGGTTTTCCGACAGGATGTTCTCCAGACCCGGCACCCGGTGCCCCGGCAGGCTGATGCGCGTCATGGTGATAGGCGTGCCGTCGGTCATATAGACGCGGCTGATGCGGACCACGCTGCCATTGGCGGGAATGCCGAAGACCTTCGACTCCTTGTCGCTCGGCGGGCAGCGGTAGATCTCCAGCGTGCGGGTCGAGACCTTGTGGCCCTTGGCGGTCAAATCGTCGAAGACCCCGAGATTGGCGGTCATGAAGTCGACATGCTCGCGGGGTGCCGCGACGAACATGCCCTTGCGCGGCATCTTGATGATGCGGCCTTCGTTGGACAGCGAGCCGATCGCGGCGCGCACCACAGGGCGCGAGACGCCGAAGAAATCGCAAAGCGCCTGTTCCGAGGGAATGCGTGAATTGGCGGCAAGCAGGCCGGTGTTGATCGCTTCCTCGACCTGGTTGCGCAACTGCACCCAGAGCGGTGCGGCCTCGTCGCGGTTGAGCTGCACTTTCGAGCCGATCGAGCGGAAGGCCTCGGCCGCCTCGGCGTCTTCCTGATCGTAACGAGGACGCCCGCGCGTTCTGGTAGCTTGTTCCATCCGATCCTGCCGCAATTCATTTGCCGCGACTCAGATAAGCGGCAGCGCCTCGCTAGCGGAGGCCGCCGGCCATTTTCACGCTCTCCGGCAAGTTTCGCAACCATAGCATGGCGGCCGCCCCCAGAAGCGGTCCGGGAACCAGGAGCAGGAAGGCCCAGCGCCAACCCCCGATGAATTCGGCGAAGCGCGGCGTCAGCCAGATGGCGAGCACCGTCAGCGCGAAGCCCGCGCCCATTTGCACCGACAGAGCGGTTCCGACGAAGCGGCGGTCGGCGAGCTCGGTGACGGCGGTGGAGAACTGCGCCGAATCGCCGATGACCGAGACGCCCCAGACGAGGGCCACCAGCATGAACAGCCAGAGCGGGCCGGTGAACAGAAAGCCCATCAGCAGCGCGCAGCTTCCCGAGACGATCATCATGCCGGCGGTGGTGGCGGTGCGGCCGACGCGGTCCGACAGATAGCCTCCGAGCAAACACCCCAAAATGCCGGACGCGACGACGAGGAAGGTCGAGAGCGAGGCAGCGGCCGCCGTTCCGATCGCCTGTGCTTCGAAGGCGGCGCGCGTGTAGGCGAGCAGCCACGCCCACATGGCGTACAGCTCCCACATATGGCCGAGATAGCCGAGATTGACTAACAGCAGCGGCTTTTCGCGAAAGACCTGGCCGATGCGCGAGGGCTCGAAGATAGCCTTGCCGAAGGGATAGGGTCCTTCCTTCGCGAACAGCAGGAAGAGCAGCGCGCCCGCCGCAGTGGCCAAGCTTGCCCCGGCAACCACCGGACGCCAGTCGAGCGCGGTCGAGACAGCGCGGAAAAGATGCGGCAGCGCCGAGCCGACAGTCAGCGCGCCGATGACGGCGCCGAGCGCCAGTCCCCTGTCGCGCGCGAACCAGGTGGCGACCAGCTTCAGCGCCGGCGGATAGACGCCTGCGAGCGCAACACCGGTGGCGACGCGCGCGGCGATCATGCCGCCAGGCCCGGGATGGAAGAGCAGCGTCGCGTTGGCCAAAGCGGCGACGAGCGCCGCCGCCGCCATCAGGTGACTCAGCCGTACGAGGTCGGGAAGATTGACCAGACTCGCCGCCAGCGCGCCTAGAACGAAGCCAACCTGGACGCCATTGGTCAGCCAGGCCTCGGCGCCCGCGCCCAACGCCAGCTCCTGCCTCAGTTCAGGAAGGATCGCGGTCGCCGAGAACCAGGTGGTCAGCGACAGGACGACTGCGAGGCAAAGCAGCGACAGCACGCGCCAGCGCTCGCTGTCGGCCGCCGTGCCAAGCCCGCCGGCCGTGCTCATGCGCCTTGCAGCGGTACGGTGAAGACCGTGGCTGTGCCGGTGAGGCAAAGCTCGCCCTGGCCGTTGCGCACGCTGGTCTCGATCTTGCAGATAGGCTTATCGGACCGCACTTCCTTGACCTCCACGCGTCCGGTGATCTCCTCGTCAACGCCGACCGCCTTGACGAACTTCCAGGCCACTTCGAGGAACACGGTTCCGGGGCCAGGCAGATCCTCCGCGACCAGCGCGTTTAGGATGCCGGAGGTGACGCCGCCCTGGACAATCAGCTTGCCGAACACCGACTTCTCGGCCAGCGTTCGGTCGTAATGCAGCGGGTTACGATCGCCGGTGATGTCGGTGAAGGCCTCGATGTCGCTCATCCTTGTGCGGCGCGTGCGCTCGGCGAAGGCCCCGACCTGCGGGCGACCCTTCACGACACCCACCCAACCGTCTTTCGTCTCGGTGCTCATTGCGGCTTCTCCTCTGCTCCGGGTTCGACTGGTTTGAAGGCCGGCAGGACGCGACCGCCGATGGCTGTCGGCGCAAGCCGAAGCATGTCCCCGATCTGTAGCGGCCGTGTGCCGGCCAGGATGAAACTCAGCATCGTCGGGCCTTCGACCAATTCGATAAGGCCGACCACATAAGGTGCCACAGGCAGCCAGCCGGCATGGCCGGGCTTGTGCACCTCCGAAAAAGACTTGAGCCGCCCTCTGCCCGATGCGTCTTTCCAGACCAGGCGCTTGTTCCAGCAATGCGGGCAGATCGGGCGCGGATAGAAGATAGCCTTGCCGCAGTCCTCGCAGTGCTGGATGGTCAGCCGGCCTTCGGCGGCGGCATCCCAGAACGGCTTGGTCAGCGCGGTGATCGTCGGGCCAGGGGTTTTCAGCGTGTCGAGATCGACGGACATCAGGCGGCTCCCAGCACGAGCGCTGTCGCTTCGCTCATCGTCGCGCCATTGCCGGTGACCAGCGCGAGCCGGGCCTTGCCGATCTGGCGTTCGCCCGCCTCGCCGCGCAATTGGCGCACCGCCTCGACGACATGAGTCATACCGCCGGCAAGGTCCGGCTGGCCGAAGCCGAGCTGGCCGCCATGCGTGTTGAGCGGCTTGTCGCCCTTGTGGGAAAGGTCGTGGTCGTGGAGCCATGCGCCGAACTGGCCCGGCGCGCAAAGGCCGGCATCCTCGATCGTGGCCGCGACCATGATCGTATAGCAATCATAGAGCGACAGAAGGTCCATCTCATCGGCCCGCGTGCCGGACTGTTGGAAGGCCCGCGCCATGGCGCTCTTCAACGGACCGGAGGTAAGACTCGGCGCCTGGCTGACCGCGCGGTGCGTGACTTTCTCGCCGGCGCCGAGCAGATGGACAGGCGGCTTTCGCAACGACCGCGCGCGTTCGACCGAGGTGACGACGACCGCTTCGCCGCCGGCGACCGGCATGACGATTTCGAGGAGGTGCAGCGGCGAAGCGATTATCGGCGAGGCCAGCACCGACTCCACATCGGCCGGCTTGCCGAAGAAGATGGCGTCGGGATTGAGCTGCGTATTGGCGCGCGCGGCCGCGGCGATCAGGGCGAAGTCCCGCGCGGTCGAGCCGTATGCGGCCATATGCGCCTGCATCAGCAGCGCATAGGAGATGTTGGCGCCCGAGGCGCCGAAAGGCACGTCGAACTCGCGGATCGGATTGCGGTTGGGAGAACGAGGCGGCGTCTCCTCGCGGTTGTTGGCGAGCACGCACAGCACCGTCTCGCACATGCCTGCCTCGATCGCGGCGGCCGCGCGCCAGACCATGCCGGCGCCGGATGCGCCGCCGAGGTCCACGACATTGGCCATGGTCGGCGCGAGACCCAGATATTCGGCAATCGTCGCCGGCACATGCTGCGGCGTCTCGCCGACCTGGGGACCGACCAGCAGCCCGTCAATTGCCGCCGGATCGAGCCCGGCGTCGAGCACCGCCAGGCGCGAGACCTCGGCGATCATCTCCAGCGTCGTCACGCCGCTGGTCAGGCGCTGCGGCTTCAACTCGCCGATGCCGACGATCGCTCCCTTCGGCCGGCTCATGCCGCCTTGCTCCGGTCGAGCGTGCGGTATTCCTCTAGGCATGCCGGATTGGCGAGCGAAGCCATGTTCTTGACCGGCTTGCCCTCGAGCGTGGTGCGGGCGGCGCCCTCGACGCGTTTTCCGTTCAGCGTATAGGGCACGGCCTGCACCGCATGGATCCGATGCGGCACATGGCGCGGCGAGGCCCCTTCGCGAATCGCGCCGCGGATTTGCGCGGCAAGCTCTGGGGTCAACGCATAGCCATCATTGAGCTTGACGCAGAGCACGATCTCCTCGTCGCCTTCGGCCGGCGCGCCAAAGACCAGGCAATCCTCGATCTCGGCAAAGTTTTCGCAGGCGGCATAGATTTCCGCCGTGCCGATGCGCACGCCGCCGGGCTTCAGCGTCGTGTCCGAGCGGCCGTGGATGACGCCGGAGCCGTAAGCGGTCATCTCAGCCACGTCGCCATGCGTCCAGATCTCGTGGCGCGTGGCGAAATAGGTGGCGTGATAACGCTCGTCGCCGTCCTTGCCCCAGAAGGCCAGCGGCATCGACGGGAAGGGCTCGGTGCAGACGAGATCGCCCTGGCGGCCGATCACCGGCGCGTTGCGCTCGTCCATGACGGCCACGGCGAGGCCAAGGCCTTTCACCGTCAGCTCGCCGCGCCGCACAGGATGGATCGGCGATCCCAGCAGGAAGCAGCCGATGATCTCGGTGCCGCCGGAAATGGAGGCAAAGATCATGTCGCGCTTCACATGCTCGTAGACCCAGTCGAACTGCGCTGGAGAAACCGGCGCGCCGGCCGACAGCAGCGAGCGCAGCGGCGAAAGGTTGTGCAGACGCCCCGGCGCGTAATTTTCGGCGGCAAGCGTGGCCAGATATTTCGGGCTGGTGCCGAAATGCGTGACGCGGGCACGCTCGGCCATTGTCCATAGCGGACTGGGGTCGAGGCCATCGGCCGATTTCAGGATCGGCGCGCCGTCATAGAGCACCACGCTCGCGCCGCAGGCGAGGCCCGAGATCAGCCAGTGATACATCATCCAGGCGGTGTTGGTGTACCAGCTCATGACGTCGCCGGGGCGAACATCGCCGTGGAGCAGATGCTCCTTCAGGTGCTGGAGCAGCACGCCGCCGGCGCGGTGGACGATCGCCTTCGGCGCGCCTGTCGTGCCGGACGTGTAGAGCACATAGGCCGGATGGTCGAACGGCACGCGCTCGAAGGTGAGCGGGCCGTCGCCGCCGAAATCGTCGAACGAAACGCAATCCGCTGCGCAATCCAGCTTCGCGCTCGGTTCGCCGGTCAGCACCAGCGCCGTCACCGTCGGCATCGCCGCGAGGATCTCGGCCAGCCTGCCGGAGATGTCGTGATCCTTGCCCGCGTAGCGGTAGCGCGGCGCGGCGAACAGCACCTTGACGCCGATCTGGCCGAGGCGATCGACGATCGCGGCGGCGCCGAAATCCGGCGAGCAGGACGACCAGACGGCGCCGACGGAGAGCGTCGCCAGAAGCGCGACGAGGCCCTCGACGCGATTGGCCAGGATGCCGCCGACACAATCGCCCTTGCCGATACCGGCCGCGCGCAGGCCGTCGGCCGTTCGAGCTACAAGCCGGCGCAATTCAGCGAGCGTGATCGCCTGGAAATGGCCGCCCTCGTCGGCCTCGATCACCGCGACCCTCTCGCCGTCGCCACGCAACAGGTTTTCCGCAAGATTAAGCTTTGCTTCCGGCAGGAAGCGGCTCCCGGTCATCGGCGCATTGTCGTCGCGCAGGAAGGAGATCGCGCCTGGATCGCCGACGACCTCGGCGAAATCCCACACCGCCCGCCAGAAGGCCCCGGGATCGCCGATCGACCAGCGATGCAGCGTATCGTAGTCGCGCGGGTCGAAGCCGTTGGCGGTCGAAAAGCGCGCAAGGTTGGATGATTGGAACGCGGCCGGCGCCGGCGTCCAAAGCACGGATGACATGGATTTCCTCCCGCAACGCAGGCCGGGCTCGATGCCGCGACCTTGCCTGCCGATGCATTTCATGATTATTGGTTATAACCAGAATGTCAAGCGGCGATCCCGCCTGTGTGGGTCGCGCGTGCGGAGGATCGGAAATGGATGCGGTCTATATTGTTGCCGCGAAGCGGACGCCCATCGGCAAGCTGAACGGCGCGTTCGCCGGCTTGTCCGCGGCAGAGCTAGGCGGGCAGCTTATCGAGACGATGCTGGCGGAAACGCGACTTGCGCCCGATGCCGTCAGCGAGGTGATCATGGGCCAGGTGCTGACCGGCGGCGCCGGGCAAAACCCGGCGCGGCAGGCCGCGCTCAAGGCCGGGCTGCCGGTTAGCGTGCCCGCCATGACCGTCAACAAAGTGTGCGGCGCCGGCCAGAAGTCGATCCATCTCGCCGCCCAGGCCATTCGCTGCGGCGACGCCGATTGCGTGATCGCCGGCGGACAGGACTCGATGACCTCGGCACCGCACTTCATTTCCGATATGCGCGGCGGCATCCGCATGGGCGACCGTACCCTCAAGGATTCGATGATCACCGACGGGCTGTGGGATGCCTTCCATCAGGTGCATATGGGCGTAACGGCCGAGGCGCTGGCGCAGCGTTACCAGATCAGCCGCGAGGAACAGGACAGGTTCGCGCTGCGCTCACAGGAGAAGGCGGACGCCGCCATCCAGACTGGCCGGTTCGACGAAGAGATCGTCCCGATCTCGATAAGGACAAGGCAGGGCGATCTCGTCATCGACCGTGACGAACATCCCAATCCCTCCACCACCATGGAAGTCCTCGGCCGGCTGAGGCCGGTCTTCGATGCGGCTGGCACGATCACGGCCGGCAACTCGTCAGGCCTCAACGACGGGGCGGCGGCGGTGCTGGTGATGTCGGAGGCGCGGATGAAGAAACTCGGCCTGACGCCCCTAGCCCGCATCGCCTCCTACGCTTCAGCCGGGGTCGAGCCTATGGACATGGGCCTCGGACCGGTGGCGGCCTCGCGCCGCGCGCTCGACAAGGCCGGATGGCACGCGTCCGATCTCGACGTGATGGAGGTCAACGAAGCGTTCGCCGCGCAAGCCATCGCGGTCAACCGCGAGATGGGCTGGAACGAGGACATCATCAACATGAGCGGCGGCGCCATCGCGCTTGGCCATCCGCTGGCCGGCTCCGGCTGCCGCATCGTGGTGACGCTGCTCCACGAAATGATCCGCCGCGACGCGCGGAAGGGCCTCGCCTCGCTCTGCATCGGCGGCGGCCAGGGCGTGGCGATCTGCCTGGAGCGGTGAGCCTGAAACTCTGAGCAGTTAGTTGCCTGAGGGAATTGGGCAATGGGGCTTGGCCAGCATCTGGCGAACGACAGCTTTGGGTCAACGAAAGAGCTCAAGACTACGGCCGACATTAGGCGCGAAGCAGACGTTCAAGACTTTGTCAGCAGGAGGTCACTTCGGTCAAACTTGCGCCATGCGCTTGACAAAGTCGGACTGCCTTAATGGCGACCGGCAGCAGTCCAGCTGCGTCGAGTTGGGACCTGCGAGTAATATTCGGGAACCAAACCAATCCACAGAAATGTTTTGTTGGTATTTTTTGTTGGTTAGCACTGCTTTTGCGCGAGTCTTAACCATTTGAAACGACAGCCAGATTTCTCTGACTTGGATTCCGCCTCTGGCACCATCCTCTCTTCTCCCGACATTCCCCTGCGCCGAAGCTTCTACGCTCAGTCGAAGAAACCCGCATCCTCTTCCCTGAGATATTTCCTGGCCGCCTCGGCATCGATATCGAGCCCCAGCCCCGGCGCTTCGAGCAGGTCCAACATGCTGTCCTTCACGATCTGCGACGGCAGGCCGATGACGATGTCTTCCCACCAGGGATCGGAGGCGCTCGGATATTCGAAGGCGATGTAGTTGGCGGGCAAGGTGGCGCAGACATTGATCAGCGCGCCAAGACCGAGCAGGCCGTTGGCGGTGCCGTGCGGCGCCATCAGGATGGAATGCATGTAGGCGTGCTCGGCCACCCATTTGAGCTCGGCGATGCCGCCTATATCGGCCGGATCCGGGCCGATGACGCGCACCGCTTGCGTCTCGATCAGCTCCTTGAAATTGTGCCGCAGGTAGATCTGCTCGCCGGTATGGATCGGCGTCGAGGTGGAGGCGGTCAGCTCGCGATAGGCCTGCGGATTGACCCACGGCACATAGTCGCCGGTCAGCATGTCCTCCAGCCACATCAAATTGTACTTCTCGACCGCGCGGGCGAATTTGATCGCGTCGGGCAACATCCAGCCCGGGCCGCAGTCGAGCGCCAGGCTCACCTTGTCGCCCAGCACCTCCTTCATCGCAATCACGCAGTCGAGCATGTGATTGAAGCCGCGCTCGCTGATAACGCCCTGATCCATGGCGCCGTGATAGCCGGCCTTCTTCTGCGTCACGCCGTAATGGAAGCCCTCGATGGTGTCCTTCATATTGGAGTGGAACGAGATTCCCTGCTTGATCATGAAGAAGTTCTGCGGCTGCTCCATCATCCATTTGACGTCGGCGGCGTAGTCCTCCGGCCGGTCGCCGGTGCGCTTGCGGCGGATCGAGCCGTTGTAGACGCGCACCTTGTCGCGCACCTTGCCGCCAAGCAGCTTATAGACCGGAACGCCGGCGGCCTTGCCGGCAATGTCCCACAACGCATGCTCAATGGCGCTCACCGCCGCGCCATAGGGTTTGAAGGAGCCGCGCTGACGGATCTTCAGCATCACCCGCTCGACGTCGGTCGGGTCCTCGCCCATCAGCGCTTCGCGGAAATGCAGCACAAAGGGTTTGAGGTAGGTCTTGGTGAACTCGACTTCGCCAAGGCCGTAGAGGCCTTCGTCGGTCACGATGCGCACGATAGGGTGCTGGCCGATGACGGCGCAACGCAGGTCGGTGATCTTCATGGCGCAGTCCTAGTTCACAGACGAGAAAGCTGTCGGCGTGAGCAGTTGGCTGCTGATATTGGCAATGATCTGCCCGTCGCGCTCAGACTCGTCCCGGGCCCTGTGCCATGCCGGATCGGTGACGAAAGCCACCCATTTCGCCTCACGCTCGGCCAGCGATTCCCAGGCGAGGAAATAGGTGAGACGATTGCTGTTTTCGCCGATCGCCGTGGTGAAAAACCCGGCCTGGCGGATGCCATGTTTCTCCCAGATGGCAAGCGTTTGGTCGGAAAAGCGCTTGAGCAAAGCCGGCAGCCTGCCCGGCAGGCAGTCATAGATACGCAGTTCGTAGATCATGGTTTCGTCCGTTTCCTTCTTCATCTCCGGCTTAGGAGCGGTCGACACGAATGGTCGGTCGTTGGTCCTGTGAATCTGGGGGAATGAGGGCGGGCGATCCGGCTAACTCCAGGTCCGGTCCCAGCTATATTCATTGTCCCAATGCTCGGTGGATTGCCATATCCCCGTGACACCGGGCTGCAGATGCTGCGCGATCACTTCGTCGACGACGTCGTCGATCCCCAAGCCCGGGCTGTCCGGAACAGTGATGAAGCCGTCCTTCACCAACGGTTTGGGCAGGCCGGTGACGATATCGTCCCACCAGTCGACATCGGCGGAATGGTATTCGAGCGCCATGAAGTTTTCGGTCGCAGTCGCGACATGCGCCGCGGCCATCGCGGCGATCGGGCTTTCGGCCATGTGGATCGCCATGGCGACGCCGTGGTCCTGCGCCATGTCGCCGATCTTCTTGGTCTCGAGGATACCGCCGCTGGTGAGCAGGTCCGGATGGACGACGGAAAGGCCGCCGCTCGCGAGCAGGGGTTCGAAACCCTCCTTGAGGTAGATGTCCTCGCCGGTGCAGATCGGCACCGAGGTCGCTTGCTGCAGCTGCCGGTATTGATCGGTGTACTGCCAGGGAATGACGTCCTCGAGCCAGGCTGGGACATATTTCTCGATGCGGCGCGACAGGCGTATGCCGTCCTGCAATGAGATGTGGCCGACATGGTCGATGGCCAAAGGGATCTCGTAGCCGATGACCTCGCGAACCTCGTGGATGTACCGCTCGAGAAGGTCGATGCCCTTCTCGGTGAAATGCAGACCGGTGAACGGGTGCCGCACGTTCTGCGCGTCATAGGCGAGGTTGCGGGCCTTGCGCTCCTCGATCGTGCCGCCGTGGCCGCGCGGATTGGCGTGAAACCCTTCGAGCGCGCCGGCGGGCGATGTCACAGCACCCGGAATGTGGGCGATCTGCATCAGGCCCAGGTCCATCTTGAGGAAGGTGAAGCCGCGCTCCATGCGCGCCTTGAGGCGCTTGCCGGTCTCGGTGCCGCTCGGCTTCTCCGCGTCGGTGTCGCAATAGACGCGCACGTGATCGCGGAACTTGCCACCCAGCATCTGATAAATCGGCACGCCATAGGCCTTGCCGGCGAGGTCCCATAGCGCGATCTCGACCGCCGACACGCCGCCACCTTGCCGCCCGTGGCCGCCGAATTGTTTGATGCGTCGGAACAGGCGGTCGACGTCGCAGGGGTTTTCGCCGAGCAGCCGGCTCTTCAGCATCAGCGCATAAGTGGCGCTGGCGCCGTCGCGCACCTCGCCAAGCCCGACGATGCCCTGGTTGGTATAGATCTTGAGCAGCGCCGAGGTGAACGGCGCGCCGACGATCTCGGCCACCCGCATATCGGTGATGCGGAGCTCGGACGGCCTGGAATTGGTGTTGACCCGATTGAGAGCCTCGTCGGCTGCATCCGTTTTCGGCATGACTTATCCTCGTTCTCGTCGATGGTTATGCCCCTCGCCTGGCCCGCACAGGTCGTTGCTAGCCCAACTCGATCTCGTGGGCCTGCAGGTAGTCGCGGTTCATCTCGACACCGAGGCCGGGCTTCGACGTCAGCATGAGGTTGCCGTTCGAAACGTCGAGCGGCTTGTCGATGAGGTGATCGTATTTCGAGAGGTCCCACTCCGAGGTTTCGACCTTGTAGAAGTTGGGAACCGTCATCATCACCTGCGCTCCTGCGACCACGTTGATCGGACCGGCGGCGTCATGCGGCGAGACGGGCACGTAATAGGCTTCGCACAGGGCGGAAATCTTCTTGAGCTCGGTGACGCCGCCGGTCCAGGTGACGTCCGGCATGATGTAGTCGGCGAGCTTGCCCTCGAGCACCGGCACGAAATCCCACTTCGTGTGGCCGCGCTCGCCCCACGAGATGGCGGCGCTGACCTTGTCGCGCACCTGTTTGAGGGCATTGAGGCTCTCGGGCGGACAGGGCTCCTCGAACCAGTCGATCTGGCCCGCCTCTTCGAGGCTGCGGCAGAGGCGAATGGCGGTCGGAACATCGAAGCGGCCATGCGCATCGATGAGGATGTCCACATCGGGGCCTGCCGTTTCGCGGATCAGGGCCGTCAGTTCGGCGGCCTCGCGCTCGTCCTTGCGGGTCATGCTGCCGTCGAGATAACCGTCCCGCCTTTCGCGGGCTACGCCATCGACGCTGGGGCCCTGATGGGGAAAAGGATCGAATTTGAGGCCGGTGTGACCGGACTCGACGATGTCGCGAATTTCGCGGATCACGGCTTCCTTGCTGGTGAATTTGGCCTGGTTGGGATGGGTATAAAGCGCGATTTCGTCGCGCACCGGTCCGCCCAGCAGTTCGTAGATCGGCTTGCCGAGGACTTTGCCACGGATATCCCAGAGGGCGATGTCGATGGCGCTGACGCATTCGACGGCGGCGCCGCGGCTGCCCATATAGGTGAAGCTGCGGAAAATCTTGTGCCAGAGATACTCGATACGCGCCGGATCCTCGCCTGTCACGGCGGCGCCGATCTGCCGCAGGATCGTGCAGAGCGCGCGGTTGGCGAGCTTTGTCGTCGTGGTGATCTCCCCCCAGCCACTCACCCCCTCGTCGGTCGTCACTTCGACGAACAGGAACTCTCCCCAGTAAGAAGCATCGGACTTGATCAGCCATGGCCGAATGCTGGTGATTTTCATCTGGACTATCCTCTCTGAAACGGCCAGGCTGACGGTGTTGCGGATCGGCTACCCTGCCCGGGCGGCGCTACGCGCGCGCATGTGTTCGAGGACATGCCGGCCGGAGCCCTCGACATGGCGGGCAATGAGTTCGGCCGCCTTCTCGGCCTCTCCCGATTTTACCAGCGCGATGAGCTCGCGGTGCTCGCGGATGATCGCGGCGCGTCTGGCAAGCGTGAAATTGAACCGCCGGCTGACCGCCCTCAGCACCTCGCGATGCTTCCACCAGAGCTCGGCCGCATGGCGGTTATAATGCCGCTGGTACATCACGGTGTGGAAGGCGGTATCGAGCTCGCTGTGCCTGAACGTGTCGGCAAAATTGTTCTCCTCGATCAGGTTCTGGAGACGTTCGAGCTCGGCGATGTCCTCGTCGGTGGCCATGTTCACAAACCATCGCGTCAAGGCGGGTTCGATCAGGACGCCGATCTCGTAGATATCCCGGACAAAGTCCTGATCTATGGGTCGCACGCGTGCCCCGCGATTGGGGCTGAAGATGACAAAGCCCTCTCCGCGCAACAATTGCAGGGCCTCGCGGACCGGGTTGGTCGAGGTGCCGTGACGCCGGGCGAGATCGGCGACCACAAGCCGTTCGTTGGCGGCCAGCCGTCCTTCGATGATGTCATCCCTGATCAGTTCATAAAGCGAGGCGCCCTCGCTGGAAGCCCCGATGGGGTCTATTCCCGCAGGTGGCTCCGCTTTGAAATCGCTTGTCTCGGCCAAGGCCCATCTCCCCCAAGTGAATACACCCTCCGCCCTATATCACGCTCGGTTTCGATAAAACAATGTACGATTCTTCGCGTTGACAGATAATCTGTGATCTGAAAACGTACAAAGTCGTCGAAGGGATACATTAGAACTGGCAAAATATCCCGCGATCGAACGAGCAACGACCGCTTGCCTCGACGCAGAGCGGCACGGGAGAGAAACCTGGAGGATACCTATGACGAGGATTACGCTCGGCGGTGCCGTCCTGCGCGGCACTGTCTCCACTGCGTTAATGGCATCGTTGATGGCCGCGCCGGCGCTGGGCGCGCCGCCGGTCGACCTGAGCAAGTGGTCGCCGGAATATGTGCGCTCCATTGCGGGCACGCAGGATTTTGACACTGCGGGCGATTGCGCCAAGGTCACCCCGCTCGACTACAAGGGCCGACTGACCTTCTGGTACCAGGGCGTGTTCGAGGGCGACCCGGACCTTTTGCGCCAGTACTACAAGGATTTCTTCGCAACCTTCCGCAAGACCTATCCGAACATCCAGCTCGAGGAACAAGCCCTCACCTACAACGACCTTCTCGACAAGTTCCGCACGGCGCTGCTCGGCAACGCGGCGCCAATGGCGGTCCGCCTGCAAATCCTGGGCGGCACCGAATTCGCCTCGAAGGGCTATCTGCAGCCGCTCAAGCCAGAGGATGTGGGGTATTCGACCGAGGACTTCTGGCCCGGCGCCATGAAGGCCGTCACCTGGGACGGCGTGACCTACGGAATTCCGACCAACAACGAGACGATGGCTTTCATCTGGAACGCCGACATTTTCAAGCGCGCGGGCCTCGATCCGAACAAGCCCCCGGCAACCTGGGACGACGTCGTCAAATATTCCAAGCAAATCCACGACAAGCTCGGCATTGCCGGCTACGGCCTGGTGGCGCGCAAGAATGCCGGCAACACGCCTTATCGCTTCATGCCGCAGTTGTGGGCCTATGGCGGCGGCGTCTTCGACGAGGCTACCCCCAACCCAACCTACAAGCAGATCGAGCTCGACAGCCCGCAGAGCAAGGCGGCGCTGCAGGCCTCCTACGACATGTATGTCCGCGACAAATCGGTTCCGGTCTCGGCGCTCACCAACCAGCAAGCCGACAACCAGCCCCTGTTTCTCGCAGGCCAGCTCGGCATGATGATCTCGCATCCGTCCGACTACAACGTCATGCTCGATCTGCAGAAGAAGGCGACGGGCACCGACAAGGACAAGGCACAGACCGTCATCGACAACATGCGCTATGGCCTCATTCCGACCGGCCCCGACGGCAAGCGCGCCGTCGTGTTCGGCGGCTCGAACATCCACATCCTGAAGCCCGAATATGTCGAGGGGGGCAAGGTGGACGAGCCGGCCGCAAAGGCCATCATCTGCATGTGGACGAGCCCGGAATGGTCGCTGAAGATGGCCTATGCCGGCTCGAACCCGGGCAACCTCAACGGCTTCAAGACCAAATGGATGAAGGAACGTCTGGACAACATCAAGTTCCTCGACGTCACGACCTCGATGCTGCCATACGGCATCCCGTTCCCGGCGCTGCCGCAGTCGCCCGAAATCATGAACATCATCATCCCGGACATGCTGCAGAATGCCCTGACCGGAGCGATGACCGTCGATCAGGCGGCGGAGGACGCGGCCAAGAAGGTGAAAGACCTGATGGGAGGCGGGCTCTAATCCGGGCCTGACCGACGATCGGATCGGCTGCGCCGTGAGCGCAGCCGATACTTCCCCAAGAACAAGGGCGCGCTACAGTGACGATCGCGACCGGCAAGGCCGAGGCTCGCCGCAGATTGCAACCCGCCGGGTCCGGCGTGCTCCGCAGTGTCTGGGAGCATCGCGCCGACTACGCGTATGTGGTTCCCGCGATCGCCGTAATGCTCATCGTCATCGCCTATCCGATCTACTACACAATCGAGCTGTCCTTCTTCAACACCCCGCCCGGCCTGCAGCTCCGCGACAAGATCTTCGTCGGCATCAACAACTACACGGCCATCCTCACAAGCGAGGTGTTCTGGAAGGTCACCTGGAACACGCTTATCTGGACAGCGGCCTCCACTTTCATTTCCTTCGTCCTTGGCTTTTGCGCCGCGCTGGCGCTCCACCGCGACTTTGTCGGCCGCGGTATCCTGCGCGCCATCCTGATCATTCCCTGGGTCATCAGCGCGGTCGCCGCTTCCTATATCTGGAAGTGGATCTACCATTCGGATTTCGGGGTCATCGGCGCGGTTCTGGTTGGCCTCGGATTGGCCGGAGGGCCGCCGAATTTCATCGACAATGTCAGCACGGTGCTGCCTTCCCTGATCGTCGTCAATATCTGGCGCGAGTTTCCGTTTGCCATGATCATGATGATGGCCGGCCTGCAGACGGTTCCCGACCAGTTGCTGCGCGCGGCGACGGTCGACGGGGCCAATGCATGGCAGCGCTTCTGGCACGTCACCTTCCCGCATTTGAGAAACGTCTCGACGGTGACGATCCTGCTGCTCGCGGTAGCCAACTTCAACTCCTTCATCATCCCATGGATCATGACCGGCGGCGGGCCGTCCAATGCGTCGCATATCTGGATCACCCACATTTATGAGCTTGCCTTCGGCCGGCAGCGCTGGGGCGTGGCGTCGGCCTATTCGGTGCTGCTGTTCTTCATCCTGATGACACTCGGCTATTTCTATGTCCGTGCGCTGAGCGGCAACGAGCGGAAGGATGGAAGCGCATGAGCACGATTGCCGAGACAGCCCCTCGAAACCAGGCCCGTCGCCGCATGCGAATCGACGGATGGCGGTGGGGCGGCCGCATATTCCTGGTGTTCATGCTGCTTTACACCGCGCTGCCGATGATCTGGATGCTGCTGACCTCGATCAAGTCCGGCTTCGCGGCGATGCAATTTCCGCCGCAATGGTGGCCGGACCAGCCCACCCTTGCCAGCTACCAGAAGCTGCTCGATCCGCAGAACAGCGTCGGTCAGGATTTCCTGCGCTTCTTCTGGAACAGCCTTTACGTTTCCACTGCCACGACCATCCTTTCGGTGATCGTGGCAGTTCCCGCGGCTTACGCGTTTTCGCGCTTCACCTTCCCGGGCCGGAACTTCCTGTTCTTCGCAGTGCTGCTCCGAAACATGTTCCCGGCGGTGATCTTTCTCGTGCCGCTGTTCATCCTGATGCGTGCGCTCGGGCTGGTGAACACGCATGGTTCGCTCATCCTCACCTATCTGACCTTCGGCTTGCCGCTGGCGATCTGGCTGCTTAAGGGCTTTTACGACAATATCCCGGTGCAGCTCGAGCAGGCGGCGCGTATCGACGGCGCTACACGGTTCCAGGCCTTCATCCTGATCGTGATGCCGCTCTCGACGCCGGGGATCATCGCCACCGCGATCTATTCCTTCATCGGCGCCTGGAACGAGTACATCTACGCCTACACCTTCCTCTCCAAGAACGAGCAGTTGACCCTGCCGGTCGGCATCCAGCGCTTCTTCTCGGAAAATACGACGGATTTCCCGGGCCTGATGGCGGCAAGCTTCATGATGAGCGTGCCCGTCGTCGTGCTGTTTCTTGTCCTGCAACGATACTTCGTACGCGCCCTGACGGAAGGCGCGGTCAAGCACTAGGAGTCGCTGCCGATGGCCCACGTGGTCCTCAAAGATCTCGTCAAGACCTATGGCGGCTTCAAAGCTGTCAACGACGTCTCGCTGACGGTCAATGACGGCGAGTTCGTCGCTCTCGTCGGCCCTTCAGGCTGCGGCAAGACAACCACGCTCAATCTCGTGGCGGGTCTGACCTCGGTAACATCGGGCGATATCATCATCGGCGACCGCGTGGTCAACCACCTAGATCCCAAGGACCGGGACATCGCGATGGTGTTCCAGAACTATGCGCTCTACCCGCAGAAATCGGTCTACAAGAACCTGGCCTTCCCGCTGCAGATGCGCAGGCTGCCTAAGGACGAGATCGACAAGAAGGTCAGGGAAGCGGCGCGCGTGCTCGATATGACGCAGTTGCTCGAGCGCAAGCCGCGCGAACTTTCAGGTGGTCAGCAGCAGCGCGTGGCCCTGGGCCGCGCCCTCGTTCGAGATCCGGCGGTGTTCCTGATGGACGAGCCGCTCTCCAATCTCGATGCGAAGCTGCGCGTGCAGATGCGGTCCGAGATCAAGCGGTTCCACCAGGACCTGAAGGCGACGATCATCTATGTGACGCACGACCAGCTCGAGGCCGTCACCATGGCGGACAGGATGGCGGTGATGAACGGCGGCTACCTGCAGCAATATGATTCGCCGGCGCAGGTTTTCGCGCATCCCGTGAACATGTTCGTCGCGAGCTTCGTGGGCAGTCCGGCGATGAGCCTTATTCCGCTCGAGGCATCGACGGCGAACGGCGGCACGGTGTTGACCAGCGCGGAGGGCTGGAGCCTTGAGCTGTCGCCGCCCAATGCCCGGAAGGTCGCGACAGCAACGACCCGGAAAGTCGTGCTCGGCGCGCGACATTCGACGATCAAGTTGCACAAGAGTTCTGTCCCCGGCACCATTCCGGCCAAGGCCTATACGGTGGAACCGACCGGAGACGTGACATTCGTTCAGGCCTTCCTGTCCGGCGCCATCGTCAATGTCAGCGTGCCGCCGAGCATTGCCGTCGCGCCCGACGAGCGGATCTGGCTCGAGTTCGACCAGGAGCGGATGCATCTGTTCGACAGTGAAACCGAAATGGCCCTCAGGGCCGATTGACGCGGCGAACGCGTGTGGACGTGGCGCGAATGACGACGAAACTTAAGATCACCGCGATCAAGCCCTACCCAGTGTGGGTAGGAACGCGCAACCAGATGCTTGTCAAGGTCGAGACCGACCAGGACATCTTCGGCTGGGGCGAGAGCGGCTTGAGCGGCCGCGAGAAGGCCGTGGCCGGCGCCGTCGAGCATTATCGCGAGTTCCTCGTTGGCCGCGACGCCATGCAGATCGGCCGGATCTGGCAGGAGCTTTATCGCAGCCAGTATTTCGAGGGCGGGCGGGTTCTGCAGGCGGCGATTTCCGCCATCGACATCGCCCTTCACGACATCAAGGGCAAGGCGCTGGGAGTGCCGGTCTACGACCTGCTCGGCGGCAAGCAGCGCGACCGCATCCCCACCTTCGCCTCGACCGGAGACGAGGCCGAGGGCGATGCTGCCATCGAACGCGCCCATGAATTGTGCGCGCAGGGATGGCAGGCAATCCGCTTCTTTCCCTCCGGCCAGAACAGCAAGGACATCTTCGAGCCGCGCGAGTCAATCGGCGCTACGGCGAGCATGCTGAACAAGGCGCGTGAGGCGCTGGGCGAGGATGTGGTGCTCGGCATCGACTACCATCATCGGCTGTCGGTGGCGGAGGCGGCGAGCTTCTGCAACAAGCTCGGCCGCGGCGTGCTCGATTTCCTCGAGGAGCCGATACGCGACGAGACGCCAGAGGCCTACGAGTCCCTGCGCAGGATGACCGACATCCCCTTTGCCATCGGCGAGGAATTTGCCAGCAAGTGGCAGTTCCTGCCCTACATCGAGCGCGGCATTCATCAGTTCAACCGGCTCGATGTCTGCAATGTCGGCGGGCTCACCGAGGCGATGAAGGTCGCCGGCTGGAGCGAGGCGCATTATGTGGACCTGATGCCGCACAATCCGCTCGGTCCGGTGTGCACCGCCGCGACCGTGCATCTGGCCGCCGCCGTGCCCAACTTCGCCTGGCTCGAAACCAGGGCACCCGAAAGGAAGCTGGGCTTCGACAATTCCGACTTCTTCCCCGTGCAGCCGCGGCTCGACGGGACCGATTACCCGGTGAGCGATCTGCCGGGGCTTGGCGTCGAGGTCAACGAGGAGGCGATCAAGGCGCAGAGTTTCCGCTTCTGGGAAGCGCCGCATCTCAAACGCCGCGACGGTTCTGTCACCAACTGGTAGTTCCAACTCATCCGGAGTTCGACAATGACGCATATTCCCGACATCACGCGTCCGCCCAAGGACCTGATCGACGCGCTGAAAGAGATCGGCGCCGCGACGGTTGCCGGCACGCTCGGCCACATGGGCTTCCGCAGTCCGCACATGGTCGGCCCGGTGGCGCAGAACCACGGGAAGTCGATCGTCGGGCCGGCGCTGACGCTGCAATTCCTGCCGCAACGGCCGGACCTGTTCGACGAGGGAGAATATACCGATCCGGAAACGCAACTGCACCGGCATGTGCTCTATCATGCGCAGGAGGGCGACGTGGTCGTGGTCGACGCCCGCGGCGACATGAGCTCGGGCGTCTTCGGCGATATGATGTCCACCTATTTCAAGGGCCGAGGCGGCGCCGGCATCGTCATCGACGGATGCATGCGCGACCGGCCCAATGTCGAAAAGCTCGATCTGCCGCTATGGCTGCGCGGCTGGACGCCAAACTATCATGTGCAGACCAGGATCTATCCCAATGCGGTCAACGTCCCGATTGCTTGCGGCGGCGTGACGGTGATACCCGGCGACATCATCGTCGCCGACGATGACGGCGCGGTGGTGGTTCCCGTCGCAATGGCCGCCAAGGTCATCGAGGAGGCTCAGAAACACCACGATTGGGAAGAGTTTTCACGCGAGAAGCTGATGCAGGGCGCTCCGTTGCAACGCTACTATCCGCTGCACGACGATGCCCGCGCAGAGTATGAGGAGTGGCGCAGGACAAAACGCCTTTAAGTTGGCAAGCGGGCCTCCCGACCGGCGGCGCAAGGCATCGACCATTCGGTCGCGCAAAGGCGGCTTCCCTCGCCATGAAGACCTATTCGAACGCGTAGGTAAATCCTTCCGGCGACGCGCCGACGATGACTTTCGCCATCTTCTTGCCCTCGAGCGAGCGGTTGAGGACGCCGCGGCTGAGTTCCGGCAGCAGCGTGTTGGTGAGGATGGCGTCGATCATGCGGCCGCCGGATTCGATCTCCGTGCAGCGCGCCTTGACCAGGTCCATGACGCCGTCGCCGATCACCAGCTCGGCGTCGTTGGTATCCTTGAGGCGCTTGGCGATCTTGCCGAACTGGTGACGGGCGATCGCCTCGATCATGGAATCCGACAACGGGTAATAGGGTATCGTGACGACGCGGCCGAGGAAGGCGGCCGGGAAGACCTTCAGCAGCGGGGCGCGCAGCGCGGTATCGAGATCGTCGATGCCGGTCCGCACCGTGCCGTTCTTCGTGCGATCCATGATGACGTCGGATCCGACATTCGAGGTGAGCAGGATCAGCGTGTTCTTGAAGTCGATGCGACGACCTTCGCTGTCGTCCATCATGCCCTTGTCGAAGACCTGGAAGAAGATCTCGTGCACGTCGGGATGCGCCTTCTCGACCTCGTCGAGCAGGATCACCGAATAGGGTTTCCTGCGCACCGCCTCGGTCAGGATGCCGCCCTTGCCGTAGCCGACATAGCCGGGCGGCGCGCCCTTGAGCGTCGAGACCGTATGCGCTTCCTGGAACTCCGACATGTTGATCGAGATCAGGTTCTGTTCGCCGCTATAGAGCGTCTCGGCAAGCGCCAGCGCGGTCTCGGTCTTGCCGACGCCGGAGGGGCCGCAAAGCAGGAACACGCCGACCGGCTTTTCCGGCGCGCCGAGGCCGGCGCGGCTGGTCTGCACGCGCCTGGCGATCATCTCCATCGCGTGATCCTGGCCGACGACGCGCTCGGACAGGGTCGCGGTGAGCCTGAGCGCCTTTTCGGTCTGGCTGGACAGCATGCGTCCGGTCGGGATGCCGGTCCAATCCTGCACCACGGCGGCGACCGCATTGCGGTCGACCGAGGGCAGGATGAGCGGTGTCTCGCCTTGCGCCGCGGCAAGATCGGCCATCAGCTCGCGCAATCGCGCCAGATTGGCAGCGGCTTCGTCTGCCGGCTCGGCGGACACCGCTTCGGCCTTCGCAGCCTTGGCGTTCGTGGCCTCGGCATTCCTGGTCTCGGCAGGCTTGCCGTCGCCAGTCTTGCTCTCGCCGATCTTGCTCTCGGGCGCCGTTTGCTCAGGCGCCTTTGCCGCGCCCTCCGCGCTCTCGGCCTCCGCAGTGACCTCATCGTCCGCCGCATCGAGCGGCACGCCCTCGCCGCGCAATTTTGCGCGCAGGTCGAGTATTTCGGCCACCAAGGCCTTTTCCCGGTCCCAGCGCGCCTGGGCCGCGGCCAAAGCAGTCTCGGTTTCCGCCAGTCCGGCGTCGACACGGGCCTGCCGGTCGGCGACGTCGATGCCGATTGCGGCTTCGCGGCCAATGATGCCGCTCTCGACCTCGAGTGCCTGGCGGCGGCGGAGGATGTCCTCGACCTCGGCCGGCGTCGCATGCTGCGAGACCGCGACGCGGGCGCAGGCGGTGTCGAGCAGGCTGACCGCCTTGTCCGGCAATTGCCTGGCCGGGATGTAGCGGTGCGAGAGCGAGACCGCGGCCTCGATCGCCTCGTCCAGGATCTGCACCTTGTGGTGCTGCTCCAGCACGCCGGCAACGCCGCGCAACATCAGCACGGCCACCGCTTCCGAGGGCTCATCGATCTTGACCACCTGGAAACGGCGGGTGAGCGCCGGGTCCTTCTCGATATGCTGCTTGTACTCAGCCCAGGTCGTGGCCGCGATGGTGCGAAGCTCGCCGCGCGCCAATGCCGGTTTCAGGAGATTGGCGGCATCGCCGGTCCCGGCCGCGCCGCCGGCGCCGATCAGCGTATGCGCCTCGTCGATGAACAGGATGATCGGCACCTCTGAGGCCTGGACTTCGTCGATGACCGCCTTCAGCCGCTTCTCGAACTCGCCCTTGACGCTGGCGCCGGCCTGCATCAGCCCGACATCGAGCATGCGCACGCTGACATTCTGCAGCGTCGGCGGCACGTCGCCTTGGGCGATGCGGAGCGCAAAACCCTCGACCACCGCGGTCTTGCCGACGCCGGCCTCGCCAGTCAGGATCGGGTTGTTTTGCCGACGGCGCATGAGGATATCGACGATCTGCCTTATTTCCGGGTCGCGGCCGACGACAGGGTCGATCTTGCCGTCGCGGGCGCGCTGTGTGAGGTCGGTGGCGTATTTCGCCAGCGCCGAATCCCCGCCCGGACCGCGCTTCATCGGCGTCTCGGCAGCGTGCTCGGCGGGCGGTGAGCCGGCCTCGAGCGAGCCTTCGGTGACATCGGCGAAGCGGGAGATGACCCCATCGGCGTCGATCTTGTCGAATTCGGCGCTGATCTTGGAGACCAGGCCTTCCAGCACCGGCGTCTTCAGGCAGGCAAGCAGGATATGGGCGCTGCGCACTTCCTCGACGCCGAACTCCAGCGTCGCAAGGTTCCATCCTTCCTGGATGGCGTGGAAGATGTGGTCGGAGAATTCCTCCACCGAGGTGGCGCCGTAGGGCAGCTTATCGATGGCTCGGGTCATGTCGGCCGTCAGCCGGCTGGCATCTAGTCCGGCGTCGGCGATGATCATCTGCACATCCGAGCGTTCTGACAGCACCAACTGCTGGATGAAATGGACAAGCTCGACATAAGGATTGCCGCGCAGCTTGGCCGTGTCGGCCGCGGCCTTGAAGGCGCGCACCCCGGTGGCGTTCAGCTTGGCAACCAGTTCCTTACGCTTGAAGCTCTGCGATGACCGGCGCTGTTCCATCGAACCTGCTCCCGCAACCTGCCGACCGTACCCTGCCATATAAGCGGCTGCTTGACAAAGCCGCATGGCGGGTAAGGTTTTTGAATCTATCCGGGCGGCACCGCCCGGATACACAAGCCTTGCAAACTCGTGGCCAACAAACACGATTGCTGCCCGGGCTATGCGAGCCATTTCACATACCGGGTCCGGCAATCGCGCAATGGGTTTCGCCGAAGAGAACGGTCGCGTTTAGCTTCCGTTAGTTTTTGCGCAGGTGCTCAATTGTCGTCGCGCGAAGCCGGTGATAACGTTACGTTACATAGGGGTCTCAGGGCCGCTGGCTGGGGGTTGGTGTGATTGATCTCGCACTCTGGCTGAATCCTCTGAACGGTGAGAATCCGTCGGGAGAGGACTTGCGCAACGACCCGGCCTTTCATGAGTTGGAGCGCCTGGCCGAGCCTCAGCTCAAAGTTGTCCATGACGGTAACAGCAAGCCCACTTCGCAACCCAGTCCTGTCGACTGGGCGGCGGTGCTCGAAAAGGCCGAAGAGTTGCGCGCCCGCGGCCGGGACCTGCGCCTACTGGTTATCGTCACGCGGGCCTTGGCCAACGAGGAAGGGCTGGCCGGCCTCGCCCAGGGCCTGACGCTGATTGCGCGAACCTTTGAGCAGTATTGGGACACCATGCACCCCTTGCTGCGGACAGGCGCGCCGCGCGATGCTGCCTTGCGGCGCATCAACGCGCTGCTCGATCTGCAGAACGGCCAGGAAGGCTTGCTGGCGAACCTCAGGCAGATGGTCTTCTTCTCCCCGCGCGCGATCGGACCGATCAGCGGCCGGGACCTCGAACAGGCTGCGCTCGACGAACGCGTCATGCTCCAGGAAGCAGCCTCTGGCCTTGGGACCGCCGAAAAGGCGGCGCTGACGAGCGCCCATAATCAGCTGTTGAACCGCGTGCGGACCGGATGCGCGGCGCAAATCGATCAAGCAGCGGATGTGATGACGTCGCTGCTCGCCGACGCGCGGGCCGCGATCGCCGCCCTCGAGGCGGTGGATGCCGCGCTCAATGCCCGCATCGACGGCCATGGCGCCACTGTCCCGGAATTGAAGAAGTTCCTGCAGCGTTTGCTGACGACGCTGGAGCGGAATTCCGGTGCCGGCGCCACGGCGAATGGTGCCGCGAAGGCCGCTCCGCAGGCGGCGACGGAACCAGCAATGCCCGCCCGCAACGGTCATGGAGCCGAGACGATGGCAAGTGTGGCAAGCGCCGTGGAAGCGAGCACCGGTCTGCCGGACCGCATCAACTCGCGCGACGAGGTCGTCAAATGCCTCGACCTCGTGGTCGCCTTCTACGACCGCACCGAACCGTCCAGCCCCATTCCGCATCTCGCGCGGCGCGTGCGCCGGATGGTGCACATGGATTTCGTGGAACTGATGGAAGATCTCGCCCCGTCGGGGCTGAAGGAGTTCCGGCTGCTTGCCGGCGTTCCCGATCCCAAGAAGCCGGCCCAGAAGGATGAAAGGTAGAAAAGCATGCCAGCAGAGAGCAAAGCGAAGGTCATCGAAAGAAACCGCGCGCCGCGCGTGCAGATCGCCTACGACGTCGAAACCTACGGCAGCCCTACGACGATCGAACTGCCGTTCGTCATGGCCGTGATGGCCGATCTTGCCGGCGCGTCGCAGACCAAGGAAGCGTCGAAGTCGGTGCTTGACCGCAACTTCGTCGAAACCGACGCCAACCGCTTCCCCAAGTTCATGGAAGCGATGGGGCCACGCGTGAAGGCGCGGGTGAAGAACACGCTGCCGCAGGCCGAGGGCCAGGAGCGTGAGGAAGAGCTCATGGTCGATCTCACCTTCTCCAAGATGGGCGACTTCGCGCCGGACAAGATCGCCGAGCAGGTCCCGCAACTGGCCGAAATCCTGAAGATGCGCCGTCAGCTCGAGGAGCTGCTGGGCTTCATGGACGGCCGCGTCGACGCGGAAAAGCGCATCGCGCAGCTTTTGAACAACGAGCCGCTGCTGAGCAAGATCGCCAGCCAGGCGATGGATGACGGCAAGGGCGAGGAGTAAGTCATGGCCGAACAGCAAAAGACCGCAGCCGCCACCGCCGAGGCGGAAGCCATCGATCTCGGCGAATTCAGCGGACTCCTTGAAAAGGATTTCAAGGTCAAGAAGGACGACAGCGAGAAGCTGCAGCAACTGGTGCGCAACCTGGCTTTGGCCGCACAGTCGCGCTCCGAGACCACAACCATCTCTTCCAATGCGATCAAGTCGATCAAGTCGCTGATCGCCGGCATCGACAAGATGCTGACGACGCAGGTCAACGAGATCCTGCATGCGCCGGAAGTGCGCGAAATGGAAGGCACGTGGCGCGGCCTCTGGTACCTGATCAACAACACCGAGACGGATACCAAGCTGAAGATCCGGGTGATGAACATCTCCAAGGAGCAGCTGGCCGACACGCTCGAGGATTATGAAGGCCAGATGTGGGACCAGAGCCCGATCTTCAAGAAGGTCTACACGGACGAATATTCGATGCTGGGCGGCGAGCCGATCGGCTGCATCATCGGCGCCTACGAGTTCTCCAACCATCCGCGCGACGTCGGCCTGCTGCGCAACATTTCCGGCGTCTGCGCCTCGGCGCACACGCCGTTTATCGCCGCCGCCTCGCCGCGGCTGTTCCGCATGGACAGCTGGCAGGAACTGCCGAACCCGCAGGACCTGCAGATGATCGTGAACAACCCGGCCTATGCCTCGTGGCAGTCGCTGCGCGAAAGCGAGGACGCCCGCTATATCGGGCTCACCATGCCGCGCGTGCTGGCGCGCTTGCCCTACGGCTCGGAAACCGTTCCGGTGAAGGGCTTCACCTTCGAGGAGGAAGTGGGCGGCGACCACAACAAATATGTCTGGATGAACGCCGCCTTCCCGATGGGAGTCAATATCAACCGCAGCCACAAGCTCTATGGCTGGGGCACGCAGATCCGCGGCGTCGAAAACGGCGGCACGGTGCTCAACCTGCCGGTGCACGCCTTTCCGACCGACGACGGGTCGATCGCGATGAAATGCCCGACCGAGGTTGCCATCGACGACCGGCGCGAGGCGGAACTGGCGAAACTCGGCCTGATGCCGATCCTGCACCGCAAGAATACCGACCTGGCGGCCTTCATCGGCGCGCATTCGCTGCAGGACGACGAGACGCGCGCCGGACGTCTGGTCGATCCCGACGCCCAGGCGAACGAGAGGCTCTCCGCCAACCTGCCCTACCTCTTCCCGGTCTCGCGCTTCGCGCACTACCTCAAGGCGATTGCGCGCGACAAGATCGGCTCGTTCAAGGAACGCACCGACATGGAGATCTGGTTGACCGAATGGATCAACCGGTATGTGCTGGCCAATCCAGCCTTTGCCGATGACAAGGCGCGCGCCAAGCGCCCGCTCGCTGCGGCCGAGGTCCAGGTTGACAGCGTCGAGGGCCGGCCCGGTTACTACAATGCCCGTTTCTACCTGCGTCCGCACTACCAGCTGGAAGGCATCAACGCCTCGCTCCGGCTGGTATCGGAACTGCCGTCGGTGAAGGGCTGAAATCGTTAAGCAAAGTCATCTTGTTTGTAGCGGTGGAGAAAGACAATGCCAGAGAGAACCGATGCGCCTTCGACGAAGATCGACGGCTTCCTGAAAGTCCCGGACATCAAAGGCCCGAGCAAGCGCGACGGCCATGAAGACGAAATCGAGATCCATGGCGTCGACTATAAGATGATCGCGCCCTACGACCCGAATTCGCTCTCGCGGCGCGGCCGCGTGTCGATGGGTATGATCAAATTCATCAAGCACTACGACAAGTCGTCGCCCTATCTGAAGAAGGCACTGTTCGAGAACAAGGCGCTCGACGAGGTGGTGTTCTCGGCACGCCGCACCATCGACGGCGAGACCAGCGACTATCTGGTGGTGACGCTCACCGACGCCTCGATCATGGAATATGACATGCGGCAGGCGCACGACGAGCCAGACCTGATCGAGGAAGAAGTCAGCTTCGCCTACAAGAAGATCAAGTTCGTCTACGACAAGGACGACGAGATCGAAATGGACGTCTATGTCGGCAAGTGAGGCCAAGCGGCCTGGCTCGAAAGCGCAGCTCGCCGGCAGCTCGCGGGCAAAACGCGAGGCGGTCCAGCCCTCCCTCTGGGACCGCCTCGTCAACGATTTGCCCGGGCTGACGTCGGAGATCGATGGGCTGCGCCGCCTGCTGGATGAAGAACTCGGCGCCGAGCGCGTCGAGGCCCTTCTTGCCGGCAGCGCCCGCGTCATCGATGCCGATGCGGAATTGACGCCCGAGCAGAAACGGCGACTGCACAGGCTGGTCTTCCAGACCGAGCATCGCACCGAGATCGAAAGTCGCGGCGTGGTGGTGTCGGCGCGCGTGCTCAGGGAAGCGGTCCGGCGCGATATCGAGGCCCTGTTCAACACAGAGCGTTTCGAGTCCGTGCCGATGCTTTCCGACGCCGAGCATGAACAGCCCTTGGACGAATTGCCGCCGCTTGCCGATTTTCCGGAGGTGCGGCGCAGCGTCGTCAATTACGGCGTGCCGTCCTTTTCAGGCCGCTCGTCGCGGGATTTCGACCGCGATACTTTAGCGCGCGAGATCCGCGCGGTGCTCGCCACTTTCGAGCCGCGTCTCAAGGAAAGCGCCACGACCGTCAACGTCACGCTCGGCGACAAGACCGTCGGTCTCAAGATCGAGATCGACGCCGTGCTGATCATGACGCCGACGCCGGAACGCATGCGGCTGCGCACCACGATCAATCTCGACAACGGCCTGGCGCGAACCGAATTCCGGGAGACCTGAGATGGATCGGGTCTTCGTGGAGTATTACGAAGAGGAACTGACCCATATCCGCGCGCTGGCCGCGGAATTCGCCGACATGCATCCGGCGGTGGCCCGCAACCTTTCCCTCGACACCGTCCCGTGCCCCGATCCCTATGTCGAACGGCTGCTCGACGGCGTGGCCTTTCTTGCCGCGCGCACGCGGCTGAAGGTTGACGCGGAGCGCTCGCGCTTTTCGCGCGCCGTGCTCGACGTGCTCTATCCCGACCTTGTGACGCCGGCGCCGGCGACGGCGATGGCTGTGCTGAAACCTGGACAGCAGGTGCAATCGATGATCGCCGGCCATGCCGTGGCGCGCGGCACGCGGCTGGTTTCCGGCCTGCATCCTGGGCTCTCGACGCGCTCAACCTTCACCACCGCGCAAGAGGTGACGCTTTGGCCGATCGCGATCAATTCGGTCAGCTATTTCCAGGACCGCAGCGCACTCGCCGCCGCCGGCATCGCGCCTGTCGGCGGCGTTCGCGGCGAAGCGGCGTTCCGCATAGCGCTTACCCGGACCGGAAAGGGCAAGCTCAGCGAATTGTCGCTCGACCGCCTCGATCTCTATTTCGCCGGGCGCGCCAAGGCGCCGCTCATATTCGACGCGATCTTCGGCGCCTGTTCGGCCGTCGGCGGGCGGGTGGAAGGCAAGACCAATCCGCTCACCGCGCTGCCCGAGCCAGAAATGGTCGGGATCCACGACGATGAAGCGCTGATGCCGCGCACGCGGCCGACCTTTGAGGGATACCGGCTGCTGCGCGAATATTTCATGATCCCCGAACGCTTCCACTATGTGCGCGTCGCCGGCCTGCAGCCGGTGGTGCGCAAATGCGATGGGGGAATGGAGATCATCTTCCTGTTCCGACGTCCGGTGCCGGAACTCGCCGATGTGACGGTGGCCGATTTCGAGCTGTTCGCGACGCCGATCATCAATCTCTTCGAACGCGAGTGCAACGTCATCGAGATCGACTCGCGCCGGACGCGCCAGGTGCTGCACGCCGACCGCACCCGGGCGCGCGATTTCGAGATCTTCCGGGTCACTCGGGTGGAAGATGCGGACGCCGAAGGCAGCGAGGCGACAATCCCTGAACTGTTCAGCCTGGGGCAGAACCGCGGCAGCGGCTGGGTCTATTCGGCCGAGCGGCGCCCGCGGCGGGCCACGGAGGATGAACGGCGCGACGGCCTGACCCGCACCTCCTACACCGGCGACGATGTCTTTATCGCGGTCTCGCGTCCGGCCGGCAGCCAGCCGAACCGGCCGCTCAAGCGGCTCGACGTGATGGCGCTCTGCACCAACCGCGACCTGCCGATCCTGGACGATACGCCGTCGCTGACGCTGGAGACCGCCGACCCGGTGGAAGCGGTACGCCTGCTCGGCGCGCTGCGGCCGCCGCAGCCGGCGATCCCGGCGGCGCTGCCGGCCGGCGCCGAAGGCGAATCCCGCGCCGACAATCTCGCCTGGCGGCTGGTGGCGCAGCTCTCGCTCAATTTCCTGAGCCTCGCCAAAGAAGGCCGCGGCGTCGATCCGCTGCATGCCTTGCTCGACCTCTATGCCGATCGCGGCGATCCTAGCCTTGCCCGCAACGTGCATTCTATCACCCGCATCGACTCGCGCCCGGTGATCGAGCGGCTCAAGATCGACGGACCGATGTGTTTCGGACGCGGCACCGAAGTCACGCTACATGTCGACCAGTCGGTGCTGGCGGGGCAAAGCACGCTGCTGCTTTCGGCCCTGCTTGCGCGGCTGTTCGCCCGTCATGCCGGGATAAACGGTTTCGTGCGGACGCGTACGCGGCTGCTGCAGAAGCAGGAGGATGTGCCATGGCCGATGACGCCCGGCAATCGCTACCTGATCTAGCGCAGCCGGCCTCAGCCGAGGCCGAGACGCTGTCGGAGAGCTTCGATTTCTTCGAGCTGCTGCGCCGCCTGGAGCAGCGGCGCGGACTGTTCGGGCATTCCGGAACCGCCGACCGCGAGCCGGCAAGGCTCGGCCAACATGTGCGCCTGAGCTTCTCTGCAAGGGACGTAGTCAAATTCCAGGACGCCAGGGACAAGGCTCCGGCGCGGGTGACGATCGCCAATCTCGGCCTGCTCGGGCCGGAAGGGCCGATGCCGCTGCATCTGACGCGCTGGGTGCTCGACCGGCTGTCGCAGCGCTGGTTCAGCGGCGCCGACGCCGAGCAGACCAGCGACACGACCTTCGTCGACTTCGTCAACATCCTGCAGCATCGCATGATCGCGCTCTACTACCGCGCATGGGCCGATGCGCATCCGGCGGTGCAGGTCGAACGTTCGGTCGGCGGGCGCGTCCGCGCCATGCTGGAGGCCATGGCCGGCATCGGCCTTCCCGGCACGCAGGATTCCGAACTCGATGCGGTGCGGCTGCGCCAGGCCGGGTCGCTGGCCAACCAGGTCGACGGCGCGGAGCGGCTGACGCTTTTTCTCGCCACGGCCTTCAAGGTGCCGGTTGAAATCAAGGAATTCGTCGCCGCCTGGATCACCATTCCCACGGCGCTGCAGAGCCGCGTCGGCAAGGCCTATGCGGCGCTCGGCGGCGGGGCAACGATCGGCCCGCGCGTCTTCAGCCGGCAGAGCCGGATCGAATTGCGCGTCGGCCCGCTGAGCCTCGACGACTTCAAATCGTTCCTGCCCGGAGAACGGCGCCTTGCCCTGCTCAAGAAGGCGGTGCGCGACATGATCGGCGAAGCGCTCGACGTCGATCTGCGCATCGTGCTCGCGCGCGACGCCGTGCCTTCGCCGAAGATGGGAACCATCCAGCTCGGCCGTACCTCCTGGCTTTCGCGCCCTGTCGAAAAGGGCGACGCCGACGATCTCAGGCTGCGCACCATCGTCGGTTGGCGACCGGACATGGCGGAGGCAGCCTGATGAGCCTCCTGCTGACCCTGGAACAAGGCCCGCGCTCGCAGGTGGTCAGACAGGCCCGGCTGGACGAGGGCGAGCTGGTGATCGGCCGCAGCGCCGATGCCGGCTGGCAGATCGACGATCCGGACATGTTCGTCTCACGCGCGCACTGCAAGATCAGCGGCGGCCGCGACGGCTATTACGTCACCGACACGTCGAGCAGCGGATTGTTTATCGACGATTCCGACAGCCCGCTCGGCACCGGCAGGTCGACGCGCCTGCAAAGCGGCATGCGGCTGCGCATGGGCGACTATGTGCTCCATGTCGAGGTGCAGCCCAGCGCCGGCCACACCTCGATCAGCCAGGCGCGGATCGCCAACGCCGAGCCGGCATGGTCGCCGCAATCGCGGACGCCAGCCAGCATCGGCGGCGACGACTTTTTCTCGGCCAAGGTCGAGGAAGAGCCGCTGCGGCCGCGCCCGGCCGGGCTGCCGGATCCGTTCGAGCAGCCTGTGCCGGGGGCTTACGATCGCGCTTCCAATCAGCGCAGCTCGCCCGCCTTCGACGATCCGTTCAGCCTCGATCCGGTGGCGACGCCGGCCTCGAACAACGAGCCCGCCGTCGGCCGGTCGGATCCGTTCGGCTTCGGCGACATGCCGTTGCGCAGCGACACGCCCGAACCCGCGGCGAAACCGTCCGGCTTCGACGATTTCAGCTTCGGGCCGGCCGCGACGCCCGCTTCCGGCAACAGTGCCGATCCATCTGGCCGCGTCGAGCGGCCCGCCGAGAAGCCACAGGCCGCCCGCCCATGGGAGATGCCGGTGCGGGCCGAACCCGCTGCGCCGCCGCGTCCCGCTCCCAAACCGTCACGTCCGATGCAACCGGCGCCCAGCGACATGGCGTTGCGCGCGGCGTTCCTGCGCGGCATGGGCGTCGAGGAGGCCGATTTCCCCGGACGCGACGCGATCGCCGAAATGGAGAAGTTCGGGCGCGAATACAGGCTGATGCTCGATGGGCTGATGCAGCTCCTGCGCAAGCGCGCCGAGGAGAAGGGCAGCGCGCGCGTCGCCCAGACCATGGTCGGCGCCTCGGAGGTCAACCCGCTCAAATTCCTGCCGACGGTCGAGGATGTCATCGTCACCATCATCGCGGAACGCAGTCCCGGCTTTCTCCCCGGCGAGGCGGCGATCGGCGACGCGGTGAAGGACCTCGCGCAGCACCACGTGCGCGCCTGGCGCGGTGTGCAGGCGGCGCTGCGGCGCATGATCGACCGCTTCGATCCGGCCGCGATCGAGGAAGAGCTCAAGTCCAATTCCGCGATCGGCAATCTGCTTGCCGGCGGGCGCAATGCCAAGCTGTGGGAGCTTTACCAGAAACGCCATCGCGACATCGCCCAGAGCGCGGAATCGAGCTTCCTGGGCGAGATCGGCGCAGATTTCAGGGACGCATATGAAGAGGAGTAGGGACATGATCGACAGACGTGAATTCATCGTCGCCATCGGCGCGACGGGGCTGCTTGCGGCTTGCCAGAGCGGCCCGCCGAAACCATCGGTCATCTCGGTCAACGTGACCGGTGGCGCCGGCATGAATCCGGGACCGGGCGGCGGCGACAGGCCGGTGACCGTGCTGGTGATGCGGCTTGCCAGCACAGGCAAGTTCAACTCGGCCGATTATTTCGCGCTGCAGGGCGATGCCGGCTCGGCGCTCGGCGCCGATCTCATCGGATCGGACGCGATCTCGGTCGCTCCGGGCAAGACGGCGGCCAAGACCATCACGGTCGAACCGAACGCGACGGCGCTCGGCTTCGTCGCGCTGATCCGCGAACCCGGCGGACGCAATTGGCGCACGACCAAGTCGGTATCGCCGGGGTCGAAATTCACCATCAACGTCAGCCTCGGCAAGGGCGGCATTTCCGCCTAGCAGACTGACGACTAGGCAGTGCAGAGAGCAGTGGCATGAGCGACGCAAACAGGGTGCTGTGGTCCGAGGGACTCTTCTTGAGGACCCAGCACTTCCAGCAGCAGGACCGGTTCTTCGAGGGGATGGTGCGCGGCGCCTTGCAGGCCGGCCAGCTCCATACGTTCGGCTTCCAGCAGCTGACGCTCGACCAATCGCTGCTCGACGCCGGCCAGGTGTCGATCGTGTCCGCCCGGGGCATCTTCCCGGACGGTACGCCCTTCTCCATCCCGGAACTGATGGACGCGCCGAAGCCGCTGCCGGTCACGGCCGACACCGGCGCCGGGCCGGTGCTGGTGGCGTTGCCGCTCGAGCCGCCCGGCGGCGTCGGCTTCGATCCGGCGCATTCCGCGTCGACGGGCGCGCGCTACCACGGCAAGATCGTTGCGGTGCGCGATGCGGTGCAGGGCGGCGCCGATCCGGAAGAGATCGAGATCGCGCGGCCGCAAGCGGTGCTGCTGGCGCCCGGCAAATCGGTCGGCGGCTATACGGCGCTGCCGGTCGCCGACATCAAAGGCGTGCGCGCCGATGGCGGCGTCTCGCTCGACCAGGCCTTCCTGCCGCCGACGCTGATCACCGGCGCCGTCCACTGGTACCGGCAATTGCTGCAGGAGGTCGTCACCGGCCTTGACCAGATCGCCGAGTCGCATGGCAAGATGGTGATGGGCGGCGCCGGCCGCAGCGTCGAAGACCTTTTGATGCTGCATCTCGCCAATGCCGCGCGGCCGCGCCTTGCGCATATGCTGGCGCAGGATGTCTTCCATCCGGCCGAGCTCTATCTTGAGCTTGCCGGCCTCGCCGGCGAGATGGCCACCTACGGCTCCAGCTCGCGGCGGCTTGGCGAATTGCCGGCCTACGACCACATGGCGCCCGGCCCCGCCTATATGGCGCTGGCCGACGCCTTGCGTTCGCTCATCCTCAGCCTGCGCTATATCGAGCCGAAGTCGCGCGCGCTGCCGGTCATGCGGCACGCGACCAATGTGTGGAAGGTGCGCATCGACAATCCGAAGCTTTTGGTCGCCAGCCGCATCGTCATCCGCGTCGGCTCCGAGCTTTCGGAAGACGCGCTGCGCAAGATCTTCGTCAACCAGGCGACGGTCGGCTCCGCCGACCAGTTCGAAGGATTGTGGAAGTCGCGCCTGCCGGGCATTCCGCTGAAACCGCTCCACTCGCAGCCGCGCGAGATCCCTTATGACGGCGACCGGCTGTGCCTGGAGCTCGACCAGAAGAGCGAGCATTGGGCTTCGCTGCTCGACGCGCCCGGCTTCGTCATCGGCGTTTCCGGTGTGCTGCCGAGCGAGCCGCAGGTCGACTGCTATTCGGTGAACAGGTGAGGCCATGAGCCGGGATGATCCTTTCGGACTGTCGGAGGATCGCGAGCGAACCCGCATCCGCCTGACCGGAGCCGCGCCCCGGCCGATGGCGCCGCTAGCACCGGGCGCGCCGGTCAAACGGGCGCGTGCCCATCCCAATACGCTGATCAACATCTTCGCGCCGCTGCTCGAATTCGCGCCGGAGCTCGAAAGCGCGCTGGCGCCAGAGAACCCGGAAGTCATGCGTACGCGCCTGCTCGACGAGCTGGTGCGGGCGCGCGATGCCGCTGTTGCCGCGGGCTCGTCGCTGGAGCGCGCCGACCAGGCGGCATGGGCGATGGCGGCGCTGCTCGACGATCTGGCGCTCAACACGCCGTGGGGCGGCGCCAGCGCCTGGCCGCGCCAGCCGCTGGTGGTCATGCTGCGCGGCGATGTCGACGCCGGCACCCAGTTCTTCACCCGCCTCGACGAGCTGGAGCGGCATCCCAACCGCGACCGTGAGATGCTGGAGCTGCAATATTACTGCCTGGCGCTCGGCTTCCGCGGCAAGTACCGCGTGCCCGGCCGCGCCGGCGACCGTTCGCTCAATGCCGTGCGGGTGGCGGCGGCGCGCTTCCTGCGCAATGCGGACGCCGAGGACGCACCGCTGTCGCCGAACTGGAAAGGCGTGATCGCCTCCGACGAGCCGCAGCGCTTCATCGTGCCGATCTGGGTGATGGCGCTTGCCGCGATCGTCGTCGCCGCGGCCGCCTATATCGGCCTGTCGATGGGCCTGAGCAGCCAGGCGGTCGAGCTCTCCGCGCTGGTGCGCACGCTGCCGCCGGCCTCGCGCGGCGACATCACCCGCGCCGCGCCCAAGCAGGATGCACCCGCGCCCGAGCCGCAACCGGTCGATTTCGCGCTGCTGCCGGAATTCAAGGCCGAAGCGCCGGACAACCTCAAGGGGGCGCTGAGCGGCACCGAGAGCGTCTCGCTGGCCAAGCTGGTCATCCAGTCCTCCAATCCCGAGCTGTTCCAGTCCTCCCGGCCGACGCTGACGGAAGGATACGAACCGCTGATCGCAGCGATCGCCAAGGTGATCCTGGACAATAAGGAGCTGATCGGAAAAATCACCGTGGTCGGCCATACCGACAATGTGCGCCTGCAAAAGTCCAACCCGCTGGCCAGCAACCAGCGTCTGTCGGAAGCGCGCGCCGAAACCATAGCCAAGCTTCTGGTGCAAGCCGGCGTGCCGCAGGAGAGCATCTCTTCCGAGGGGCGCGCCGAAACCGATCCGGTGGCCGACAACTCGACGCGCGAGGGCCGCGCGCTCAACCGGCGCGTCGAGGTTCTGGTCGAGAAGAGACTCTGAGATGTTCATCCTGCGCTTCCTCTGGGCCGTCATCACCTCGCGTTTTCTCTGGACGCTGATCGGCATCGCGCTGCTTTCGCTGCTGATCTGGGTGTTCGGCCCGATCGTGCAGGTCGGCCCTTACGCGCCGTTCGAATCCGACAATGTGCGCATCGCCATCATCGCCGGGCTGATCATCCTGTGGCTGATCTGGCTGATCATCGCGCAGCGCCGCGCAATCCGCGCCAACCGCATGTTCGTCGCCGAGATCGCGACGCCGGTCGCCGAAAAGCAGCTCACGCCCGGCGAGGAAAGCGTTGCGGCCGTCGGCGCCAAGTTCGGCGAGGTGATGGCGGAACTGAAGCGCCGTAAGCTCGGTGGCAGAAAATTCCTGCGCGAGATGCCCTGGTATGTGATCGTCGGTCCGCCGGCCACCGGCAAGACCACGGCGCTGCGCCAGTCCGGCCTCAATTTCCCGATCGACCTCACGGACGACCTGCAGGGCGTCGGCGGCACGCGCAATTGCGACTGGTTCTTCTCCGAGAACGCGGTGTTGATCGACACGGCGGGCCGCTACGTTCAGCAGGAAAGCCAGCCGGATGTCGACGCGGCGGAGTGGCTGGGCTTCCTCGACCTCCTGAAGAAGCATCGGGGCCGCCGCGCGCTCAACGGGGTGATCGTCGCGCTATCGATCGACACGCTGTCGGAGGGCGACGACGCGATCAAGGCGCATGGCAGAAAGATCCGCCGCCGGCTGGCGGAGCTGAACGACCGGCTGGAGATCCGCCTGCCTGTCTACCTGATGCTGACCAAGGCCGATCTGATCAAAGGGTTCGAAGCGTTCTTCGGCGGCTTGTCGACCACGGCGCGCGAGCAGGTGTGGGGAACCACTTTCCCGCTCGATGCCCGTGTCAGTGCCGGCACGATCCAGACGGAACTCGCCAGGCTTGCCGCCGAACTGGAGCGGCGGCTGGTGCCGCGGCTGGAGGACGAGGACAAGCTTGGCCAGCGCGCCGAGATCTTCCGTTTCCCGGCGCAGCTTGCCAGCCTGTCGGAGCCGATCCAGGTGCTGGTCGAGGCGGTGTTCGGCGAGAGCCGCTATGAGGGAGCCGCCTGGCTGCGCGGCCTCTATCTGACGTCCGCGACGCAGGAAGGCGCGCCGATCGACCGGCTGACGGCGGCGCTGTCCTCATCCTTCGGGCTGCCGCCGCGCCGCGCCATGCCGGCGGCGCGCGTCGAGAAACGCAGCTTCTTCCTCAGGAATCTGCTCACCGAAGTGATCTTCAAGGAAGCCGGCCTCGGCACATTCGATCCGCTGGCGCAGCGCCGCCGCGCCTGGATCTGGCGCGGAGCCGCCGCCGCCTGTGCGCTCGCCGCCCTGCTCGCCGGCGGACTGTTCACCTGGTCCTATCTCGACAACCGCAATGCGATCGCCGAACAGGCCGGCCAATTCGAGGCGCTGCAGGCGCCGCTCACGGACGTCGCGGCAATGCCGGCCGCGGTCGAGCAGCCGACCATGGACGGCGCGCTGGCGGCGATGGACGCGGTGGCCACGGCCCGCACGGCACCGCCGGATGCCGTCCACAATCTGCTCGGCCCGACCGCCTCGGCCGAGCTGGTGCGCGCGCAGACCGATACCTACGACCATGCGCTGCGCAACGTGCTGGAGCCGCACATGGTCGCGCTGCTGGAGGCGACGATGTGGCGGCAGATCCGCGATCCGGATTTCATGCTCGGCGCGCTGAAGACCTACCGGATGATGACCGGCCTGTCGCAGATGGACACCGATTTCGTGCAGAACTGGTGGGTGAACAGCCTGCCGCAATTCGCGCCGGCCGCACCCTTCCCGACCGCGGACGCCGAAGAGCACCAGCTTGCCGCGATCCGCCGCATGGCCGTCGACGACAGCTACATCGCGCCGGACAAGGAACTGGTCGCCGAGGCGCTGAAGACGGTGTGCACGATCTCGCTGCCGGAGCGCGCCTATAAGCAGCTCCTGGCCGACCCGGAAGTGGCGGCGGTCAAGGAATGGGTGCCGGCCAATTTCGCCGGACCGAACGGCGCCAAGGTGTTCGCGCGCCGCTCCGACAAGACGCTGCGCGTCGGTGTGCCGGGTCCGTATACCTATGCCGGCTTCCACGACGCGATCCTCGACCGGGTCGAGGATGTCGCCGGACAGGCGGCGCTCGACCGCGCGGTGTTTGCCGGCGGCTGCTCGGAGAATTCGGAGACGTCGGTCTCGGCGCTGTCCGAAGACATTCTGAAGCTCTATTACGACGACTATATCGCGCAGTGGGACAGTTTTCTGCGTGACATGCGGCTGGCGCCGCTGACCGACCTCAACGTCGCCAGCGAGAACCTCAAGGATCTTTCCAGCGCCGACTCCGCGCTGAAGCGCCTGCTCACCGCGGTGGTGCAGGAGACCGACCTGACCCGTTCCGACGAGGCGCCGGCCGACGACAAGAGCGGCGCCGCCAAGACCGGTTCGAAGCTGCTCAGCAAGCTCGGCAAATTGGGCAAGGTGGTGAAAACGGGAGCGAAATTGCTGCCCCGCGCGGGCTCGGCCGATCAGGTCGATATGACCGGCAGCCTGGTGGCCGAGCATTTCAAGCCGCTCAAGGGCACGATCGCCCAGGTCGACGGCCAGCCGCCTGCGCTCGACGCCGCCGTCGTGGCGCTGACGGCGCTGTCCAACGTGCTGCAGACGGTGACCGCCAACCCCGATCCGCAAGATGCCATCAAGAAACAGGGCGGGCTGGCCGAACTGACGGGCGCGGTCGCAAGGCAGGCGCAGATCCTTCCTTCGCCGATCAACGACTGGCTGGGCGGAATTGCCGGCGACACCAGCGGCCTGTCGCAGAAGGCCGTCACCAATGAGCTCAACGCCATTTGGCGCGCCGACATCCTGCCCTTCTGCCAGGCGGCGCTCAACAACCGCTATCCGTTCAGCCCCGACAGCGCGGTCGACGTCAATGTGCGCGACTTCCAGCGCCTGTTCGGCCCGACCGGGCTGATCGACGCCTTCACCAATGACCATCTGATCAACTATGTCGACACCGCCAGCGAGCCATGGAAATGGCGCGCCGATTTCGGCCTCAACCCGGCGGCGCTGGCGGCGTTCGAGCAGGCGCGCCACATTCGCGACGATCTGTTCCCCGGCGGCACCGGACCGGTGATGAATTTCACGCTGGAACCCAAGGATCTGTCGCCCAACGTGGCGCGGGTGACGCTCAACCTCGATGGCCAGAACCTCGTCTATTACAACAACGCAACCAGGCCGCAGCCGATGACGTGGCCGGGCAAGGACGGCACCGGCGTGATCTCGCTCGCCTTCCAGCCGGTCGACGGCTCGCCCGAGGTGATGCTCAACGAAACCGGCAGCTGGGCATGGCTGAGGATGCTGCGGGGCGGCCGCTTCAACGCGACCAAGCTCACCGACGTCTATAGCCTGCGGCTCGGCACCAAGGGGATGTGGGCCGATTTCGAGCTCAAGGCGGCCAGCGTCGAGAACCCCTACACGCTAGAAATGTTCAAGAAGTTCACATGTCCGCCGCAGATCTGATCCTGCCCGGCTTCTACGGCAAGATGCCCGCCGCCGGCGATTTCGTGACGCGCCGGCTGCCGGGCGATTTCGTGCGCGTGTGGGACCGCTGGCTGGCACAGCACATCGTGCCGCTGTTCGGGCTCGAAGCCTGGCCGCAGAACACGGCGCTGCGTTTTCTGGCCGGCCCGGGTTCCTTCGGTGCCTCGGCGGGCATCGTGCTGCAGAGCGCCGACCGGGTCGGCCGGCGGTTCCCGCTCAGCGTCGTCGCCCGGATTTCGGAGGCGCCGCTGAAGCTGGCTTATGCGGATAGGTGGTTTGACGGCATCGAGAATGCCGCCCTCGCCGCGCAACGGGGCGAGCTGACGCCCGACGAACTCGACGCGGCGCTTGCGGACCTGCCCATTCCGCCCGTCGAGGGTGAGGGCGATGTCATCGACGGCCTCGTGGCATGGACGGCGCATACGGATATTTTCGACGTCGATCCGCAGGCGCCGCAGCCGGTGCTGGAGCAGATTTTCGCGGCTAGTTGGGAGACCAGCTGATGCAGATCTGGAACCAGATGGGCTATCCGCACCAGTTCACCATGGGCATGGACAAGGCCGGCCATGAGTGGCTGGTCGTGGTGGTGAAGGGCACTTTCGATTTTCCGACGACGCCCGGCGGGCTGGTGCGGAAATCGGCAGAACAGGTGCCGCTGGTGATGGCCGACACGCACACCGGCGCGCCGGGCTATTCGGCGACGCTGTGGGAGACGGATTTCGCCTTCCGCAAGGCGCGCTGCGATGTCATCGCCAATGGCTGTGCCTATGCGCCGGGAGGCCGCCCGGCCGAGCGCGTGCCGGTCGGCATAAAAGTCGGCAACTGGTCGAAGCTCTTCGAGGTCGTCGGCCACCGCGAATGGCGCTCCATCGGGCCAGTGTTCAGCGCGACAGCACCGCAGCCCTTTTTGAAACTGCCGATCTCTTACGATGTCGCCTGGGGCGGCATCGATCGCCTGGATCCGGAGGACGAACTGCCCGCCAGCTACAAATACAACCCGGTCGGCACCGGCTGGTCGCGAACGAAGAACCAGCGTCTCATCCCAGGCCTGCGGCTACCGAACACGCAAGCTGTCAACGAGGAAATCCGCTCGCCCTTCGGCGACTACAAGCCGATGAGCTTTGGGCCGATGGGCCGCGGCTGGCCTGGCCGCATCGAATATGGCGGCACCTATGACCAGAACTGGATCGACAATGTCTTCCCTTTTCTGCCCGAGGATTTCGATGAGCGCTATTTCCAGATGGCGCCACCCGACCAGCAGATCGATCACCCGCGTGGCGGCGAGGACGTGGTGTTAGTCAATCTGACGCCTGAGGGGCGCGTGAGCTTCCGGCTGCCCAACACGGCACTGCCGCTGACGCTGTTCAAAGGTCGTGGAAAAGTGTTCGAGGGTGAACTTCTCCCAGACACGATGCTATTCGATCCGGAGAAGCGGCGGTTCTCATTGGTCTGGCGGGTGCAGCAGCGCCTCCAGCGCACAATCCTCGATTTTTCGGAATGCTGGATCGGTCCGCCGACACGCGGGATGCTGCGCGCCCGCGCCACCGGCAAGCGCTATATCCGCGGTTTTCCAATCCCACTCCGTTTTGAGGAAGACGAAGCCGCATGAGCGCCGGCCTGAACATCGTCTCAATCGGCATGGTGACAGCGGTCGGTCTTGACGCTCCGTCGAGCTGCGCGGCGATGCGGGCGCGGGTGGATGGGTTTCAAGAGACGCGTTTTCTTGGTCCCAAGGGCGAATGGCTCGTCGGTGCCCCTGTGCAATTGCCGCGGAACTGGATCGGCGAGAAGCGTCTGGTGCACCTGGCCGCGGGCGCGATCAATGAGGCTTTCGAAGGATTCGAGAAAGTAAGAAGTCAAACCCCTTTACTGCTGTGCATCGCGGAGGAAGGCCGAGCCGGCGTACCGATACTAGACGGCTCACGGCTGATGCGAACGATTAGTCAGGTTTTGGAGTCTGAGCTGCATGAAGCTTCACGCATTGTTGCGCATGGGCGACCCTCGGGGCATGTGGCATTAGATCATGCACGTAAGCTGATCGCATCGGGTACGGCCTCAAGCGTCATGATCGCCGGCGTCGACAGCTACCTCTCGACCTTGACGGTCAATCACTATCTGACCCATGACCGGCTACTGACGGCCACCAACGCCAACGGGTTTATTCCGGGAGAAGCAGCCGCTGCAGTGTTATGCACGAGCGCTGCCAACAACAATTTTTCGCTGTTCGGTCTGGGACTCGCTCGCGAGTTGGCGTCCATCTACAATCCGCGCGATTTGCCACTCCGGGGCGATGGCATGACCTCGGCCTACCGAGGCGCGCTGGACGAATGCGGCATCGAGATGAATCGGGTCGGCTATCGAATATCCGACCTGATCGGGGAGAAGCACTGGTTCAAGCAGACGGCGTTGGCCAGTTTGCGGCTTGAGCGCAATTCCACCGGTTTTCAGGATCTGTGGAGCCCGGCAGAGTCGCTTGGCAATGTCGGCGCGGCCGTCGTACCAATCATGATCGGCATGGCATTCACTGCAGCTCGGAAAGGCTACGCCGCCGGTAATCCGGTTTTGATCGAGGCCTCCGGCGACGACGGATCGTGCGGCGCGGCACTCGTCGCCGCGAGGGCCGCATAATGTCCAACGTCTTCGCCAACTATCTGGAGATTTCCGGGAAGGCGGTAAACGCCCAAACAATTGCGGCCTTTCCGGACGTGTGCTTCACCCCGCCGCAAACGCCGGCCACACCGCCCGGGGTGCCGATCCCCTACCCGTCGTTCGGCATGGCGTCCGACACCGAGAATGGCACCGGCACCGTCAAGATCGCCGGCGAGGAAGTCAACATCAAGAACAAGTCAGATGAGAAACGGACCTCCGGGACGGAAGCGGGTTGCGCCCCCAAAAAGGGCATTATCACCTCGCAGAACACCGGCAAGAAATATTTCAACATGTGGTCGCCGGATGTGAAATTCGAAGGCGAGCCGGTGATCCGTTTTTCGGATATTGCTACGCACAATCATGCCAGCCCCGGCCCGAACACGCCGCCATGGCCCGAGATCTGCAAATTCTCACCGAACATGTTGGATTGCGAAACGATTCTCGCAGATTTCGAGTTGCATCGTCATGGCGATGAGGATTGTCCACACGGCTACGAGTCTGAACATTTCGTCCAAAACGAGTATCTGCAGTGGGAACGTGGGGAACAGACGGCGACGCAATTTGAGAACTACAACGTCAATGACGCGCCCTGCATCTGTATGGAATCGTACGCCAAGGGACCAAACGGCGGATTCCGTCGGAAGGGAGGCGGCAGCAAGGCCGGCTCTCCACATAACCTAAAAACAAAACAATGCAACGACGCGATCAGAAAGCGTACCACCACTCCAACGCTCAGTGAAATGATCGATGAATGCACGAAGGCGGTGGTCGACAATGACCCAAGAGCCAAGAATGCCAAGCCAAAGCCAAAAGCTCAGAACGATATTCAGGAGTGCCTAAGAGCGGCATTTATGGAATATCTTGATCGCGCAGTAAAATCCAAGGACAAGAAAAATTCGGCGGCGAAGGCAGCTCAACAGCCAATTGCTTGGGAAGTGAATTCTGATCCGGAAAGATTGTGGGCGAGATGATGGCAAAAGATCGTGCGCATAGACGAGTTACCGACCTGCCACCGGATATGCAGTCAATAAATGCTCTAAATGCTTACGAGCAAGGGCGAGATTATCTCCGGGTCGCCTGCCAATTGTCGGACGTGCACGAGGAAGTCGGTGAACTCGCCATTCTCAAAATATCCATGGCGTCCCTTACCGTGGAGGTCGAGCGCGTATTCGATGAATTCTCCATGGCCTTCCATTCCCGGGAAAGAATGGTCGACATTCTGCTTGAGACCGGGGGCATCGTAAGGCTGCGCCGGGCGGCGGATTGGGAGACCTACATTCTAAAGTCAAAGTTCCTGCTGGATGCATATTCGCTGGGAGGCACGACGGACTTCGTTTTTGGTGATGAAGGGCAGATTTTTCGGTTTGATGGGGTATCCCAGTGGACACTGGATTCATTCAGCAGTCCGGACCGGCTTTTTGCCATGCATGGGATTTCGCCCGACAGGCTCTATGCGGCCGGCGGCAATGGGCTTCTCATCAAGGCGAATGGGAGAAATTGGGACGTCGTCGATGTCGGGGTCGGTACAGATTTCCGGTGCCTTCTCGTCGAAAACGAGCGTGTCCTCGTAGCGGGAGACAGAGGCGTTGCGGGCTCCCTGACCGGCAGCGAGTTCACTCTTTTCGATACCGAGATCGAGGGCGATATCTTGTCGATCTGCGCCTTCAAGGGAAGCATCTATTTCGCGGATTCCGACTTCGGGATTCACCGCTTTGTCGACAGCACTTCCGAGCAAGTGGCAAATCTTGGCTACACCTATCGTCTCAACAATGGTGAATGGCTAACCGCCGTTTGCGGCGAATACATATTCCAGTTTGACGGCGCTAGTTGGCGCGGCATCGAGATCTCCTACCGCAACGGTTACCGAGCCGACCCCTTCGACACGTCGTTCATCACGTAACGGCCCGATGAAATCACTTACTTTGGCATGTTCTGCGCCAGATAGGTTCGCACTCTGTTAAGGTCCAGTTCCGCGATCCGAATGAGTTTTTCTGTCGATAGCATCCGGACGACGAACAGTTCCCCTGCCTCTGGAAATTCTCGGAGGCGTTCCTCGGCGATTCGCCTGCCGATTTCACCAGCAATGCGCAAGCCGTCGAGGTGTGCATCCAGACGCTCGACAAGACGACCCATTCGAACCTCGTCCATATCCGGGTTTTGATCCGGATTGAGCAGATGCCAGTCATAGACAGCCCACAGAAAGGCGGCCATCTCTGCATGCTGGCGCACGATATTTTCAAGGACCGGCGGTTTTGCCATCAATTCAGATTCACCGACCCGCCCCGGATACGGTTGGTGGCACTCGCATGGCTGACCAGGTACGTACCCCGAATCGTTAGGTGGCCGTCCTTTTCCATGATAATGACCGACTTGCCGCATCTCAGTTCCAGCCGCTCGCCAGCACTAATCTTCACAGTCTCGCCGTCGCGAACGACATGATGATCGGTTTGATTACCTTCGGCTGTCTTCCTGGCAGGGTCGACAATTCGTCCCACGATAAGCGGTTTCAACGGATCGCCATTCTCGAACAGCAGAGCTATCTCCGACCCGATCATGCCGGATGACAATTCCGCCAGGCTGCGAGCAGGCAAAGCCGCTTCCTTAGGATTGCCAGGAAACACTACCAAGGGGCGAGCGTCGTCAAAGCCAAGGAACAGCCCGATCACCACTCCATCAATGCGGCTCATCACCTCTGACATTGCGTACCTCAGTTCTGATTGATCTTGGAGCCCTTCATGGTGATGTCGCTCGATGCCTTGACGTTGATCTTGCCCGATCCCTTGATCGTGATGTCTTTGCCTTCGATCGTGATCGTGCCATCCTTCTTCATGGCGATCGCCGCCGAGCCGGTCTTTATGATAATCGAATTGCCGGCCTCGATGATGAGTTCCTTTCCGACGTTGATCAATCCATCGTCGCCAACCTCTAGGGAACTGCTCTTGGCAACCTTTACGGAACTCGCACCGCCGACATCTGTCGCATCATCCTTGGCGACCTTGGTCGAGCGAGCGCCGCCGATATCGCCACTCTGGTCCTTCGCGATCTTCACTGTCTGGGCGCCACCGATCTGCACCCCCTGATCGGCCCCGATGTTCCAACTGTCACCTGCCCCGATACTGTGGCTCTGCCCAGTTCCCACCGTCACGCTCCTTGACGCCCCGATCGTATTGGTCTGAGACGCACCTACGGTCCTCGCCTCGGCGGCCCCCACCGTATCCACGCGCGCGACACCCACTGTGACCGTTTGGTTCAGCCCCACTGTCTGCGAATGGTTGGCGTCGATGTTCTCGGTCGAGTTCGCCACGACGTGGATGGTCTCGTTGGCCATCACCGTCAGCGACCTGTTCTTGCCCACCGTCTCAGTGTCGTTGCTGCCGATGTTGGTCGTCTGGTCGACGCCGATCTTGACCGTCTTGTTGTTGCCGACGTCCTCGTCGAGGTTGTGGCCGACGGAGTGCTTGGCGTCATGGTCGATGCGGTCGGACTGGTCGTGCTGGACCGTCTTGTTGCGGTCGTGCTTGATCAGCAGATGGTGGTCCTTCTGGGCCTGGAAGTTGACCAGCTCGGAGCCCGCCTTGTCCTCGAACATCAGCTCGTTGTAGCCGCCTCCGCCTTTCGAGGAATTCGACTTCCAGCCGGATTGCGTGGCGTTGCCCGGCAATCCATAGGGCGGCATCTGCGAGGCGTTGTAGACGCGGCCGGTGATGATCGGCAGGTCCGGATCGCCCTCGATGAAATCGACGATGACCTCCTGGCCGATGCGCGGGATCTGGATGAAGCCCCAGTTGCTGCCGGCCCAGGTCTGCGAGACGCGCACGAAACAGGAAGAGTTCTGGTCCTTCTTGCCGAGCCGGTCCCAGTGGAACTGCACTTTCACCCGCGCATATTTGTCGGTGAAGATCTCCTCGCCCGAAGGGCCGACGACGGTCGCCGTCTGCGGGCCGCGCATGATCGGCCGCGGCGTGATGCGCGCCGGCCGGTAGGGCAGTTTGGTGGGCGCAACGCCGAGCACCACCTTGAAATTCTCGCTGTGGGCCTCGTTCTGCGTCCGGTAGCCCGGGTCGAACAGGCGATATTCGGCGCTGACCACCAGATAGTCCTGGTTCTGGTCGTCGCGCGGAAAGCTTTCCAGCGTGAACTTGCAGCCGGAAAAAAGGCCGCGCACGGTACCCACCGCCGTGCTGTGCTGATGCACTGCCTGAAGCTCCTCGCGGCGGATCCCGGCGATCTTGTCGCCGCGCCCGACATCCAGATGCGCGCCGGGCTGGCGATAATTCTCACCCGAAGCCTCCTTGTGGCCGAAAGGCTGGGCGGATTTCGCCATCAGATCGGCGCCGGGCTTCTCGAAGTCGTAATCCGTATGGGCATAGGCGCCCGGGCGCACCGCGCTGCCAGGGATCCATGCGGTGATGTATTCGACATCGCGCCGTGAGGCCTGGCCCTCGAAGTTGTAAAGCACCTTCTCGTAACCGGGCGCCGGCTTCAGCTTGCTCATCGCATCGCAGAGGATGAGCGTGTGCTTGCCCTCGTCATGCTCGAAGAAATAGAAGATGCCTTCGTGCTCGAGCAGCCGCTGCACGAAATCGAGATCGCTCTCGTCGTACTGAACGCAATATTCGCGCTGGGGATAGGACCCCTGCAGCCGCTTCTCGAATTTGGCGATGCCGTATTTCGAGAATATCTTCTCGACGATCTCCACCGCCGTCATGTTCTGGAAAATGCGGCAGTCGGTGGTGTTGCCGAGAAACCAGGGCCATGGCCTGACGGTCGCCTCGTAAAAGGCCAGCCGGTCCTCGATGCGGGTCAGTTTGAAATCCGACACGAGGCCGCTGAACCAGCGCTTCGGATCGGATTCGCCCTCGACCGAAACGACGCCGCCCAGCATCTTCAACGGGTCGATGTCGCGGTTCTTCGAGACGAAGCCGACCGTATAGGCAAAACAGCGGCTGATCTCATCGCGGCCGATGAGATGGGTGAAGGTCAGGTCGGCGCCAGCCGGCGTCTGCACAACCGTGGCGCGTTCGTTCGGCATGGTCGTGCCCCTCCTGGACGCGGCCGCCAGTATGATGGATTGAAGCCCCCGCTATGTTAACCGCATCACGTTCGGGAACTTTTCACGCCCACCGCACCGGATCGCTTTCAGCCTAGCACATGTTTGGCGGCGGCCAAATAACAGCTGTGGCTAAACCGCCCCGTGCGCCGGTGTGAAACGCAGCTCTCCCGCCGCGCTCGCAAGCTGCTAGAATGCCAAGGCAATTCCAGGAAAGGTGCGTTGGCGTTTCCGCCTGGAATTGCGCGGAAAATAAGCATTTGTTGACCAAGTTGGGCGACGCTTCCGGATGTTCATCTCGCTCCAGATCAGCAATGTCGACAGGCTGCCGGCCGGCACCGCCGCCAGCTATGCCGCCCGCGACCGCAGTTTCGAGATCGGCCGCGAGAATTGCGACTGGACGTTGTCCGATCCGGACAAGTTCATTTCGGGCCGGCACTGCGAGGTCCGCTACCAGGCGGGTTCATTCTGGCTCTACGATGTCTCGCGCAACGGCACTTTCGTCAACGGGTCCAGCCAGCGCATGGCTGGGCCGCATCGGCTGGCCCAGGGCGACCGGCTGCTGATCGGCCGCTACGTCGTCGGCGTTTCGATCGAAGACGAACGGGCCGCGACCGGACATCCGCAGACCAGGACGGGATCGACGCAGCGCGAGCTGCCGTCCTCGCCCGGCGGCCCGTCGGTTCCCAGCCATGAGCCGTTCTTCAGTCCGGCGGAACAGCGCCCGACCGGGACGGCGCCAGTCTCCAGATCGTCGGCCCTGCAGCCCGGTCCGGCGGCCCCGGCCAATCGGCCGGCGGAAGCGGACGCGATGCTGCGGGAGATCGCCAGGGCGGCGGGCATCGCGCCTGAATTGCTGCAGTCGCGCGATCCGCACGATGTCGCGGCCGAGATCGGCTCCGTGCTGAGGACCACGGTCGAGCAGCTATCCCTGCTGCTCAAGGCGCGCGCGGCGGCAAAGGTGCTCGCCAAGAGCTCGCACCGCACGATGATCGGCGCCGAGGACAACAACCCGCTGAAATTCGTGCCGGGCACCGACGACATATTGGAGATCATGTTCGCCAGGCGCAGGGCCGGCTATCTCGATGCCAGGCGCAGCGTCGAGGATGCGTTCCGCGACCTGAAGATCCATGAGATCGCGACCTACGCCGCCATGCAGGCCGCGCTGTCCAGGCTGCTTGACGACCTGTCGCCGGAAGCGATCGCCAAAAAGATCCCGCCGGCGTCCTTCTCGTCCAGAAAGAGCCAGGCCTGGGATGCGCTTGTCGCGACCTGGCGGACGATGGAAGACAAGCACGAGAACGGCATGCTGGATGTCTTCCTCGCCTATTTCGCCGAAGCCTACGCCAAGGCCGACAAGCAGAAATAGCCGCACGGGCACGGACGCGCCGGCCGTATGTGACGGGTCTCATAGAAGTAGCCGCCTCTTCGAGCATCTTGCTCTCCGATTTCAATCGGCGGGCCGTTTCAATTGGGTATCCGGGCGACTAGAATGCCCAGGGACGCTTGCCCGGCGGGCAAAGCGGCGTGGCTTGGGGCGTGTGCAGCAATGTCATGTTTCGGCGAGATGAGCCTGTCCATGCGGTGCGCCGCCGAGGCTCAGGCTGGAACGCGTTCCCCCGGGCCAAAACCTGCTCGTTGCAATTCGAGGGCGGGTCGTCGCCGATGAGTTCCAAGGACGATCCTTCCAGGCCGGCGGATAGAACCGTCATCCGCGCGCCGCGGCCGAAGCAGAAGCCGCTTGCGGCTCCCGAGAGATCCGGTCCGGAAGGCGCACGTCCTGCTCCATCGTCTGCCCGCGAGGCGACAGTGTTCGACCCCGGCGGCGGCCGACAGATGCCAACCGGTTGGTCGTCCGGAACCGTGCTGTTTCAGGGGCCTGCCCCGGGAGCGGTGGACAATGCGACGCCGGGGCTGCCGCAGGACGCCGTGCTCGCCGCCGCCGAGGGCGTGCGATATGCCGCGACAAATCCGATCCTTGCCGCGGCGGCGCCGCTGCTGATGCTCTTCGGCCAATTGCGGCTGATGCCGGTCGAACGGCAAGCCGCACCCTTGGCGGAGCGTATCGCTGACGCGATCGAGACCTTCGACCGCGCGATCGCCAAAGCCGGCGTAGCCGAGGAAGACGCACGCATCGCCAAGTTCGCCCTTTGCGAAACCGCCGACGACCTCGTCGGCAATCTACCTTGGCCGGACAAGGACAGCTGGCTTCAGCACAGCCTGGCGGCGCGGTTCTTCCACACCCGACCGACGGGCACGGGCTTCTACGAAGCGTTGAACAAGATTCTCGCCAAGCCGGAAGCGCATTACAACCTGCTCGAACTGATGCATGCCTGCCTGTCGCTCGGCTTCGAAGGCCAGTATCGGGGGCTGACAGGCGAACGAAACATGCTCGAACGCGTCCGGCGCGACGTCTACGACACGCTGCGCTACCTCAAGCCGCGCGCCAACGACGACGTCTCGCCACGCTGGCAAGGCATGGCGGCGGCGTTGCCAAAGCCAAGGGCGCGGCTGCCGCTCTGGGCGGCAGCGGCCGCCGCGGCGACGCTGGTGACAGCGGCCTTGTTCGGGCTGCGGGTGCTGATCACCGACGAAGGCGACGCGACCGCCGGCGAATTGCTGGCGCTCAACCCGTCGACGCCCGTCACCATCGAGCGCGCCAGCGTGGCGGCGCCCACTGAGCCGGTGCTAGCCAGCCCGCCGCCGCCCGCGGTTCCGGACACCACCCAGATCGACCGCATCCGCGCCGCACTTGCCAAGGAGATCGCCGGCGGCGGACTGAGCGTCGGCGAGAAGGGCGAGTTCATCGTCGTCGAGATCAACAACCAGCTTTTGTTTGCGCCCGGCCAGGCGGAGCTGAAGCCGCAGTTCCAGCCTGTCGCCGCCGACATCGCCAGGGCGCTCGATGCTGAACCGGGGCTCATCAATATCATCGGCCACACCGACAATGTGAAGCCGAAGAAATCGAGCACGTTCAAATCGAATTTCGATCTTTCCGTCGCCCGGGCGAAGGCCGTCCAGGCGATGATGGCCAAGCAATTGAAGGACCCGTCGCGGCTGAGCGCCGACGGCAGGGGCGAGGATGAACCGATCGCCGACAATGGCACGGCGGAAGGCCGCGCCAGGAACCGCCGCGTCGACGTGATGATCCCGAAACAGGAGACGTTGCAGACGAGCGCGACGGCGGAGAACGGCGACTGATGCGCTGGATGCTGCGGATCTTCAGCCTGGCTGCGCTTGCCGGTTTCTCGGCGGCGGTCTGGTATGCCGGGCCGCTGATCCGCTTCGCCGATACGCGCCCGCTCGGGCCTGTGTGGCTCAGGGCCATGATCATCGGCGTCACCGTTGCGGTGCTTGCGCTGTTCTACGGCATCCGCTTCTGGCAGCGGCGCAAGGCGCAAAAAGCGCTCGAAACGGCCATCGTGCGCGGCGATGAGCGCAACGACGATTCACAGGTGCTTGAAGCGCGCATGAGCGAAGCCATCGCGACGCTGAAGCGGACGAGCGGCAAGCGCGATTTCCTCTATGACGTCCCCTGGTACATCATCATCGGCCCGCCAGGCGCCGGCAAGACGACGGCGCTGGTCAATTCCGGACTGAAGTTCCCGCTTGCCGGCTCCGGCAGCGCGCAGCCGCTGGCCGGCGTCGGCGGCACGCGGTCCTGCGACTGGTGGTTCACCGACGAGGCGGTGCTGATCGATACGGCCGGCCGCTACACGACGCAGGAATCGGACCGCGAGCGCGACAAGGGAAGCTGGCTCGCCTTCCTGGGATTGCTCAAGAAGCACCGCACCAGGCAACCGATCAACGGCGTGATCCTCGCCATCAGCCTTGCCGACCTGATCGGCTTCCACGACCGGCAACTCGACGCGCATGTCACCGAGATCAGGAGCCGCCTGCGCGAGCTGCACGAGACGCTGAAGGTCCAGTTCCCGGTCTATCTGCTCTTCACCAAGGCCGATCTCATCTGCGGCTTCATGGATTATTTCGGCGATTTCGACGAGACGCGCAGGCGCAAGGTGTGGGGGGCGACGTTCCAGACCGCCGACCGCACCAAAAACATGGCCGGCGAGGCGCCCGCAGCCTTCGATGAGCTGGCGAAGCGGCTCGCCGAAGAAGTCGCCGATCGCTTGCAAGAAGAGCCCGACCCGGTGGCGCGGATCGCGCTGTTCGGCTTCCCGGCCCAGTTCGGCGCGCTGAAGAACCGGATAACGCAGTTTGTCGGCAGCCTGTTCGACACATCGAGGTCGCAGGTCAATGTCAGCCTGCGCGGGCTCTATTTCTCGTCCGGCACGCAGGAAGGGACGCCCTTCGACCAGGTGTTGGGCGCGATCGGCCGCAGTTTCGGCAGTGCCTCGCAGATGCATCTTTCCGGCGCCGGCAAGAGCTTCTTCCTGCACGACCTGCTGGCCAATGTGATCTTCCCGGAATCAGGCTGGGTGTCCTTCGACCGGGCGGCCGAGCGGCGCGCGAAGCTCGCCAGGTTCGGCGGCCTTGCCGCGATCGCGCTGGCGGCTGCGGCAGCGCTCGGCATGCTTGGCCTCAGCTTCTTCGCCAACAAGGCGCTGATCGCTTCCACACGCCAAGCCATGGCGCATTATCGCGACAGCGCCGATAGCCTGCTCAAGAGCACCACGGTGACCGATGTCGACCTCGAAAACGTCATCGGTCCGCTCGACCAGCTGCGCAACCTGCCGGCCGGGTTCGAAAATAGCGACCAGGGAAAGCCGATCGAGGAGACGTTCGGGCTCAGCCAGCGCGAGCGGCTGCTGTCGGCCTCGAAGACGGCTTACCGGCAGGCGCTGGAGCGGACCTTCCGCTCGCGGCTGCTGGTGCAGGCGGAACGGACGATCCAGGCCAGGATGGCCGATCCGATCGCGCTCTACGAGCCGCTCAAGATCTACCTGATGCTGGGCGGCAAGGCGCCGAAGGTCGACGACGAGCTGATCGTTTCCTGGATGAAGCAGGACTGGGAGGAGAACCGCTACCCCGGCGAGAACAACCGCGAAGGCCGCGCGCAGCTCGAAAAGCATCTGCGCGCGATGCTTGCGCTCGACGACGCCTACGATCCAACCTTTGCGCTCAACCAGCCGCTGATCGAGGCCGCGCAGCGCTCGCTCGGACGCATGAGCCTCGCCGACCGCGCCTCGGCGCAGATCAAGTCAGCGGTCTACGCGGCAAAGCTGCAGGATTTCTCCATCGCCGCGAAAGCCGGTCCGGAAGCCCAGCTGCTGTTCGAGCGCACAGATGGCAGCGAGCTCGCCGATCTTCAGGTCCCCGGCCTTTACACGCGCGCCGGGTTCAATGGCTTCTTCCTGCCGCAGCTCTCGCGCATCGCGCAGATGCTCGTCGACGACCAATGGGTGCTCGGCGGCGGCGGCGAACAGGGCGGCATCGACCAGGACCTGCCCAGGCTCGGTCCCGAGCTCATCGACCGCTACGGCAAGGAATTCGCCGCCGCCTGGAACGGCGTGCTCGACCAGCTGAAGCTCAAGGCGATGCTGAAGGACAAGCCGCAATATCTGGCGCTCTCCGCCCTCGCCGCGCCGGACTCGCCGCTCGACCAGCTCTTCACCGCGATCGCCGATGAAACCGCATTGACGAAGGATAGCGGCGCCGACGGCGATATCGGCACGGCGCAGCCGGACCCCGCCAGCATGGCCAAGGGGCTGGCCCGCATCGGCCTGCAGATCGCCGGCGGCAAGTCGCAGAGCCGCGCCGGCGCTAGCTCGGCCGTCGTGCAGAATGCCGGCGCGAGCGTCGAGGCGCAGTTCCGCTCGTTCCAGGCGCTCGTCGGCGGGGCCGCCGGGCGCCGGCCGCTCGACGCGCTGACGCAGAACTTCCACGACATCTTCCAGAGCCTGAAGCTCGCGGCCGATGTCCCCACGCAGACCGAGCGCGTCAACGCCAATTTGCAGCTGCAGATCTCGACCCTACGGGCCAATGTCTCGCGCCTGCCGAAGCCGCTGGCGCGCATGGTCAACGCGGCGGCGGACGAGCTCGAAGGCAATGTCGCCGAGGCCTCCGTAGCCAACCTCAACCAGACGCTCGACCAGACGGTGACGCGCGTCTGCGAGGAGGCAGTCAACGGCCGCTATCCCTTCACACGCGACGGCACCGACGAGATCTCGATGGCGGATTTCACCAAGCTGTTCGCGCCTGGCGGCCTGATGGACCGGTTCTTCGCGCAGAACCTCGCGCCGCTGATCGACATGACCGGCCAGGAGTGGACTTGGAAGCAGGACGCCCGTTCCAGCCGCGACCTGGCCAAGTCGACCTTGAAGGCGTTCCAGTCGGCGGCGGAAATCCGCAGCGCCTTTTTCCCTTCCGGTGGCTCGGTGCCCTCGGTGTCGATCACCATAACGCCCACCTCATTGAACAGCGAAGTCGACAGTGCTTTGCTCGACGTCGACGGGCAGACGGTCCAGAGCGCCCAGGCCGGCAACGCGCCGAGCATCGTGACATGGCCAAGCGGCGCCGCTTCAGGATCGGCGAGCCTCAGCCTCGTGCCGGAAATGCCCGGCCGCGAGTCCGCGCTCAAATTCGAAGGACCATGGGCATTGAAGCGGCTTTTCGACAGGGCGACCATCACCGGCGGCGGCGCCAACACCGAAGCGCGCTTCGTGATCGGCGGACGCGATGTCGCCTACACCATCCAGGCCGGCTCGGGCGCCAATCCGTTGCTGCTGCCGGCCTTGTCCGGCTTCAGCTGTCCGAAGGCGTTCTGAGATGGTCGGTCCCAGCCTTCATTTCGGTACTCTAATACATACGCTTGTGGCAGAGTGGCCTGGGCACGCGGCCCATGGCTGGTCACAGAGGACGCCTGCTGAGCGCTTGGTGGCAAATTGAGCACTGTCGCCCTTCCCATCGACAGCTTCGGCGTGAGCCACAAGGGCTGTGTGCGCGACCACAACGAAGACAATTACCTCATCGAGCCGCAGACCGGGCTCTGGGTGGTGGCCGACGGCATGGGCGGGCATGAGGCCGGCGAAGTCGCCTCAGCCAGCATTGTCGACCATCTGGCGACGATCGGTATTGCGAGCTCGGCGCCGGACCTTCGCGCCCGCTTCGAGGACCGGCTGAGCCGCGCCAATGCCGAAATCCGCGATATATCGCGCTCGCGCGGCATCACCATCGGCTCCACTTTCGCGGCCCTGCTTGCCATGGATGGGCGCTTCGCCTGCCTGTGGGCCGGCGACAGCCGCATCTATCTCGTCCGCAACGGCTCGATCTTCCAAGTTTCCAAGGATCACACCGAGGTGCAGGAATTGCTCGACCGCGGCATGATCAGCGCCGAGGAAGCGCGCGTCTGGCCGCGCCGCAACGTGATCACGCATGCGATCGGCGTCAGCGACGAGCTCGAGATCGATTTCCAGCAGGGCGAGCTGATGGCGGGCGATGTCTTCGTTCTGGGCACAGACGGATTGACCGCGCATGTCAGCGACGCCGAGATCGAGGCCGCGGTCAGATCCGCCACGCCGCGGACGGCATGCGAGAACCTCTTGAAAACCGTGCTGGCGCGCGGCGGAACCGACAATGTGACTATCGTGCTCGTGAAGATCGGCGACGGGCAGAGCGGCGCGCACCATTCGGATCGGTCCGCGGCGGAGGGGCTGGCCGGATGAGCGACGACGACAAGACACGGCTGTCGACGAACGTCACCTACACGGGTGTCGGCACGCAGCTCAGCGGCATCTACGAACTCGACGAGAGGATCGCCTCCGGCGGCATGGGCGAAGTCTATCGCGGCCACAACATCCAGACCGGCGACCATGTGGCGATCAAGATCGTGCTGCCCGAATTCGCCCGCGACCAGACGATCCTGTCGCTGTTCCGCAAGGAAGCATCGATCCTCAATCATCTGTCGCATGACGCGGTGGTGCGCTACCACGTCTTCACCATCGATCCGGGGATCGGCCGTCCCTATCTTGCGATGGAGTTCGTGGACGGCCAGTCGCTGTTCGACGTCATGCGCCGCGGGCCGATGCCGGGGGATGATGTGCGCCGGCTTTGCCATCGCCTGGCCTCGGGGCTCGCCGCGGTGCACCAGGCAGGCGCTGTCCACCGCGACCTCTCGCCGGACAACATCATCCTGCCTGGCGGTCGGGTGGAGCGCGCCAAGATCATCGATTTCGGCATCGCCCGTTCGGCCACCGTCGGCGGAGAAACGCTGATCGGCGGAAAGTTCGCCGGCAAATACAATTACGTCTCGCCCGAACAGCTCGGCCTCTATGGAGGCGAGGTCAGCGAGCAGTCCGACATCTACAGCCTCGGCCTGGTGCTGGCGGCGGCGCTGCGCGGAAAGCCGCTCGACATGAGCGGGTCGCAATATGAGGTCATCGAAAAGCGCCGGGCGGTGCCGGACCTGTCGGATATCGATCCCGATTTCCGCGAGCTGATCGAAGCCATGCTGCAGCCGGATCCGCGCGACCGGCCGGCCAGCATGGCCGAGATTGCCAGGGCCTCGCGCGGCGAGGATCTCGAGGCGACATTGCCGCCGCCGGTGTCGTTTGGGGCACGCGAACGCTCCGGCCTGCCGCGCGCCGGTTGGACGGCGCTGCCGGATTCCAAACCGCAGCCGCCTTCCGGCGAGCCGCACTTCGTCGAGCATGTGCGCCCGGCGCATCTGTCGGAGCCACGGCCCGCGCCGGCAGCCGCCCCGGCCAGTGCGCCCGCACCGGCCGCACCCAAAAAGACTTCGCGCATGCCCGCCATCGCCGGAGGGGTCGCGGCTCTCGCTGTGCTGGTTGGGGGCGGCGTTTATTTCAGCGGTGTCCTGGCGCCCCCGCCGGCAACGGTAACACCCAAGCCACTGACGCCGAAGCCGGTCGCCGAAGCCGCCAAGCCGGTGGCCGAGGCGCAGCCACCGGAGGCGCCGAAATCTCAGGCGCAGGCACCGGCCGCGGCTCAGCCGCAGGCGCCGAAGCCTGACGGCGCCGCCACCATCGAGACGGCGAAGCCGCCTGTCCAACCCGATGCGGAGGCCAAGACGCCCGTCGAGAGGCCGGCCCGGCCTGCCACTCAGCCGGAGAGCGAGGCCAACAGCCAACCGCATCTCCCACAGGTCGAGACCAAACCGGCGCAACCGCCGGCGGCGCAATCGCCGAAGCCTGCGCCAGCTCCCGCGCCAGCGGCCGCCGAAAGCCACAAGCCGGCGCAGCCTGCAGGCAAGCCGGCAGCCAAGACGCCGGAACCGAGCCAGGCGGCTGAGAACAAGCCGGCGCAGGAGGCAAGTCCGCCGGCGGCCAAGCCGAGCGTAAAAGAGCTCGTGGAGATGCTTTCCAAGTTGCCCAAGCCGGCGGCTTCCCCACCTCCAGCTTCGCAAAGCCAGGCATCGACGCAGCCGACGCCTCCGCCGGCCGAGCCGAAGGCGCAGACCCCAACACCTAGTCAGCCGGAAACGCCGATCGCGCCGGCACAACCAGCGCAGCAAGCGCAGACACCGGCGGCCAAGCAGCCCGACAACACCGACGTTGCCATCAATGTGCCCAAGCCGGCGCTTCCTTCAGCGGAAGACGACATGATCAAGTGGAACGACCAGCGCTCCTGGGTGCGTGATTTCAGCGGCGGCAGCTGTTTTTACGCGAACGTCACTTCCGGACCTGGCGCCACCCCGACGATCGAGGGATACGCAACGGCGGTGCAGCCCTTCGAACAATTGCTCAATGATTTCCAGTCCAGGTTTCACGCCGAGCCGGACATCAGTGTGCGCCTGATCACCCCGCCGCAGTGCGGCGTGCCCACTTTCCTTCGCTTCCTCGACCGAAGCTCGGCTGCAAAGCCACAGCTTGTCCTCGACCGGACATCGGTCCCCGACGGATCGCCGGTCAGCGGCGCGCTGTATACGGGCGGCGGGCTTGTCTCGAACATCATGCTGATCGACCACAAGGGCATCGCCTTCAACCTCGACGACCGCATGGTGCCGCAGACCGACAAGGTGACCTTCAACATCCCGATCGGTCTCGCTGCCGCCGACAAAGCAGCCGCCAAAGCGGTGCCGCAGATCATGCTGGTAATCACCGGCCCCAAGGACATCCAGGCCGCCATGTTCTCCAGGCCGACGCCGGCCTCGGAGCTTTTGCCGAGGATCCTCGAGGAGATCGAGGCCGATGGATCGCAGTTCTCCGCCACGGCCACCTATTTCCGGCTTGGCGGATAGCATGAACGCCGATGGACCTTCGCCGCCTGCGTTATTTGGACCAGCCCTCGCCACGCAAGCAGCGTAGCCGGCTCCGATTGCCGAGCCGCATCACGCTTGCGGCGCTGCTCGGCGCGGCGCTGTTCTGGATCTTTTCGCCCGCCAAGGCGCATGCCGAATTCACCGTCTGCAACCAGACGCTCGACGTCGTGAATCTCGCGGTCGGACAGAAAGTCGACAATGCCGACCAGACGGACGGCTGGTGGACCATCGGCGCCAACCAGTGCGTCAACGTCATCCGCGAGGAGCTCACCAACCGCTATATCTATCTCTATGCGACGGACGTCTTCGGCCACGCGATCCTCAACGGATCGACCGAGATGTGCATCGACCGGCGGCGCTTTTCGATCCGTGGCATCGAAGAGTGCTGGCAGCGCGGCCATATCGCGGCGCGCTTCGTCGAGGTCGATACGCAGGAGCAGGTGCGCTGGACCTATTTCCTGACCGGAAACAGCCCGTGACGCACTCGATCGACACGAGCTTCAAACAGAAAAAGCTGGCGCGCTTGGCCGAGCGCCGGCGCAAGCTCCGGCGCGGAATCCTTGCAGGGGCCGCAACGCTCGCCGTCGTCGCTTTGGCCACCGGCTTCTACCTGACCAAGGACTATTGGTCGTTTGGCGACGAGGACGAGGAGCTGCATCCCGTCGAGGGCATGGAAGACGTGCCGCCCGATGCCTCGGTCTATGTGCCGGCGATCATCGATCTCGCCGGCGATCCGATGTGGATCACGCTGGCGCCCGATGCCGACACCGCGACTAAGGGCAAGACCGTCGCGCGTCCGGCTGAGCTCGACAGTTCCGGAGCTTCGCCGCAAATCGAGATCCTGTCCGACGTGATGCTGAGCGCCAGCGAGAAGTTCATGACGACGATCCCGTCGACGCAGGAGGATTTCGCCTTCTTCCAGGCGCAGCGGCAGGCCGCTTCCAAGCCATCGGCGGCGACGCCCGACGACGCGCAACCGGCACCGCCCGCTCCGGCCGCGGCGCCAGACGATCAACAGGGCGATCCGCAGGGCGACCTCGAGAACGATCTCCAGGCGGCGCCTGACGAGAGCGACGCCGGCCCGGCGACCAAGGCCGACGCCGACGATCCCGAGGCCGGCTGGGGCGAGACCATCGACCAGGGGGAAGCCGCGCTCCCGGCTTTCAAGAAGACCGCGGTCGAGAACAACACGACCGTGGCGACCGTCGCCAGCGAATACCAGCGCTTCGAGGCGACCGAGGATACCTTCGTGAAGATCCTCAACGACCGCAGCCTGGACAGCGTGGCGCTCGACGCGCATTTCTCCGCCGACGACGCGAAGCTTGCGGGCGAGGCGCTGAAGACGCTGTTCAACCGCGACGGGCTGGAGCCCGGCTTTGTGGTGGCCATGCGCGGGTTCCGTCCGAACCGCGAGACGACGACGATGTCGCTGATGCAGGTCTCGATCTACGCCAAGAATGTCTATGTCGGCACGCTGACGCGTAATGCGGCCGGCGCCTTCGTGTCGGGCGTGGATCCGTGGGTTCGCGAGGACCTCTTCAACTATTCCGGCGCCTCGGACCAGGGCGGGCCCAAGCGGCAGTACCGCCTGCTCGACGCGATCTATTCGACGGCAGCACGCAACAAGGTGCCGACCAGCGTCATCGGCGAGGCGATCATGTATCTGTCGCGGGGGCAGGACCTCGACGCCTTTGCCAGCGAGGACCAGCGCCTGGTGCTGATCTATTCGCAGACGCCGCGCGGCCAAGGCGAGATCTCCGGCCGGGTGCTCTATGTCGGTGTCCAAGGCGCGCAAAAGAGCCTCGACTGTTTCGTCTTCCAGCAGAGCGACGGCCAGTATGCCTGCGTGACGGGCGACGATCAGGTGCGATCGCTGACCGTCACCAACGGCATGGTCACACCGGTCGCCGGAGTGATGACCTCGACCTTCGGCCCGCGCAAGCATCCGATCCTCGGCACGGTTCGAATCCACAAGGGCGTCGACTGGGCGGCGCCGGTCGGTACGCCGATCGTGGCCGCCTTCGACGGCGCGATCTCCTTTCAGGGCGATGGCGGCGGCTACGGCAATCTGGTGAAGATCACGCATGCCAACGGCCGCGAGACGCGTTATGCGCATATGCAGAAATTCGCCATCGCCAGCGGGGTCGGCACCAAGGTGAAGGCCGGCGACGTCATCGGCTATATCGGCACAACAGGGCTTTCGACCGGCCCGCATCTGCATTTCGAACTCTATCAGAATGGCGTGGCGATCGATCCGCTGGGCACGGTCACTTCGGTCGCCACCGCCGTTTCCGTCAGCTCCGGCGGCTCAGGCGATTCCGCCGTCGAGACGCTGACCGACCGGATCGTGCACGTCGAAAGCGGCGGCAGCGCCCGTGCCAAGAACCCGCTTTCGTCGGCGACCGGCGCCGGCCAGTTCATCTCCAAGACCTGGATCCGCATGATGAACACGTATCGTCCCGATCTCGCCCGCTCGCTTTCGACCGCCGACCTTTTGGCGCTCCGCTACGACGCGACGCTGTCGCGCGAAATGGTGCGCAACCTGGCGCGCGAAGGCGAAGCCTATCTGCGCGCCCGCGGCCACCAGATCACCGCCGGTCGCCTCTATCTTTGCCATTTCCTCGGCATGGAAGGGGCGCATCAGGTGCTGGCGGCGCCGGGCTCGTCGCAATTGACCGCGGTTCTGGGATCAGCCGTCATCCAGGCCAACCCGTTCCTTACCGGCAAGACCGCCAGTTATGTCGTGGACTGGGCCGAGCGGAAAATGGGGCAGAAGGTGCCGCGCGTGGTGACCGACCAAGGCCAGCCGGCGACGACCACGACCGAAATCCGGCAGACGTCTCCCGAATTCGAAAAATACAAGCAGGCGATCGCCGCGCTGATAGGTTCGATCCAGAATACGCCGGGACCCGGCTGACCGTGGTCTTTTGGCTAAGGCACGATTTCGACGCGCGGTGAGCTGGAACATTTGAGAGGATTCGACGTTGCCGGCCATGGTCAAAAAGCAATCCAACGAAAACGGTTCGTGCTTCGAATTCGACGTCATGCGCGAAGCGTTCAGGCGCTGGGTCGATGAGGATGAGATTCCTGAAGATCAATGGCGACCGCGCGCGACGAAGCTGGTTCGCATCATGACCGGGGACGATTACGTCAATCCCAACGTGGTCGAATGGATCATGCGTAAAAAACCCCAGCGCTGAGGGGGATCGGCGCTGGGGCTCTTTGGGCATGTACGCTGTACCGGCATGGCCGAATATCAGGCTGCGCTAATATCGTAAACGAGTGGTAAATTGCTTCCTCTAAGCCATGGTCCCGAAAACCGGCTCCCACTTTTCGGGTCATGCTTTAGAACTGATCGAGAATGCGAGCCCTGCCTGTCGGCAGTCGCCCATCGGCAGTTCGCTAAGAGCTGATCGGCGCCGACCGCCCTATTGCGTCCTGATCCGCATTTCCACCCGGCGGTTGACCGGATCGTAGGGATTGGCGACGCGCGGATGCGACTTGCCCAGGCCTATCGGCTCGAGGCGGGTAGATTGAACGCCGTTCGCCGTCAGGAAGGCGGCCACCGATTGCGCCCTTCGCTGCGACAGGTCCTGGTTGTAGCGATCCGTACCGGTCGCGTCGGTGTGGCCTTCGACGACGAAGCTGAACGTGCTCAGCCTATTGTCCTTCAGCGCCTTGGCGAACTCGTCCAGCTCCGTGCGGGCGGTCTGGTCGAGCTGGGCCGAATCGAGGGCGAAATTGATCATCATGTCGAGGCTGCCCTTTTGGGGCGCCTCGTTCTTGTCGGCTTTGCTCTTGCACTCTTCTTCGGTGCCGACGCAGATACCGCGCGACGCGCCAAGATTACCCTGGCCGGCGAAGAACTTCACGATGTCTTCCGATTTCTGTAGCGGATCGGCATAAACGTGCGTTGAAAAAAGCACGGTCGCCAATGCCAAGGCTGAGCTGCCCCACCGCATGACCGTCACTCCTGTTTGAGCGGGTTTCACTGGCGCACACCATATCAAATCTTGAAGCGATTGTCTGTGAACAAGCGCACGTTGCCGATGGCCGCCACCTGCTAAAAGCTGGAGCATGATGCCGAAAAATATGAAGCGGTTTCGGGCGGCATCATGCTCTAGTTCTTTGATTTAGAGACGGGTTCATCCGGCTCTAAGGCTTGACCGGCTCTCGGCTAAAGGCTTCAGTGGTTATCAGCTGGCTCTCGGGGTTTGGCAGCCATGGCCAACGAACTCGGATACAGAACCGCAAGGGATCTCTTTCTTGCCTGTCCCGCGATCGCCCGGGACATGAAATCGCCGGCCGCCAATCAATCCCCGCTCGAGTTCTGCCGCGCCCTGCTCGCCGGGCGCGTGCCGGAGGAGGCTGTCACGTTCTGTGCCTATCTCCTGCCGGAACGCGCCGCGGTCTGGTGGGGGCATGAATGCCTGAGCCATCTCTCAGAACTCCTTGCCGATAGGGACCTCGAATTGCTGGCGCTCGTCAATGACTGGGTCGGCGAGCCTGGCAATCCCCGCAATCGAACGGCGCTGGGCGACGCCGTCGATCCGTCGCCGACGACGCCGGCTGCTTGGCTCGCTCTGTCCGCGGCGTGGCGCGACCCGGCCTTCGATATGCTGTCGACTGGATTTCCCGCCGCCCACGCCGTCAACGCCGGAATCCTGGCGGGGCTGGCGCGCGTCTCGACCGCGGACCGTTTTGGCGTGCTTTCGGCCTTCGTCGATATGGGCATCCAGATGGTGGAGATGGAGGCGCAGCGGCAATCGGTCGACGCGTATTAGGGTAACTCCAGGAAAATCATTTACAGCCGCCTTGCGCCCACCTGGCCAAAGCGACCTTGAAGCGGGTGCCGAGCGGATGCTGCAGGCGCAGCACGGAGACGTCGTTGGCAGCGAAATTCTTCGCCTGCTCGCAAAGGCGGGTCTCGTTCCACTCGTGGCAGCCGTCGCAGTGCTTGCCTTGCCAGACCGACTTGTCGAGGCCTTCGACCGGACTGAAAAGCGGTTGTCCCTTGATCAGTTGGGCTATGCTCTTGCCGTCGATCGCCGGGTCGCCAAACTTGACCGGGCGATCGAAAAAGATCGGCCCGTCCGTCGCCAGCTTCGGGATTCTTTCACGCAGCGCATTGAGCGCAAGCTGTTCGTCGGTCTGGCCGGACGCCGCGCCGGTGTTGCGCGTCCCGGAGCCCGCTTCGGCCTGCGGCGGGCCCGCCTCGCCGACGATCAGCGGCGCATTGAGATCGATGCTGTGCAGGACGACCTCGGTGGTCAGCGAGACGTTGATCCAGGGGCGCTGCTTGCCGGCGGTGGCCTTGAAGACATCGCTGGTCACCCTGTTCATCGCTTCGGTGATGGAGACGTTGGCTTCGCCGATATGCTGGAGCAGCGCCGTGGTGAACGGCGAGTGGTCGCCCGAACCGTCATAGGCGAGCTGGTTCGGACTTGCGGCGAAGGCGACCAGCGTGCCGGCGCCGCCATTCTCGATCGGGATTTCAGCAAGGCCGCTGCTTGCGCCCTTGATGCCGGCGGTCTTCGCCAGCACGTCGGCGAGCGGATTGTCGCGGCAAGCGTCCAGGAAAACCAGTCTTATGCTGGTCTCGCGCGACATCTGGCGCAGGACGAAATCGACCGAGACGGCCTCGAAATCAAGCGAGGTCTCGTCCTCAAGCGCGGCGTCGACCGGAAGCAGATAATTCTTGCCGGAGACCTGCAGGCCATGGCCGGCATAGAAGAAAAGCGCGATGTCGGCGCCCCGCACCTGCTTGGCAAACTGCGCGACCGTAGTCTGTGTCTGCTGCTTGGTGAGGTCGAAGCCGGAGACCACCTCGAAGTCGAGGTCCTTGAGCCGATCGGCCATGGCCTGCGCATCCCGCGCCGGATTGGCGAGCGGCGCCGCGTGCTGATATTGCGAGTTGCCGAGCACGAGCGCGACGCGCCGCTCGGCATTTGCGGCGGCCATCGTCAGAATCAGGGCAAGCGCCACAACTCCCGCGGCGCGAAGCAGGCCACCGCAAAAGGCGATCGGACCAGGACCCACCGTCACCTCAGTTGGTGAGCTTGCTGGCGGAGAATTCGATCCGCCGGTTGAGCGCCTTGTTCTTGGGCGTGTCGTTGGCGGCGACCGGCTTGTCCTCGCCATAACCGGCCGAGCTTATCTGGTTGCGCGGCACGCCGTCGGCGATAAGCGCATCGGCGACGGCCTGGGCGCGCCGCTCGGAGAGCGCCTTGTTCGCCTCGGGCGATCCGTCGGAATCGGTATAGCCGGACACTTCGACCTTGAGGGCCGGGCATTTGCCGACGACGCCCTCGACCTCCGCCAGCAGCGGGCGGCTCTTGGCGTCGAGCCTCGCGCTCGCCTGGCGGAAATAGATGGCGCCGGTGCGCGAGAGCACGGCAAACCGGTTGAGGCATTCCTCGTCGCTGAAATTGGCTTTCGCGGCATCGGTGGCGACGGGGCCGACCTCGGCGGTCGAGGCCGCAACGGTCTGCACGGCGGCCGGCTTGGCGCCTTCGGCGGTGAAGACGAAATCGAAGGACACCGACGCCGTGGGCACGATGTTGGTCACGTTGGCCGCCTGCTGCAATTTGTCGATGTTGGGCAAGAGCCCGAAATCCTCGACATGGACCGCGACGGGCGCTTCCGAAGCGACGGAAACCTGGGTGTCGCTGATCATGGTGACGACGACGCTTGCCTCGAGATCCTTGTCGACGCCATGCAGGCTGAGGCGGAACGGCAGTGTCGTCTTCACCCGGCGCTTGGTAGGCAAATCGGCGAACGCCGCTGGGTCCACCTTCGCCATCACTTCGGCCGTCGGATAGGTGAATGTCTCGAAAAACAGGAAACGCATGCGAACGTTGCGCAGGTCGACGCCCGTATCGACGGAATTGAGGTCGAAGCTGATCCTGGCGTCGCCGGCGGAACTCAGCGTGCCGGTGATGTTCCTGATCTTGTTGGTCTCGACGATCGTGTTCTTCTTGACCGACTGGTAGGTGAGCACCGAAGCGGACGGATCGAGCGTCCAGTTCGGCGCGGCGCTCGCAGCCTGCGATCCGAAGACCAGCAGCGCGGCTACGACCAAGCCAAAAGCCGCGGCCTTGGCTCGCATTTTTCGCCAGAATGCGACGACTTCGAACATGGAACGCCCCCGCCAGGACAACCCGATCTCGATACCGGCATGTGACCGGAGCATAGAGCACTTGGCCGGGCTTGGCGAGCGGTTCTACTCGACCTCGAAGGATGTGACGACACCTATCGCGCGACGGCGGCCCTGCCTGCTATCGACCGCTTATCCGCCCCAACCACCGCCACCGCCGCCACCGCTATTGCCACCGCCAATTGAAGGCGGAGTTACGACAGGCGCGGTCTCGGTCTGAACGGGCTTGATCAGTTTCTTGGCGGTAACCTTCTTGCGCTCGACGACTTTTGGCGCGGTCGTCGTGCGAACAGCCTTCGTCCTGTGCTTCTCCGTCGGGGCCGGCTCGACCCTGGGCGTCACGGTCGTGCAGCCTGCGACCGCGAGAGCACCGGATAGGATTGTTGCGACGATTGCGTGTTTCGATGCCCAGCCCACAACATTGCCTCCTTGCTGATCAGAACAGGTCCCGTCGCGGATTGGCTTGTTCCCAGACCGCCCTGGCCGTCTTGACCAGCTGATCGTCCAACGAGCCGTCCGCCGAAATCTTGGATTTGAGTTCCCCACGCATCTGTTTCAGAGCCGCTGTCTTCGCCTTGGCCCCAAATTTCGCGAGCGTCGCCTTTGCGTCCGGAATCTCGTTGCGAAGATCGAGCGCGGCCGCGAAAGCAAGATAGCGCGCGGCCACCGCCTGGTCGGCCTTGTCGCCTCTTTGCATCTCCAGCGCCGCGCGATCATATGCGGCCGACTGATCGCCGCGATCGGTCGCCAGCTCGAACAGCCTTTGCGCCTCTGCCAGATCCTGCTGCACGCCGACACCGTCCCTGTACATGCGTGCAAGGCTGCCGGGGGCATAGGGCTGGCCGAGATCCATCGATTTCTGGAACAGCGTGACCGCGGTTTTGGGATCCTTCTCGACCCCCGTGCCGGAGAGATAATTGCGGCCAAGCAGGTTCATCGAATACATGTCCTGCCGCTCGACGCCGGCCTTGAGGAAGGCCACGGCGCGAGCCGGATCGGCCGGCACGCCGTTGCGGCCTTCGGTAAAGATCGCCGCAAGGTCGTTCATCGCATAGGTATGGCCCATCGCCGCCGCCTTGAGCAGCAGGTCCAGCCCCTTGCCGGTATCGCGGTCGACGCCGTAGCCGTTGAACAAGGCGCGGCCCCATGAAGTCATTCCATAGGGGTCGCCCTTATCGGACGCCGCCGCGTAGAAAGTGTTGGCCTGCTTGCGGTTCGCGGGCATACCCGTGCCGGTCGCGTTGAGGTAGCCGAGTTCGAACACCGCACGGACATGCCCCTTGTCGGCGGCTTCCTTGATCGCCTTCTTGGCTTCCTCGACCTTGCCGGCGGCGAGCAGCGCGCGACCTAGCTCGTAGTGGAAGCGGGCGACATCGGGATAGGCCTTCACGGCCGCCCGGCAGGCCTCCACCGCGCCGGCGCCGATCTCGTTCGGCAACAGGCCGGGAACGACGCCCTGCAGGTCCAAGGGTTCGCCTGCCTGCGTGTCGCAGGGATCGACGCTTGGCGACAGCTTCATCGTCGCCGGCTTCGACGATGTGTTGTCAGCTCTGATTTCGACGCCGACTATCAATGGCTTGACCGCGCCTATCTGCGGTTCGTAGCGCAGTTTATCGACCTCGTCGGCCATCAGGCTCGATTGCGGCGACAAGGTCCGGTCCGGCAGGGACAGCGTCCCGGTTGCCGGATAGCTCGCAAGCTTCACGCTTACGGCCGGATCGTTGGTCGGGAAATCCAGCTTCAGCGGCACCGGGCCGACACCGACCGGAATCTTGACGTCGCGGTTCTCGATCGCCTCGGCGGCGCCGGCGATGTGGATGCCGCGCTCCACCACCTGCTGCTTCTGTTTCGACTCGAGCGAGGCGACAAGCTGCTTGCCCGCGGCACCCTCGCCATTCTTGACCCGGAACACCAGTATGCCCTGCGATCCGCCGCCCCATTCGTCATGCGCGGCATAGGCCAGCATATCGACCTGGTCCTCGGCGTCGGCGCCCTTCGGCACATCCATCGCGAGCCGCGGCAGATCCTTGCCCTCTATCGGCTCGCCCGTCGCGACCGGCTTGCCGTCCAGGATCAGACGCCCCAGCGCCGGCGGCCTTTCGATGCTGATAGTGACCGCGCCGCCATCGACATCGACCGGCACCGGCAGGTCGAGCGCGACCGGACCGACGCCCGACGGTACGGTCTTTTCCAGCACCGGCGGCAAAGCCGGCCGGCTGGCGCGGCGCATCAGCACCACCTCGTCGATCAGCGAGGAATTTTCCCAGGGAACCTGCGCGCCCTTGGTGGCCTCGACCACATCGCGGCGGACGGTCGCCATGACCGAGCGTATCTCCTGGTTCGGCGCCAGCGCGCGGCGCGAGAAGGCGGATGAAAACGGGCTGAGGTCGCCGGACCCGTCATAGGCGACGGCGCCGGGTTCCGTGGCGAAGGCGATCAGCGTGTTCAGCGAGCTTTTCACCTGCGCGAGGCCGGTGCCGCCGGCCGCGATCAACTGGTCGCGCAGCCAGTAATCCTTGCGCGGGAACGGATTGTTGCGGCAGGCATCGAGGATGATCACCTGGATCTTCGATTTGGCGCGCAATTGTTGCAGGACGTCGTCGAGCTTGACCGCCTGGACCTCGATGTCGGCCGCATCCGTGAGCGAGGCGTCGACCGGAATCAGGAAATTCTCGCCGCCGATCTGAAAGCCGTGGCCGGAATAGTAGACGACCGCCAGATCGGCGCCGTCCGCCGCCGCGAGATAATTGCGAAATTCCTTCTCGAACTGGAGCTTGGTGAGATCCTTGGCGACGAACACATCGAAGCCGGCCAGCCGGAACGTGCCCGACACGTCGTCGGCATCCTTGTCCGGATTTTTCAGCGCAGGGATTTCGCGATATTCGGAATTGCCGATGACAAGCGCAACCCTTCGATCGGCGTGCGCCTGCACCGTCGCGAGGCCCACGAGGATCAAGGCTGCTATCAGCGCGCAGCATCGCAGCATGGTAAAATCCCTAACTGCTATCACCTGTCGGCCACAAGAACGCAGCTTGCGGCATCGCGGTCTGTTAAAGACTTCACAATCTGCCAAGACGGCAAGGAACGCGCCTGCGATGGCAAGGCAGATCGCGCATTCAACCAGCTGCTAAAATAACCCAGAGACCTCGGCGCCGCAATGACCTGGGTAAGCGCGTCGCCGTCTGTCGATGCAGTGTCACCATCTGCGAGCCACGCCTCCGCGCAGCGCTGCGTGTCTGCGACGCCACAGCGTTTCGTGGGAACGGCGAAAGCATCCTATCTTTTACCGAATTCCGGACGGAATGCTACGGCGAGCCGCCGACCCCGAGCCGGCCTCTTTCCTGGGTCAGGCGCCGCTCCACATCGCGTCCGGCACCACCACCAGCTTGCCGACAAAGTCCTTGCCCATGAAGTCGGTCTGAGCGCGGTGGAAGTCCGACAGTTTGTAGACGCCGCCGACCAGCGGCTTGATCTTCTTTTCCTCGATGTAGCGCACGATGCGGCGGAAATCCGCGCGGGTGCCTTGGCTCGAGCCGTGGAGTTGGAGCTGCTTCAGATACATGGTGCGGAGGTCGAGCTGCACGACCGGCCCGGCGATCGCGCCGGCAGTCGTGTAGCGGCCTTCGGGCCGCAGGATGCGTAGGAGGTCGTTGAAGATGGCGCCGCCGACGAGGTCGGCGACCACGTCGATGGGTTGGCCGCCAGTCGCTTCGTTGACGGCGGTGAGCAGGTCGGCCACGCCGCGCGTGATCACCTTCTCGACGCCAATGTCGAGCACGGCCTGTTCCTTGCCCTTGCCGACGACGGCATAGGGGATGGCGCCCCGCGCCCTCGCCAGTTGCACGATGCCGGAGCCGACACCGCCGGAGGCGCCGGTGACCAGCACACGCTCGCCAGCTTTTAGCGCCGCCCGCTCCAGCATCTGCTCGCCGGTGAGATAGGCGCAGCAGAAGGTGGCTAGCTCGACATCGCTCAGATCGGTGTCGACGACATGCGCGTTCTCGGCCGGCAGCGCCTGGTATTCTGCATAACCGCCGTCACGGCCGTGGCCCATATAGTCGATGTCGGCCAGCGAATCGTCGTCGCGATTATAGATCGAGAAATCGACCATGACGCGCTCGCCGATGCGCTCCGCGGACACGCCGTCGCCGACGGCGACGATCGTGCCAACAGTGTCGGTGCCCTGGATGCGCGGGAAGGTCAGAGTGTTGCCTTGCCGGCGCCAGGTCGACACCGCCTCGGCATCTTCCTCCGTGCCATAGGCGCCCTGGCGCACCCAGACATCGGTGTTGTTCATGCCGCAGGCGCTGACCTTGACGAGCACCTCGCCGGCGGCAGGTGCCGGCACCTTCACATCCGTGCGGTAGACGAGCTTCTCAAGGCCGCCATGGCCCGTAAGCTGCACGGCGGCCATGGTGGCGGGAAGAGTTCTGGTCATGGCATTCATGTCGCTTCTCGGATGTCACTTCTCAGATGCTGGCCAATACGCTGTTCACGGCGTCGGCGGTCTTGGCGACGACGATGTCGGCTTCCTCGCGCGTCAGGCAGAGCGGCGGCGCGAAACCGAGGATATCGCCCTGCGGCATGGCGCGGCCAATGACGCCGCTGGCGGCGAGCGCGGTGGCGATCTGCGGCCCGACCTTCAGCGCCGGATCGAAGAAGACGCGGTCGTCGCGGTCCTTGACGAACTCGATGGCGGCCAGCATGCCATCGCCACGCACCTCGCCGACATTCCTGTGTCCGCCGACTGCCTTGGCCAACTCTGCGCGGAAGTAAGCTCCGGTCTCGCCGGCGTTCCGCACCAGGTCCATCTCGTCGATCAGCTCGAGATTGGCGACACCGGCGGCAACGCAGATCGGGTGCGCCGAATAGGTCCAGCCATGGCCGAGCGAGCCAAGCTTGTCCGAGCCCTTGACCAGCACCTGCCAGACCTTGTCGGCGACGATGACGCCGGAGAGCGGCGCATAGGCCGAGGTCAGGCCCTTGGCGATGGTGATCAGGTCCGGCTTGATCCCGTAATGGTCGGAGCCGAACATGGTGCCGAGACGCCCGAAGCCGGTCACCACCTCGTCCGCGACGAGCAGCACGTCATATTTATTCAGCACAGCCTGGATCTTCTGCCAGTAACCGGCCGGCGGCGGCACGATGCCGCCCGTGCCGAGGATCGGCTCGCCGATGAAGGCCGCGACCGTGTCCGGGCCCTCGGCCAGGATCATCTCTTCCAGCTTGTCGGCGCAATATTGCGAGAACTGCTCCTCGCTCATCGAGCGGTCGGCGCGGCGGAAATAATACGGCGCTTCCGTGTGCAGGATCGGCGCCCGCGGCAAGTCGAAGGCGTTGTGGAACAGCTCGAGCCCGGTCAGCGACCCAGTCATGATGCCCGAGCCGTGATAGCCGCGCCAGCGCGAGATGATCTTCTTCTTCTCCGGCCGGCCGAGAACGTTGTTGTAATACCAGATCAGCTTGATGTTGGTCTCGTTGGCATCCGAGCCGGAGAGACCGAAATAGACTCGGCTCATGCCCTTCGGCGCGCGGTCGATGATCATCTTGGAGAGCCGGATCGAGGCCTCGGTGCCATGCCCGACATAGGCGTGGTAGTAGGCGAGGTTCTTCGCCTGCTCGGCGATGGCGTCGGCGATCTTCTGGCGGCCGTAACCGACATTGACGCAATAGAGGCCGGCGAAGGCATCGATGCTCTTCTTGCCGGTGTTGTCCCAGACGGTGACGCCTTCGCCGCCGGCCATGATGCGGGCCGGCGATTCACCGCGCGCGTGCGTGCCCATATGCGTCGAGGGATGGAAGAAGTGGTCGCGATCCCAAGCGGAGAGTTCGTTGGACTGTTCGAGCATTTTTGACTCCTGACGAGAATGAGGCCTGCGTAGCTTAGGCTACGTCGAGGCAAAGGTATTTGAGGTCTGTAAAAGCTTCGAGGCCGTGGCGGGAGCCTTCGCGGCCGATGCCTGATTGCTTGACGCCGCCGAAAGGGATCGGCGCGCCGGTGATCTTGACCCGGTTTATGGCGACCATGCCGTACTCCAAGGCGCGGCCCATGCGCGCCTGGCGCGCGCCGTTTTCGGTGACGACATAGGCGACCAGGCCATATTCCGTGGCGTTGGCGCGGGTGACGACTTCCGCCTCGTCGTCGAATGGCGTCACAGCCGCGACAGGGCCGAAGGTTTCTTCGCGCATGATCAGCGCTTCGTCCGGCACATCGGCGAGCAGCGTCGGCTGGTAGAACAGCTGCCCGGCCGCGTGACGCCTGCCCCCGGTCAGGCAGCGCGCGCCGTGGGTGAGCGCGTCGGCCACCTGCTCCTCGACCTTCTTGACCGCGCGCTCATGCATCAGCGGTCCGATATCGGCGTCTGCCGATAAGCCATTGCCGGTGCGGAGCTGCTCGATGCGGCGGGCGAAAGCGGCGCAGAAGCGATCATAGATCGGCCGCTGCACATAGATGCGGTTGGCGGCGAGGCAATCCTGGCCGGAGGTGGCGAATTTGGCATCGAGCGCGATCGCCACGGCCTTATCGATGTCGGCGTCGTCGAAGACGATCAGCGGCGCGTGGCCGCCGAGCTCCATCACCAGTCGTTTCATCGTCGCAGCGCTCTGCGCGGCGATCAGCCGGCCGACCTCGGTCGAGCCGGTGAAGCTCATCGCGCGGACCCGCGCATCGGCGCACATCGCGCCGACAATCGTGCGCGCATCGCCGGTGACGACGTTGAAGACGCCTGCCGGCAGCCCGGCACGCTCGCCGAGCTCAGCCAGAGCCAGGGCCGACAGCGGCGTCTCCGAGGACGGATGCGCCACCACCGTGCAGCCCGCAGCCAAAGCTGCCGCCGCCTTGCGGGTGAGCATGGCCGACGGAAAATTCCAGGGCGTGACGACACCGATCACGCCGAGCGGCTCGCGGCGCACCGACATCTCGGCATTCGGCAGATGGCTGGTGACGCTTTCGGCGTTGAGGCGTTTCGCTTCCTCGGCATACCACTCGATAAAGGACGCGGCGTAGTCGATCTCGCCAAGCGATTCCTTCAGCGGCTTGCCCTGCTCGAGCGTCATCAGCAGCGCCAGATCATCCTTGGCGGCGACGATCAGATCGAACCATTTTCGCAGGATTTTCGAGCGCTCCTGCGGCAGCGCCGAGCGCCAGCCGGGAAACGAGCGGGACGCGGCATTGATCGCATTTGTCGTCTGGGCGGCATCGAGCGCGGCTACGAAGGCGACGGTAGCGCCGGTGGCCGGATCGGTAACCTCAAAACTTGCCGCCGCTTCGCTCGCTGTCCAGTGGCCATCGACATAGGCGAGCGCGCGCAGCAGCCGGCGATCGGCGAGGCGGTCGAGCGCGTCATGGTGGTTGGTACGGGCAAAATGTGCGGACATCAGTCGGGACTCCCGGTGCCGAGGCGATGTGAAGAGACTAGTCGCGAGATCGGGACAAAGAGGCTGTTTCGACAGGCTGACAGAGAGAGATTATCTCTATTTGTCCGGGAGAGCAGGTCAATCTCTCTAGCTTACCAGCCGCCGGATGCCACCAACCGGTGAAATTGGTCGCCTCCACAACTTCGTCATCCACGGGCGGAGCGGAAGCGAAGCGGACGCGTAGACCCGAGGATCCATTCCGTGACCTTGATCGAAGGGCGCAGCGGAGCAGAATTCTGCACCGTTGCAACGCCTTGGCGTTACGGAATGGATCCTCGGGTCTGCGCCGCGTCGCTTCGCTCCTTGCTCCGCCCGTGGATGACGAAGTGACGGACGTTTCGGCTAATCTCCACGCTGATCGTGAGACCGACTCACCCTTATTCCGGCAGCAGATCGGCCACCGGCAGCACGGTCTCGTCCTTGACCGTCTTGGTGACGATGTAGGTGAAGTAGCGGTCGATGCCGATCTCGCGCTCAAGCAGGCCGTCGACCAGCCGCTGATAGGCGTCGATGTCGCGCGCCATCACTTTCAGCACGTAGTCGACGCCGCCGCCCACCGACCAGCAGGCGACGATCTCCGGGATATCGCGCACCACCCGCTCGAAGCGGTCGAAGTCAGCCTGGCGATGATTGGCCAGGGTCACCTCCATCAGCACCGTCGCCACCGGCGCGATGACACGCATGGCGATCGCGGCGTGATAGCCGGAGACGATGCCGGCCTTCTCCAGCTTGCGCAGCCGCATCCAGCACGGCGTCGGCGACAGGCCGACCTTCTCGGCCAGCGCGAGCTTGGTGATGCGTCCGTCGCGCTGGATGGCGTCGAGAATCCTGAGGTCGATCGGGTCGAGTTTCGCTGCCGCCATGCGGGTCCGCCTTTCGTTGCGGACACCATGACGATGCATTATTTCGATTGTCAATTGCACTGATTTCGATCTCTAATAAGTCATGACATTTTGGCAGCCAGATCCTGCTCTCATCCGCCGGCCGGCCTATCTCTCGCTGGCCGACCAGTTCGCGCGCGCCATCCATGACGGGCGGCTGGCCAACGGCACGCGGCTGCCGACGCATCGCCGGCTGGCGGACGATCTGAAGCTTTCGGTGCAAACCGTCAGCCGCGCCTATGAGGAGTTGATCCGCCGGGGACTGATTTCCGGCGAGGTCGGCCGCGGCAGTTTCGTGCAGACGCAGCGTCGCGAGCCCGAGCCGCCCTACATCCCGGAACGGCTTGGCGAGGTCATCGACCTCTCCATCCTGAAGCCGGTCTGCGAGCCGATGCATCTGGAGAAACTGAAGCAGGCGCTGGGCTGGCTGGCCGAGAACCTGCCGTCGAGCTCGGCGCTGTCGTTCCGGCCCAACATGGTTTTCCCGCGCCACCGCGCGGTCGCGGTCGAATGGCTGAAACTTTGCGGCCTTGAAGCCTCGCCGCAGAACATCAGCCTGACCAACGGCGCCACTGCCGGCATGACGGTGGCGCTGATGAGCGTCGCGCCGCCCGGCTCGACGGTCGCCACCGAGGCGATCGGCCACCACACGCTGATCCCGCTTGCGCGCTATCTCGGCTTCAACCTCGAAGGCCTGCCGATCGACGGCAATGGGCTGGTCCCCGAAGCGCTCGACGAGGCCTGCCGCCTCTCGGACATTCGCGCTGTGTTCGTGCAGCCGTCGGTGATCAACCCGACGGCGACGCTGATGGACGCCACAAGGCGCGAGCAGATCGCGGCGGTCGCGCGCAAGCACGACATTGCCATCATCGAGAACGACGTGCTCGGGCCGCTGGTTGAAGGCAAGCCGCCGGCGGTTGCCGCCTTCGCGCCGGAACGGACGCTCTACGTCACCTCCTTCACCAAAATCGTCGTGCCAGGCCTGCGCATCGGCTATCTCGCGGTACCGGACCGCTATGTCGCGGCCGTCGCCAACCGCCACCTAGTCTCGAACTGGATGGCGACGCCGATGGTTGCAGAGATCGCTACGCGCTGGGTGACCGACGGCACAGCGATGGAACTGGTCAACTGGCAGCGTGGCGCGCTGAGGCGCCGCCAGGAGATCGCCGCGGAAGTGCTCACGGGTGTCGACTATCGCTGTCATCGCGACGGGCTGCATCTGTGGCTCGAGCTGCCGGGCGACCGGGCCGAGGAGAGCTTTGTCGCGCAGGCGCGCCTGCGGGGGGTGGCGATCGCGCCGGGCACCTCGTTCCGCATCGCCGACACGCCCTGGCATCCGGCCGTGCGCATCTCGCTCGGATCGACCACCGAGGGGGAACTGCGGGCGGGCCTGAGCGTTGTCGCCAAACTGCTGCTCGGCGATCCGGAGCATCTCCTGCTCGCCATCTGATCACAAGCGGACGAAGATTGCCCTGAAATTGTGCCGTGCCGGAAATATTGTCATGATATTATTTTCCCAATTGACATGATTTGGCACGTTTCGCATCGTTAAGGACATAGGCTTCTCCAGAACGGGGACATGGATTGCCCGCGCCCATCATCAAGGTTGATGCGATTTCGAAGAGCTTCGGCGCCTTCAAGGTGCTGGACGGCCTGTCGATGCAGGTCATGCCTGGCGAGAAGCTGGCGCTGATCGGCCCGTCCGGTTCCGGCAAGACGACGATCCTGCGCATCCTGATGACGCTGGAGAAGATCGACGGCGGCCATATCCAGATCGACGGCGAGCAGCTCTACCACATGGAGCGCAACGGCCAGCTGCTGCCGGCCGACGAGCGGCACCTGGCCAGGATGCGCCAGAAGATCGGCATGGTCTTCCAGCTGTTCAATCTCTTCCCGCACAAATGCGTCATGGACAATGTGACCCTGGCGCCGATGCTGACCAAGGGCGTCGCGCGCGCCGCCGCCGAGAAGCGGGCGATGGAACTGCTCGACATGGTCGGACTTGCGGACAAGGCGAAGGCGATGCCGGCGCAGCTCTCCGGCGGCCAGAAGCAGCGCGTGGCGATCGCCCGGGCGCTGGCGCTGTCGCCCAAGATCATGCTGTTCGATGAGGTCACCTCGGCGCTCGACCCCGAGCTCGTCGAGGAAGTGCTCAACGTCATGCGCAAGCTCGCCGCCGAGACCGACATGACGATGCTTCTGGTCACCCATGAGATGGGCTTCGCCCACGACTTCGCCGACCGCGTGCTGTTCTTCGACCGCGGCAGGATCGTCGAGGAAGGCAAGCCCGATGAGATTTTCCGCCATCCCAAACAGGAAAGAACGCAGAGCTTCCTGAAGAAGATCATCGCGGCCGGACATCGCGTCTGACTGCAATGCGAGCGGGCGGCGCAAGCCGTCCACGGGCGGTCAAAGGCCGCCCGAACCAGGCAAACCAAGAAGACAAACAAGGAGTTGGGAACAATGAAGAAACTTGGCATTCTGGCTGGCGTCGCCGGCCTCGCGATCACCGCGATGCTGCTCGCCCCCGGCGCGCGGTCGGCGGATGACGCCAAGCTGGAGCAGCTCAAGCAGCAAGGCTTCGCCCGCGTCGCCATCGCCAACGAGCCGCCCTATACGGCGGTCGCCGCCGACGGGAAGGTATCGGGCGCGGCGCCCGACGTGGCGCGCGAGATCTTCAAGCGTCTCGGCGTCAACGACATCGTCGCTTCCATCTCCGAATACGGCGCGATGATCCCCGGCCTGCAGGCCGGCCGCTTCGACGTCGTCACCGCCGGCCTGTTCATGAAGCCGGAGCGTTGCGCGGCGGTCGCCTATTCCGAGCCGGTGCTTTGCGATGCCGAAGCGATGCTGGTGAAGAAGGGCAACCCGAAGGGCTTCAAGAGCTACGAGGACATCGCCAAGGACAGCTCCGCCACGGTCGGTGCGCCGGGCGGCGGCACCGAGGAGAAGCTGGCGCTCACTGCCGGCGTGCCGCGCGATCGCGTCATCGTCGTGCCGGACGGCCAGAGCGGCCTGAAGATGGTGCAGGACGGCCGTATCGACGCCTATTCGTTGCCTGTGCTCTCGATCAACGACCTGATGAAGAAGGCCAACGACCCGAACCTCGAAGTGATCGCGCCGGTGCAGGGCGCGCCGGTCTATTGCGATGGCGCGGCCTTCAAGAAAGGCGACGAGGCACTGCGCGACGCCTATGACGTCGAGCTCGCCAAGATGAAGAAGTCCGGCGAGTTCGCCAAGATCATCGAGCCCTACGGCTTCTCCGCCAAGGCGGCGATGTCGACGACGCGCGAGAAGCTCTGCGCGGCGAAATAATGCTCTTTGCCTTCTCCCTGCTTGCGGGGAGAAGGTGGCTCGAAGAGCCGGATGAGGGGCGGCGCCAAGTTCTGTAAGGCTGGTTCCGCCCCTCATCTGCCTGCCCATCCTACGCAGCAGCTGCGCTGCAGCTATGGAGGGTAAACCGGCATCTCTCTGTCGATGGGAGGCGCCAAGCACATCAACGTTGGAAACTTCTAGTTTTATGACCCAGTGGTCCGGCTATCTCGGCCTGATATTGCAGGGAGCTCTTGTCACCATCGAGCTGACGCTGATGGGGTCGGTGCTTGCGCTGATCATGGCCTTTCTGGCCGGCATGGGGCGCGTGTCGCGCTTCTTCATCATCCGCGCGTTGGCGACGACGTACATCGAATTCTTCCGCGGCACCTCGATCTTCGTGCAGCTGTTCTGGGCCTATTTCGTGCTGCCTTTCGCCGGCCTGTCGCTGACGCCGCTGCAGGCCGGCGTGCTGGCGCTGGGTTTGAATGTCGGCGCCTATGCGGCGGAAGTCGTGCGCGGCGCCATCCTGTCGGTCGGCCGCGAGCAATACGAGGCCTGCACGGCGCTCAATCTCGGCCGCTGGCAAGGCATGCGCCATGTGATCCTGCCGCAGGCGCTGCTGGTCATGCTGCCGACCTTCGGCAACAACGCGATCGAGCTGCTCAAGGCAACCTCCGTCGTCTCGCTTATCTCGCTCGCCGACCTGACTTTCCAGGCGCAGGTGGTGCGCTCGCAGACCGGCAGCACGCTGATGCCCTTCCTCTCCGTTCTCGTCATCTATTTCGCGCTGGCGCTGATTATCTCCTGGGGCATTCGCACGCTGGAGCGCCGCATGGCGCGCGGCCTCGACGGAGTGCGCGTCTGATGGAATGGGCCAAATAATGGACTGGGATTGGAACTTCGTCTGGGAGATTATGCCAACCCTGATCCAGGGGGTGAAGATCACCATCTTGGCGACGGTGCTCGGCTCGGTCCTGGCGGCGATCGTGGGGCTTGGGATCGCGCTGGCGCGGCGCTCGGAGAACCGCATCGTCGCGCGCAGCGTCGGCTGGTTCGCCGAGTTCATCCGCGGCACGCCGCTCCTGGTGCAGCTCTATTTCATCTTCTACGTGCTGCCCGATATCGGTATCCTGCTGCCGCCGCTGGTGGCGGGGGTCATCGGGCTCGGCCTGCATTACGGCACCTACACGGCCGAGGTTTACCGCGCCGGCATCGACAATGTGCCGCGCGGCCAGTGGGAAGCTGCCAAGGCCTGCAATCTGGGCGGCCGCCACACCTGGACGCATGTCATCCTGCCGCAGGCGATCCCGCCGATGATCCCGGCCCTGGCCAACTATTTCATCGCCATGTTCAAGGAGACGCCGCTGCTGTCGGCGATCACCGTGCTGGAACTGATGAACCAGGCCAAGAGCGTTGCCAACACCTATTACCGCTACATCGAACCAATGACGTTGGTCGGCGCCTTCTTCCTCGTCATCAGCCTCTGCTCCGTCGTGCTGTTGCGCTGGCTGGAGCATCGCTACGGCAGGATCGAAAGATGAAAGTCATGAAAGCATTGCCCGAGATTCGCCTCGAAGCGGCGCGCCCCACGCTGGACTCGCGTCCGCTGGAAAAGCGCGTCGGACTGATTGCGCTTGCGACCGACCACACCAGCGAGGTGGACTTCCGCCGCATGGTGGCGAGCGGGCGGATCGGCGTCTATGTCGCGCGCATCCCCTACGCCAACCCGACGACTCCGGAAAACCTGCGCAAGATGCAGCCGTCGCTTTCGGCGGGCGCGGCGCTGATCCTGCCGGACGAGGCGCTCGATGCGATATGCTACTCGTGCACCTCTGCGTCGGTGGTGATCGGCGATGCCGAGATCGAGCAGGCGATCCATGCAGCCAAGCCCGGCGTGCCCGTCGTCACCCCACCGATGGCCGGCGTGCGCGGCCTGAACGCTTTCGGGGTGAAGCGCATCAGCATCCTGACCCCTTACACCGTCGAGACCAGCCGGCCGATGGCCGGCTATTTCGCCGCGCACGGCTTCGATATCGAAAGCTTCACCTGCCTCGGTTTCGAGGATGACCGCGAGATGGCGCGCATCACGCCGGCGTCCCTGGTCGAGTTGGCACGCAAGGTCACCCATCCGCAGGCCGATGCGCTGTTCGTCTCATGCACTGCGTTGCGCGCCGCACTGGCGGTTCCCGGCATGGAAGAGGCGATCGGACGTCCGGTCGTCACCAGCAACCAGGCCAGCGGCTGGAACTGCCTGCGGCTGTGCGGCGACGAAACGCCCCGGCCCGAATTCGGCCGGCTGTGGACGAAGCCGCTGGCCCAGTGAACGAAATGCCCGTGATCGAAATGATTGTTGAGCTTCAGCATATTCGCGCGGCGCGCGAGCGCATTGCAGGCAAGGTCGAGCGGACACCCATCGTGCTGTCGCAAAGCCTCTCGGACCGCGCTGGCCGTCCCGTTCATCTCAAGCTGGAGCATCACCAGACCACCGGCGCGTTCAAGCTACGCGGCGCTTCCAATGCGATCGCAGCATTGAGCGCGGAAGAAAAATCGCGCGGCGTCGTCGCCGCCTCGACCGGCAATCACGGCCGCGCGCTGGCGCATGCGGCGAAGCTCGAAGGCATCCGCGCGGTGATCTGCATGTCGAGGCTGGTGCCGGGAAACAAGCTCGACGCCATCCGTCGCCTCGGCGCGGATATCCGCATCGTCGGCAACAGCCAGGATGACGCCCAGCAGGAAGTCGACAGGCTGGTGGCGGATGAAGGGCTGGTCATGCTACCGCCCTTCGACCATCCCGATATCGTCGCCGGGCAAGGCACGCTCGGGCTGGAAATCATGGAGCAGGTTCCGGACGCGGCAAGCGTGCTGGTGCCGCTCTCCGGCGGCGGGCTGGCAGCCGGTGTGGCGGCGGCGGTCAAAGGCGTGAGCCCGCGCACCAAAGTCATCGGCATCTCGATGGCGCGCGGTGCTGCGATGAAGGCCAGCCTCGACGCCGGCCGGCCGGTGCAGGTCGAGGAACTGCCGACGCTGGCGGATTCGCTCGGCGGCGGCATCGGGCTCGACAACCGGCTGACCTTTGCCATGTGCCGGGGACTGCTCGACGACGTCGTCCTGCTGGCCGAGGACGAGATCGCCGCCGGCATCCGCCATGCGTATGAAGAGGAGCGCGAGATAGTCGAAGGCGCCGGCGCCGTCGGCATCGGCGCGCTGCTTGCCGGCAAGGTCAAAGTGAGCGGCCCCACTGTTCTCATCCTCTCCGGCAAGAACATCGACATGGACCTGCACCGCCGCATCGTCTGCGGCGAGACAATCGCGGAGCGCGCAGCATGAGCCGCATAACCATTCTCACCGAGAGTGATCTGCGCAGGATCGTGACGCTCGATCTGGACGCCGTTGCCTGCGTCGAGGACGCTTTTCGCGCCTTGGCCACCCTGCCGGTGGCGATGCCACCGATCCTGCGACTCGACATTCACGAGCATCGCGGCGAGGTCGACGTGAAGTCTGCCTATGTGCCGGGCATTGACGGTTTCGCCGTCAAGATAAGCTCCGGTTTCTTCGACAATCCGACGCTTGGCCTGCCGAGCGGCGGCGGCATGATGGTGCTGCTTTCGGCCAAGACCGGTGTGGTCGAGGCGCTGCTGCTCGACAATGGCTATCTCACCGACATCCGCACGGCCGCCGCCGGCGCGGTCGCGGCCAAGCATTTGTCGCGCCAAGACTCCAGCGTGGCCGCGATCTTCGGCGCCGGCCTGCAGGCCGGCCTGCAGTTGGAAGCGCTGCGTCTCGTCAGACCGATCGAGGAAGCGCGCATCTGGGCGCGCGACGCCGCCAAGGCTGAAGCCACCGCCGCGCGCCTGCGCGAGAAGCTCGGTATTCTCGTGCGGGCCGAGCCGGATGCGGCGAACGCGGCAGCGGGCGCCGACATCATCGTCACCACAACGCCGTCGACCGAACCGCTGGTCAAGGCCGGTTTCGTCACCGCCGGCCAACACATCACCGCCATGGGCTCAGACGCCGAGCACAAGAACGAGATCGCGCCGGCGATCCTGCGCATGGCCGATCTCTACGTTGCCGACAGCGCCAAGCAGACGCGGCGCCTCGGCGAGCTCCACCACGCCATCGAGGCGGCGGTCTTCGCCGCCGACGCCGAGGTCACGGAACTTGGCCAGATCATCGCCGGCAGCAAGCCGGGACGGCGCTCGGCCAGCGACATCACCATCGCCGACCTCACCGGCACCGGCGTGCAGGACACCGCAATCGCCACTTTGGCTCGCGACCGTGCGCGCGCCGCCAATGCCGGGCTCGATTTCGAAAGTTGATGCTGGCCGCCAGGCCCAACAAACGAGGACAACAAAATGCAGCCAAATTTGAAATTCTCGCGCGGCGAATATGCGGAGCGCCTCGCCAAGACACGAAAAGCCATGGAGGCTAAAGGCGTCGATCTGCTGATCGTCAGCGATCCCTCCAACATGGCCTGGCTGACGGGCTATGACGGGTGGTCGTTCTATGTGCATCAGGCCGTCATCGTGCCGCCTTCCGGCGAGCCGGTCTGGTACGGCCGCGGCCAAGACGCCAACGGCGCCAAGCGCACCGCGTATCTCGCGCATGACAACATCATCGGCTACGCCGACCATTATGTGCAGTCGACCGAGCGGCATCCGATGGATTACCTCGCCAGCGTGCTGGCCGGGCGCGGCTGGGACAAGCTCAGCATCGGCGTCGAGATGGACAATTACTGGTTTTCGGCCGCAGCCTTCGCGGCGTTGCAGAAGCACCTGCCCAACGCCCGCTTTGCCGACGCCACAGCGCTGGTGAACTGGCAGCGCGCCGTGAAAAGCCCGACCGAGATCGAGTATATGCGCAACGCCGCCCGTATCGTCGAGGCGATGCACCAGCGGATCGTCGACAAAATAGAGGTCGGCATGCGCAAATGCGATTTGGTCGCCGAGATCTACGATGCCGGCACGCGCGGCGTCGCCGGCATCGGCGGCGACTATCCGGCGATCGTGCCGCTCTTGCCGTCGGGAGCGGACGCCTCGGCGCCCCATCTCACCTGGGACGACAAGCCGATGAAGGTGAATGAAGGCACGTTCTTCGAGATCGCCGGCTGCTACAATCGCTATCATTGTCCGCTGTCGCGCACCGTGTTTCTCGGCAAGCCGACCCAGGCCTTCCTCGACGCCGAGAAGGCGACGCTGGAAGGCATGGAAGCCGGCCTCGCGGCCGCCAAGCCCGGCAACACCTGCGAAGATATCGCCAACGCCTTCTTCGCCGTGTTGAAGAAATACGGCATCGTCAAGGACAACCGCACCGGCTACCCGATCGGCATCTCCTATCCGCCGGACTGGGGTGAGCGCACCATGAGCCTGCGCCCCGGCGACCGCACCGAGCTCAAGCCCGGCATGACCTTCCATTTCATGACCGGACTGTGGCTGGAGACGATGGGGTTGGAGATCACCGAGTCGATCCTGATCACCGACACCGGCGTCGAGTGCCTGGCCAACGTGCCGCGCAAGCTGTTCGTGAAGGACTGAGCCGATGTCCGCTTTGCGTCCCTCGCCGATCACGCCCACCGTCGACTTCGAGCGCGACGGCGTCCAGCACGGCTTCCTGCGCCTGCCCTACAGCCGCGATGATTCCGCCTGGGGCTCGGTGATGATCCCGGTCTGCGTCGTGCGCAACGGCAAGGGCCCGACGGCGCTGCTCACCGGCGGCAATCACGGCGACGAATATGAGGGGCCGCTGGCGCTCTACGAACTCGCCCGCACGCTCGATCCGAAAAATGTCTCCGGCACGGTCATCATCTTGCCGGCGATGAACTATCCGGCCTTCCGGGCCGGCACGCGCACCTCGCCGATCGACAAGGGCAACATGAACCGCTCTTTCCCTGGGCGCCCGGACGGCACAGTGACGGAGAAGATCGCCGACTATTTCCAGCGCGAGCTGCTGCCGCGCGCGGACATCGTCTTCGACTTCCATTCCGGCGGCAAGACGCTGGACTTCGTGCCGTTCTGCGCGGCGCATACGCTGCCGGACAAGGCCCAGGAGAAGAAAGCCTTCGCCGCCGTCGAGGCTTTCTCGGCGCCGTTCTCGATGCGCATGACCGAGATCGACGCGGTCGGCATGTATGACACGGCCGCCGAGGAGATGGGCAAGGTCTTCGTCACTACCGAGCTCGGCGGCGGCGGAACCTCGCGCGCCGAGACGGTGCGGATCGCCCGGCGCGGCATCCTCAACGTGCTCCGCCACGCCGGCATCGTCGATGGTGAGGTCGAGAAGGGCAGAACCCAATGGCTGGACATGCCGTCGGGCGATTGCTTCGCCTTCGCCGAGGATGACGGCATGATCGAGACGGTGGTCGACCTCGGCGAGCCTTTGAAGGACGGCCAGGTGGTCGCGCGCATCCATCCGGTCGGGCGCACCGGGCAGCCGCCGCAGGAGATCAGGGCAAGGATGTCGGGGCTGCTCGCCGCGCGTCATTTCCCGGGCCTGGTCAAGGCTGGCGACTGCGTCTCGGTGCTGGCCGTGGCCGTTCGCGAATAATCTTGGTGCGGCGCCCTACTGCACCACGCGCTTCTCGAGCTTGCGGGCAAGCGTGCGCCGGTGCAGGCCGAGCCGGCGCGCGGTTTCGGAGATGTTGAAGCCGGTCTCGACCAGCGTTTCGTGGATACGCTCCCATTCGAGGTTCTTGATCGAGGTGGGGCGGCTGGTGAGCGGCACCGAAGCGTCACCCTCGGCGCGGCCGAAGGCGGCTTCGATGTCATCGGTGTTGGCGGGCTTGGCCAGATAGTGGCCCGCGCCGAGCTTGATCGCCTCGACGGCCGTGGCGATGCTGGCAAATCCCGTCAGCACGACGATGCGCATCGACGGATTGCGGGCGCTGAGAAGCTTAACGCATTCGAGACCCGATCCCGATCCGAGCTTGAGATCGACGACGGCGTAGGCCGGAACGGCCGTTTCAAGCGCGACCAGCAGCGCCTCGCGGTCGTGGCAGACCACGACGTCGTAGTCGCGCTTTTCAAACGAGCGTTTGAGCGTGCGCGCAAAGGTCGCGTCGTCCTCGATTACGAACAAGGATCGATCAGATTTCACGATCGTCTCCATAGGTCAGCGCCGCCAGCGGCAGCGAAAGGGTAACACGGGCGCCCTCGGCCATGTTGTGCGCCGAAACGTCGCCGCCAAGCTTGCGCACCACGTTGAACACCAGGAAGAGGCCCAGGCCGCCGCCTGGTCGCCCCTTGCTCGACATATAGGGCTGGCCGAGCGTTGCCAGAATATCCTTGTCGAAACCGGGTCCGCGATCCTCGACGGAGAGCACCAGCTTCTCATCCTGCCGCTCGGCGGTGATGCCGACCCAATCGTGCGATGCCTCCTGCGCATTGTCGAGCACATTGAAGATCACTTGTTTCAGCGCCGTGTCGGACACGATCGGCTCGTCCGGCTCGAAACCATTGCCGTAGTCCAGCTTGATAGGCTGGCGGCTGACGCGCCATTCCTCGACGAGATCGTCGAGGAACCGGCGGATCGTGGTGCGGATGGTGCCCTCGCCCCGCGCCTGGCCGGAGGACATGAGAATGCCCGTGACGATGCCTTTGCAGCGCTCGATCTGCGCCTGCATCTCGGCCACGTCCTCGGAAAGCTCGCGGTTGCGCTTGACGCCGCGCATCTGGCGCCAGTCGGACAGGATGACCGATATTGTCGACAGCGGTGTGCCCAGTTCATGCGCGGCACCCGAGGCCAGCAGGCCCATGCGCACGATGTGATCTTCCTCGGCCGAACGCTGGCGCAGGTCGGCGAGATAGGCATCGCGTTCGCGCAGGTTGCGGTTGATGCGCGTCATGAAGATCACGATCAGCCCGGCCGCGAGCACGAAGCAGATGAACATGCCGCGCAGATGCAGCGCCAGGAGATCGCTGCCGCCATGATGCGGGAGCGCGATCGGCTGGAAAACGAAGATGAGGAAGACGAAGCAGGCCGAAGCCGCCACCACCAGGAGCCAGGTCGACCATGGCGCCAGCAGCGCGGCGCCGAGCGTGATCTGCAGGAGATAGAGCGACACGAACGGATTCGAGGCGCCGCCGCTCAGGTAGAGCTGCGTCGTCAGCGCCGCCATGTCGAAAATCAGCGCGACGAAGAGCTGCGCGTTGGAGATCCGGCAGTTGCCGCGCAGGGCGAGCAGGCTGAAGATGTTGAGGCCGACCAGGAAAAGCACCACGCCCGCCATCTCGGTGAGCGGCAGCGGGATGGCGAACCAGTATTGCGTGACCAGGATGGTCAGCACCTGCCCCGCCACTGCCAGCCAGCGCAGCTGGATGAGCAGGAGCAGGTTCTTCCTGTTCGTGACGTCGGCGTTCGAGGCGGCGCCTCCCTGCCGCGTTGGAGGAAGCATCAGGAACGGCTTGTCGTGATGGGGCCACGCGATATTCATCACGCTGCATCCCAGTTCCGGCGGCCGGTGAGGACCTGCCCGGCAAGCGCCGTCGCCAGCATCCCTGCAAGGGCAAACCAGGTCAAAGCATAGACGAGATGGCTGTTGCGGAAGGTGACGACGGTGAGCCCGCCGCGCGGCCAGCCAGCAGCGCCGGATGCCTCGGCATCGATGAAATAGGGCGCAACATCCGCCAGGCCGCGCGCCTTGGCGATTGCCGCGACGTCGCGCGAATACCAGCGATCGGCAGCCGGATCGTTTCTGCGCAGGAAACCGCCGCCGGGCTCGCTGATGCGCAGCAGCCCCTCAACCGTCGCCGGCGAGGCGAGCGCGGCATTCTCCCGCTCGAACTCCACCTTGCGCTCCTGCGGGATGAAGCCGCGGTTGACGAGGACCGTGAAACCGCGGTCGTCGCGCATCGGCGTCAGCACCCAATAGCCGCCGCCAAGCTCGGTCACCGCCTGCACCAGCGTGTTGGCGCCGCCCCGCAAGCGCCCGGTCAACCGCACGTGGCGATATTCGTAGTCCGGTGCGCTCAACCCGCTCCAGTCCTGCGGGCCGGGCGCATCGACGACTGGAGCATGGATGCGCTGGTCGACGCGGGCGATCAGGTCGAGCTTCCAGACCCGTCTTTCCAGTTGCCAGACGCCGAGCCCGAGAAACATCAGAACGCCGAGAAGCCCAAGCACCACAGCCAAGAATCGCGACGTGGAACCCTTCGAGGCCGCATGAGAGCCGATACCTGCCCGGCCGGTCATGTCCTTTGCCTCGGCTTTGGCCCTCCCCGCGCGCAACACGCCCACGCCTGAAATGGGGCTCATGGCATCTCCCGCATCTCGTGGAGCCCGGGCATCATGTTGGCGTTGAGGTGGTACATCACCCAGAGCGAGCCGCTCAGCACGATGACGACGAGAACCACAGTGAAGATGAGCGCCAGCATCGACCATCCGCCTTCCGAGGCGGGGTTCATATGCAGGAAGAAGACCATGTGCACCACGATCTGCACCACCGCGAAGGCCATGATGATGATGGCCGCGGCCTGTTTGTTGTCCATGGCGCCGGTCATGACCATCCAGAACGGGATGGCGGTGAGGATCACCGACAGGACGAAACCGATCAGGTAGCCCCTCAGCGACCCGTGCGCGGCGCCGCCATGGGTATGGTCGTGACCCGCATGATCATGAGCGCTCATCTGAGCATCCCCATCAGATAGACAAAGGTGAAGACGCCGATCCAGACGACGTCGAGGAAGTGCCAGAACATCGAGAGGCACATCAGCCGGCGGCGGTTGGCCTCGATGAGGCCGTGTCTCGCGACCTGCACCATCAGCGTCACCATCCAGACGATGCCGAAGGTCACGTGCAGGCCATGCGTGCCGACCAGGGTGAAGAAGGACGACAGGAAGGCGCTGCGCTGCGGGGTCGCGCCTTCATGGATCATGTGCGCGAATTCGGATAGCTCGATGGAGAGGAACGCCAGGCCGAACAGCATGGTCACCACGAGCCAGGCCTGCGTCGCGCCGACACGGCCCTTGTCCATGGTCAGCATGGCAAAGCCATAAGTGATCGAGGACAAGAGCAGCATGGTGGTGTTGACCGCCACCAGACCGAGATCGAACAGATCCTTCGGCGCCGGACCCGCCGCGTAATTGCCGCCGAGCACGCCATAGGCCGCGAACAGCATGGCGAAGATCAGGCAGTCGCTCATCAAGTAGAGCCAAAAGCCGAGCATGGTGCTGCCGCCTTCGGCGTGCGCGTGCTCTTCTTCCAGGTGGAAGACCGGTTCCGCGACGGCCGTGATCGCGCTCGATGCCATGCTCAATTCCTAGCCCTGGGCGGCGAGGAGCGTCGTCCTCGCCTCTTCGGTTTGCGTGACCTCGGCAGCCGGGATGTCGAAGTCGCGGTGGTAGTTGAAGGTGTGGCCGATCGCGGTGGCGATGAGGCAGACGAAGCTCAGCGCCGCCAGCCACCAGATGTACCAGATCAGGCCGAAGCCGAGCGCGACGCTGAAAACCGCCAGGACGACGCCGGTGCCGGTGTTGCTCGGCATGTGGATCGGTTTGAATCCGGACAGCGGGCGCCGGTAGCCGGCCTTCTTCATGTCGAACCAGGCGTCGTTGTCGCGAATGACCGGCGTAAAGGCGAAGTTGTAGGCCGGCGGCGGCGAGGAGGTCGACCATTCGAGGGTGCGGCCGTCCCAGGGATCGCCGGTGTGATCGGCCAGCGCTTCGCGCTTGCGGATGGAGACGAAGATCTGGACCAGGAAGGCGGCGATGCCGCAGGCGATCAGCACCGCGCCGAAGGCGGCGATCACGAACCATATCTGCAGCGAGGGATCGTCGAAGACGCGCATGCGGCGGGTCACGCCCATCAGGCCGAGGATATAGAGCGGCATGAAGGCGAGCCAGAAGCCGAGCACCCAGCACCAGAACGAAACCTTGCCCCAGAACGGATCGAGCCTGAAGCCGAAGGCCTTGGGCCACCAATAGGCGATGCCGGCGAACAGGCCGAAGAGCACGCCGCCGATGATGACGTTATGGAAATGCGCGATCAGGAACAGGCTGTTGTGCAGCACGAAGTCGGCGGGCGGCACGGCAAGCAGCACGCCGGTCATCCCGCCAACGACGAAGGTGAGCATGAAGGCCACCGTCCACATCATCGGCAATTCGAAGCGGATGCGGCCGCGATACATGGTGAACAGCCAGTTGAATATCTTCGCCCCGGTCGGGATCGAGATGATCATCGTGGTGATGCCGAAGAAGGAATTGACACTGGCGCCGGAGCCCATGGTGAAGAAGTGGTGCAGCCAGACGAGATAGGACAGGATGGTGATGACTATCGTGGCGTAGACCATCGAGGTGTAGCCGAACAGGCGCTTGCCGGAGAAGGTCGAGGTGACCTCGGAGAAGACGCCGAACAGCGGCAGGATGAGGATGTAGACCTCCGGGTGGCCCCATATCCAGATGAGGTTCACATACATCATCGGATTGCCGCCGAAATCGTTGGTGAAGAAGTTGGTGCCGACATAGCGGTCGAGCGCAAGCAGCGTCAGCACCGCCGTCAGCACCGGGAAGGACGCGACGATCAGCACGTTGGTGCAGAGCGAGGTCCAGGTGAAGACGGGCATGCGCATCATGGTCATGCCTGGGGCGCGCATCTTGATGATGGTGCAGATCAGGTTGATGCCGGACAATGTCGTGCCGACGCCGGCGACCTGCAGCGCCCAGATGTAGTAATCGACGCCGACGTCGGGACTGTAATTGATGCCGGAGAGCGGCGGATAGGCCAGCCAGCCGGTGCGGGCGAACTCGCCGACGAACAGCGAGGCCATGACCAGGATCGCGCCGCCGACCGTCATCCAGAAGCTGAAATTGTTGAGGAAGGGGAACGAGACGTCGCGCGCGCCGATCTGCAGCGGCACGACGAAGTTCATCAGCCCGGTGACGAAAGGCATCGCCACGAAGAAGATCATGATCACGCCATGGGCGGTGAAGATCTGGTCGTAGTGATGAGCGTTGAGGTAACCCTCGGAACCGTTGAAGGCGATGGCCTGCTGCAGGCGCATCATGATGGCGTCGGAGAAGCCGCGCAGCAGCATGACGAGGCCGAGCGCCATGTACATGATGCCGATCTTCTTGTGGTCGACGCTGGTGAACCACTCGCGCCACAGATAACCCCAAAGCTTGAAATAGGTGACCGCGCCGAGCACCGCGAGGCCGCCCAACGCCACGACGATGAAGGTGACGACGACGATCGGCTCGTGCAGCGGCAGCGACTCCAGAGTGAGGCGGCCGAAGATGAATTTGGTCAGCGACTCAGGCATCCGCCATCCCTCACAATTCGAAGCGCAGCAGGCCGAGCGACGGGGTCCCGGCATCGGCGCGGCGGCTGCCGGCCCCTGGACTGAGCAGCCCTGCCCCGCGCAGCGGGGAAAGATCGCGCATTGGCCAGTATTTCGCGCCGGCATCGCGGGCCGAGCGCGAGGCGGCGGCTGCTTCCTCCGCCGTGCAGATGCTGGCGACATAGGACGGATCGTTGCCGAACACCGCGCCGCGCCGGGCAAGCTTGTCATATTGCAGCGGCAAGGTGTTGCGCACGCCGGCCAGCCCAAGGCCGCCCTTGGCGTCGATCGACATCATCTCGTTCATGCACATCTTGCCGCGCTCGACGCACAGATTGAGGATCGCGCCATAGAGGTCGGGATCGACGGAGGCATAGTGGCGGACCGGCTCGTTCTCGCTCGGACGCTCGAGCTCGAGATACGTCTCGCGGCTGAGCGTAGCCTGCGCACCTTTGGTCTGGGTCACCCACTCACCGAAGGCCTGATCGGAGAGCCCGTGGAACGCAAAGCGCATGCCGGAGAAGCCGGCGCCGCTGTAGTTGGCCGAGAAGCCGGAATAGGTGCCCGGACGGTTGATGACCGCGTGCAGCTTCGTCTCCATGGCGGGCATGGCGTAGATCTGTCCGGCAAGGGCCGGAATGTAGAATGAGTTCATCACCGTCGAGGAGGTGATGCGGAAGTCGATCGGCTGGTTGACCGGCGCCGCCAACTCGTTGACGGAGGCAATGCCGTAATCCGGATAGATGAAGAGCCATTTCCAATCCAGCGCGACGACGTCGACCCTGAGCGGCTTGTGGTTCTGGGTGACCGGCTGTCCTGGTTCGATCCGGTCGATGCGCCGGTAGGGATCGAGCAGATGGGAGCCGAGCCAGGTGAGCGCGCCGAGGCAGATGATGACGAGCAGGGGTGCCGCCCAGATCACCAGCTCCAGCTTGGTCGAATGGTCCCAGTCCGGCGTGTAGATCGCCGTGGTGCTGGATTGCCGGTAGCGCCAGGCGAACAGCACGGTCAGCGCCATGACCGGCAGGATGATGATGAGCATCAGCAGGGTCGAGACGACGAGCAGGTCGCGCTGCTGCACTGCCACGTCGCCCGCGGGCGCCAGCACGACTAGGTCGCAGCCGCTCAGCAGCACGGCGAGCGGAAAAAGAAGCAAGGCTCCGGATCGTCTCATCAAACGCTGCCCTCGATGGCCCTGCAGCAGGATCTCTGCAGGTTGCGATGCGATATGGACCAACGGCTACTGCCGCAGGCACAGCGACGACATTGGACAATTTGTCCAATGCCCAGCCGGTATGGCTTTCGCGAAAGTGTGCACGCATAATTGGATGACGACAACGTCGCATCTGGATGACGACAACATAGCGTCGGGACGACGACAATCGCGTTCCGAAGTTGAGTTTGGTGACGACGGAAACGATGGCTGAAACTTCGACTTCCGAAACGGACAGCAGGCTGATCGGCTCGCATCACGGCCAGGTCAGCGCTGGCGATATCGCGGTCGGCGTGATCATCGGCAGGACGTCGGAATTCTTCGATTTCTTCGTCTATGCGATCGCTTCCGTGATCGTGTTCCCCAAGCTTGTGTTCCTAACCCACGACCCGCTGGTCGGAACGCTCTACTCCTTCGCCATCTTCGCGCTGGCCTTCATCGCGCGCCCGTTCGGCACCGTGCTGTTCATGGCGATCGACCGCGCCTATGGCCGCGGCGCCAAGCTGACGATCGCGCTGTTCCTGCTCGGCACCTCGACGGTCGCCATGGCGTTCCTGCCCTCCTATGAGGACGTCGGCACGGTCGCCGCCTGGCTGCTGTCGCTCACCCGCTTCCTGCAGGGCCTGGCGCTCGGTGGGACATGGGACGGATTGCCCTCGCTCCTGGCGCTGAATGCGCCGCAGAACCGGCGCGGCATCTATGCAATGATCCCGCAACTCGGCGCGCCGATCGGGCTCATCGTGGCAAGCTCGCTGTTTGCCTTCTTCGTCGCCAACCTCTCGGCCGACGACTTCTTCGCCTGGGGCTGGCGCTATCCCTTCTTCGTCGCCTTCGCCATCAACGTCGTGGCGCTGTTTGCCAGGCTGCGCATCGTGGTCACGCCCGAATTCTCAAAACTCTACGAGAGCGGCGACCTGCAGCCGACGCGCATCAGAGAGATGGTCCGGACGGAAGGACGCAACGTCGTCGTCGGCGCCTTCGCGCCGCTGGCGAGCTTCGCCCTGTTCCATATGGTGACGGTGTTCCCGCTGTCCTGGGTGTTCCTGTTCACCAATGAGGGTCCGGAACGTTTCCTGGTCATCGAAGTGGTGAGCGCGCTGTTTGGCATCGCGGCGATCGTTGCATCGGGTCCGCTGGCCGACCGTGTCGGACGCCGCGCCCTGCTCGGCGGCGGCGCCGTCGCCATCGCAGCCTTCAGCGGCTTTGCCCCACAACTTCTCAACGGCGGCACCGTCGGCGAGACGGTGTTCATGGTGCTCGGCTTCATCCTGCTGGGCTTGAGCTTCGGGCAATCCTCAGGCGTCGTCGCATCGAGCTTCTCGCGCCAGCACCGCTATACCGGCTCGGCGGTGACATCGGACCTGGCCTGGATGTTCGGCGCCGGCTTCGCGCCGCTCGCGGCGCTGCTCCTGGCCGGCAATTTCGGCCTCATCGCCGCCGGCGCCTATCTGCTTTCGGGCGCCGCCTGCACGCTGATCGCGCTTTGGATCGACAGGCAGGCACGCCGGGCCGACTGAACGAGCGGCGAGCTCGGATAGTCGCCGCTCTATCCCTTTGTTTTTGAGGCAGTTCCAGACGGAAGGTTACGGCGAAGGCGCCGAACTCAACCGCTCACACTTTTCCTGGAATTGCTCTGACCTGCAATCAGACCTGGTAGAAATCCCGATACCATTGCACGAAGCGCGGGACGCCGATCTCGATCGGGATCCTGGGCTTGAAGCCGATCACCGCCTCGAGCGATGCGACGTCGGCATAAGTCGCAGGCACATCGCCCGGCTGCAGCGGCATCAGGTTGCGGATTGCCTTGCGCCCGAGAGCGTCTTCCAGAACGTCGATCAGCCGGCTGAGCTCGACAGGCGAGCTGTCGCCGATGTTATGGATCCTGAACGGCGCGGTGCTCGTCGCGGGGTCCGGTGCAGCGCTTGTCCAATCGGGATTGGGCGTCGCTGGATGCTGCATGACGCGGGCCACCCCCTCGACGATATCGTCGATGTAGGTGAAGTCCCGCTGCATGTTGCCATGGTTGAAGACATCGATCGGCTGACCGGCGAGGATGGCCTTGGTGAAGATGAACAAGGCCATGTCGGGCCGTCCCCACGGACCGTAGACGGTGAAGAAGCGCAGGCCCGTCGTCGGCAGCCCGAACAGATGGCTGTAGGTGTGGGCCATCAGCTCGTTTGCCTTCTTGCTGGCGGCATAGAGGCTGAGGGGATGGTCGGCGGAATCATGCACGGAGAACGGCATGCGCGTGCTGCCGCCATAGATCGAGCTTGACGATGCATAGACGAGATGGCCGACCGAGGCCTGCCGGCACCCTTCCAGGATGTTGAGGAAGCCGTTTAGATTGCTTTGCGCATAGACATACGGATTGACCAGCGAGTAGCGGACGCCCGCCTGCGCGGCGAGGTTGACGACGATCTGCGGCGCGACCGACGCAAAGACCCCCGAGATGCCATCGCGGTCGGCGAGATCGACATGCTCGAAATGAAAGTTTGGGAAAGCCTTCAGCCGCTCGAGCCGCGCCTGCTTCAAGGTGACGTCGTAATATTCGTTCATGGAATCGAGGCCGACAACATGCCGGCCTTCGGCAAGCAGCCTCTGGCAAAGGTGAAAACCTATGAAGCCGGCTGCGCCGGTGATCAGGATCGGCCTGCTTGACGTCAATGCATACCCCTAACGCTGCAGTCAGACCTTGCAGGCCATCGAGAACTTGCGCCTTTTATGGCAGGGCTGCAATGAATTCAACGATACGCTTTCTCTTGCCGTCGTCGCCAGCGTGAGGCCAGCGGCAAGATCGGCCGCCAGCCGGATGTCCGTATTGCCAAGGCGCACGCAGCCGCCGCCGAGATCCGACAGCGGAAAAGCGATCTCAAGCCAACGCTGATATGCGAGCGTGATCAGCGGTCGGGCCCTTCCGTGCGGAAAAAGATTGCGCGCACACCGCGGATCGGGAATTTGGTTTTCTTGGTGATCCCTGTTGCTTGGGGCAAACTGCTGGCGGGCTGTCAGGAGGAGAAATGAGAGCACGCGCGGCGACGGTCGGAGACCTGGAAGATGTTTTCCGCGGTCTGTCCAAGCGAATGTCGGACGAATATGTGGCGGCCGGCAAGGACAGCAAAAGCGCCTATGACAATTTGATGATGAACCTGAAGGAAGGCCGGGCCCATGCGCTCGTGCAGGACGACAGGACGGTGGCGATCATCGCTTGGCATGAGCATGCGGACGCCGCCGACACGCTCTTTGCCGCGCGGGAGGATTTCTTCAACGCCACGACGGTCCGCTTCTGCAAGCGCCACATCCGCCATGTCCAGGCGCTGGCCGGCAACCTTCCCGTCCACTCGCGCAGCTGGCTGCACAGGCCCGACGTCGCGAAATGGTTCCGCGTGATCGGCTATGTCGACCGAGGGCGCGAGAACGGCGCCACCTTGTTCGAGCTGCCGTCGGCCGCCAATAGCTGACGGAAGCGAGGGCGATCCGTTACGGCGCCCCGAAAACGGGCGCTTGCGCGAAAATCCGATTGGAAAGATTGTACGCTCAGGCACCGGGCAACCCGGCACGCCGGATGGGGTATGGCTGCTGGAAATCGGGATGTTGCGCGTCTGCCTGGCCTTTGTCGCCATCGCTGCCCTGACGAGACCGTCAGGGGCGGAGCCGCGCGCGTCCCATCTTTTCGACCGACCCGGCCTCGCGGCGGCCTATTCGGGCCAATCCGATCTTATCACCGCATACACGACCGGCATGGCGCGTTACCGGCTTCAATATTCGGGCCCCGCGGCCCAAACCGGTTTAGCCGCGCCGCTCGAGCCTCGGCTGCTGCGGCCCGAATTCCAGCAGCGGACATGGCGTTCCTCGGATGGCAGCCTGCTGCAGGGCTTTGCCGGCAAGGGCGGTTTCCGGCTGACCACAGGCAACTGCGTGGCCCGCATCTGCATGGCCATCGAATGCAGCGACGCCGGCTGGCCGCTCTATGCCTGCAGCGACGGGCGCAAGCGCAAGATGTCGGTCAGCAACTTCGTGACGGCAACATTCGACGGCGTCTCCTATCGGCGGCTGAGCGCGCCGCAGGAGTGAAATTGGCGATCTGAACCGGGTAACACAGCCGCTTGCGCCCATCTCGCCAGGCGTGGCATCAGTTGCGCGTTTTTGAGACGTTCGAAGACAGAGATAGTGGCACGCCAACCCGACAGACGATCCATCGTCGCCAAAGTCAGTCTCGCCCGAGCGCTCTCCAAGCTTGGCTTCTGCTCGCGCACGCAGGCCGAGCGTCTCGTCGTCGAGGGCCGCGTGCAGGTCAACGGAAAGACAGTGCGCGATGCCTTGCTGCGCATCGATCCCGACCGCGACCGCATCACCGTCGACGGCGAGCGCGTCATTGCCGAGCGCAAGGTCTATCTGATGCTCAACAAACCGCGCGGGGTGGTCACCACCCGCGACGACCCGGAGGGCCGCGGAACCGTCTATGACTGCCTGGGAGGGCTTGACCTGCCGTTCGTGTCGCCCGTGGGCCGCCTCGACAAGGCGAGCGAAGGGCTGCTTTTGCTGAGCAACGACACGCGCTGGGCGAACGGCCTGCTCGACCCCGTCTCGCATGTCGCCAAGACCTATCACGTGCAGATCGCGGCCGCGCCCGACAAAGAAATGCTGGAGCGTTTTCGTCAGGGCGCCGTCGTCGACGGCGAGTTGCTCGCCGCAAGCTCGATCGCGCTGTTGCGCAGCGGCGGGCGGACAGCCTGGCTGGAGATCGTGCTTGACGAGGGACGCAACCGGCACATCCGCAGGCTACTCGCCGCTTTCGACATTGAGGTGCTGAGGCTGGTCAGGGTGGCGATCGGGCGGCTGCAGCTTGGCGAACTGGCCAAGGGCAAGGCTCGGCATTTGACGGCCGAGGAGCTGGCGATGGTCAGAGTCTAGCGAAACGCCTCAGCTTCGTCATCAACGGGCGGAGCGGGAGCGAAGCGGACGCGCAGACCCGAGGATCCATTCCGTGACCTGGCGCAAAGGGTAAAGGCGGCGCAAGACAGGGGTCGCTCTGCACCGCGGCAACGCTCATTGGTAACGGAATGATTCTAGGGTCTGCGCCGCGTCGCTTCGCTCCTTGCTCCGCCCTAGAATGACGAGGCTGAAGGGTTTCGCCTAATCTCCAGAGACGCCTGAGCTGCTATCGAGCTGCGGCTACTTCTGGTTCCACCGCCGGATGACCGGCTCGGTCAGATCGTGCTCATAGCCCAGGATGCTGAGGCTGGCGGTATCGAGCACGAAGTGCTCGCCGCCTTCCGGCGGCAGGCCGACCCAGCGTGCTGCCAAGACACGCAGGAAATGCGAGCTGGAGAAGATGAGCACATTGCCGGCAACCGCTCGCAGCCCGGCGATGATGGCGTCCGCGCGGGCACCGACATCGGCCGCCGTCTCGCCGCCCGGACAGCCGTCGCGAAACAATTGCCAGCCGGGTCGCTTGGACAGGATCTCCTTGGTCGTCACGCCTTCATAAGCGCCGTAGTCCCATTCCTGCAGGTCGGATTTCTTGACCGCGCGCTCGCCGAAGCCAGCGAGCCGGCAGGTGTCGAAAGCGCGTTGCGAGGGGCTCGACCAGACCGCCTGGAACGTCGGGCCCTTGAGCCGATAGGCGACGCCGCGCGCGGCCTCTTCGCCTTTCGCCGTCAGCGGGATATCGGTGCGCCCGGTGTGCCTGCCCGATGCGCTCCACTCCGTCTCGCCATGGCGAACGACATAGATCTCGGGAAACGCACTGCTCATCGACCGCCCTTGAATGCAACGGGAATGCACCGGCAGGAGTGCCGCGCCGCGCCACCCTATGCGGCAGCCGACAAAAAGAACAGGCCGCGGCGATCGCCGCGGCCTGTTCGGCATCGGGAGGATGCTGGTTGGCTAGGCAGGCTGCAGGCCGCCCGAGAGCGCAAGGTCTGCCTCCTCCGGCAACTGGCCGGCCATGGCGGCGGCGAATTGCTTCTGGTCGAGCTCGCCTTCCCAGCGGGCCACGACGATGGTCGCGACCGCGTTGCCGACAAAGTTGGTGAGCGCGCGGCATTCCGACATGAAGCGGTCGACGCCGAGGATCAACGCCATGCCGGCGACCGGCACCGAGGGCACGACCGAGAGCGTGGCGGCCAGCGTGATGAAGCCGGCGCCGGTGATGCCGGCCGCGCCCTTCGAGCTCAGCATCGCGACGAGCAAAAGCAGGATCTGGTCGCCGAAGGTGAGTGGCGTGTCGGTCGCCTGGGCGATGAACAGCGCTGCCAGCGTCATGTAGATGTTGGTGCCGTCGAGGTTGAAGGAATAGCCGGTCGGGATGACCAGGCCGACCACCGAGCGGTTGCAGCCGGCGCGCTCCATCTTGGCCATCAGGCCGGGCAGCGCCGCCTCGGAGGACGAGGTGCCGAGCACCAGGAGCAATTCCTCCTTGATGTAGCGGATCAGCGCCAGGATGGAGAAGCCGTTGTACCATGCCACAGCGCCGAGCACGACGAGCACGAAGAGGAGCGAGGTCAGGTAGAAAGTGCCGATCAGGAAGGCGAGATTGGCGATCGCGCCTATGCCGTATTTGCCGACGGTGAAGGCCATGGCGCCGAAAGCGCCGATGGGGGCGGCCTTCATCAAGATGGCGACGAGGCGGAAGACCGGCGCGGTCAACGCCTGGAGGAAATCGACGACCGGGCGGCCGCGTTCGCCGACCAGCGCCAGGGCGATGCCGAACAGCACCGAGAAGAACAGCACCTGCAGGATGTCGCCCTGCGCAAAGGCGCCGGTGATGGTGTCGGGGATGATGTTCATCAGGAAGCCGACAATGGTCGTGTCATGCGCCTTCTCGGTGAAGGTCGAGACCTTCGAGGCGTCGAGCGTGGCCGGATTGATGTGCATGCCGGCGCCGGGTTGGACGACGTTGGAGACGACGAGGCCGACGACGAGCGCCAGAGTCGAGAAGACGAGGAAATAGATCATCGCCTTGCCGGCAACGCGGCCGACCTTGTGCAGGTCGGAAACACCGGCAATGCCGGTCGCCACGGTGAGGAAGATCACCGGTGCGATCACCATCTTGACCAGCTTGATGAAGGCATCGCCAAGCGGTTTCAGCGAGGCGCCCAAGTCGGGATAGAAATGGCCAAGCAGGATGCCGGCGGCGATCGCCACCAGGACCTGCACATAGAGATGCCGGTAAAAGGGAACCTTGCCGCGGGGTTCGGCGGCAGCGATTGCTGTCTGCATGATATCCTCCATTCGGCCCCCGATCGAAACGCTCGACCTCCCAGGGGGCTGTTGACCTCCACAGCCTCGCGGCTGCTGCGGAAGCATCTGCAACGCGCGTGCCAGATGGTGCCGGGTGTCTCTCTTTGTTGATTTTGTTTGATTTTTCGATTCTGTGACAGCGCCTTTAGAGAAGGCTAGTGCGGTTATCCGCATAGATCGATTTGCGCTTTGTGCGAAATCATGCACAGATGCGGCATGCTGCAACGCCCTGCCGCTGTTCTTGCTGCCACGCCCGAACTGCTTGCCGGGCGGGCGCGTCGCGCCTGGCTGCTGTTCGCGGCGGTGGCGCTGCTGATCGTGCTCGCGGCGCTTTACGGCGCCGGCCTCTACGGCCGTTCGACCGAGATCGGGGCCTTGGCCACGCAGGGACGCACCGACGCCAACCTCAAGGTCGCGCTGTTGCGCGCTGTATTGGAAAATCCGCGCGCGCTGCCGCTGCTTCTGTCGGAGGACCAGCAGGTGCATGACGCGCTGACGCAACGCAGCCCTGCCGCGATCGACGTGCTCAACCGCAAGCTCGAAGGGCTGGTGTCGGGCACCAAGGCCTCGGTGCTCTACGTCACCGGCCCGGACGGCTTGGCGATCGCTTCCAGCAATTGGCGCGAGCCGGTGAGCTTCGTCGGCAACGACTACGGTTTTCGCGCCTATTTCTCGGGCGCAATGGAAACCGGCACGGCCGAATATTTCGCGCTCGGCAATGTCAGCAAGCGTCCGGGTCTCTACATCTCGCGCCGTGTCGACGGCGCTTCGGGGCCGCTCGGCGTTGTCGTGGTCAAGATGGAATTCGACCAGCTCGAGGCCGACTGGCACGAGGCCAACCGCCCGGCCTATGTGAGCGACGAGCATGGCGTGGTGCTGATCACCAGCGTGCCCTCCTGGCGCTTCATGACGACGGCGCCGCTGGCGGTTTCGGTCAGCGCCGCCATCCGCGCCAGCCAGCAATTCGGCGATGCGCCGCTGGTGCCGTTGCCGGTCACGAAGCCACAACCGCTCAGCTCCGATGTCGCGCTGGTCCATGCCATCACGCCCGGGCGCAGCGACGCCGAGTATCTGCGGCTGTCTACCGCGGTGCCGTCGACGCCGTGGCGGCTCGACTATCTCGTTCCGGCCGAAGCGCCGATCGCGGCGGCCCAGCGCGAGATGCGGCTGCTGACGCTTGGCGTCCTCGTCCCGCTCATTGCCTTTGCCGCCTATCTGTTGTGGCGGCGGCAAGCCGGCCAGATGCGGATTGCCGCCGAACAGGCCGCGCGGGCCGAGCTCGAGCGCCGCGTCGTCGAGCGCACGCAGGACCTCAGCCTGGCGCGCGACCGGCTGCAGGCCGAGATCGCCGACCATCGCAGCACGGAGGCGAAGCTGCAGGTCATGCAGCAGGAGCTGGTGCAGGCCAACCGGCTTGCCACGCTTGGCCAGGTCGCTGCCGGCGTCGCGCATGAAATCAACCAGCCGGTGGCGACGATCCGCGCCTATGCCGACAATGCGCGCGTCTTCCTGGAGCGCAAGCAGAGCGCCTCGGCTGAAGAGAACCTTGGCGCCATCGCCGCGCTGACCGAGCGCATCGGCTCGATCACAGAAGAGCTGAAAGCCTTTGCCCGCAAGGGCCGCACCGCCGCCGAACCGGTTGAGCTGCGCAGCGTGATCGAAGGCGCCGTGGTGCTGCTCAGGAGCCGCTTCGCCGGCCGGCTGGACGCGCTGGCGATCACGCTGCCGCCGCCGGCGCTGAAGGTGATGGGCAACCGGTTGCGGCTGGAGCAGGTGCTGATCAACCTGTTCCAGAACGCGCTGGAGGCGCTCGATGGCCGTGATGGCGCGCGGGTCGAAGTCTCCGCCACCGAAACCGCCGAAGACGTGGCGCTGGTCGTGTCCGACAACGGGCCGGGCATCCCGCCCGCGATCCTGAAATCCCTGTTCACGCCCTTCAACACCTCGAAGGAAAGGGGCCTCGGGCTCGGCCTCGTTATCTCCAAGGACATCGTCGCCGACTATGGCGGACGCATCGAGGTTTCGAGCAGCGGCCAAGGCACACGCTTCACCATCCATTTGTCGAAAGCCGGCGCGGCATGACTAGGCACGACCCAGCACCGGTGATCCTGATCGACGACGACAGCGATCTGCTCAAGGCGACAAGACAGACGCTGGAGCTTGCCGGCTTTGCGGTGTCGGCCTACTCGGTGGCGAAGAGAGCGCTGGCAGCGCTCGATAGGAATTTCGCCGGCGTGGTGGTGTCGGACATCCGCATGCCGGAGATCGACGGGCTGCAGCTTTTCGACCGCGTGCTGCGGCTCGACCCCGACATTCCCGTCATCCTGGTCACCGGCCATGGCGATATCGCCATGGCGGTCAAGGCGATCAAGGACGGCGCCTACGACTTCATCACCAAGCCCTTCGCCGCCGACCGGCTGGCGCAGAGCGTTGCGCGCGCGGCGGAAAAACGCCGGCTGGTGATCGAGAACCGCGCTTTACGAGAAGCGGCCGAGCAGGCCCAGGAGGGATTGCCGCTGATCGGCCAGACGCCGGCGATCGAGCGGCTGCGCCGGACGCTGCGGCAGATCGCCGACACCGATGTCGACGTTCTGGTGACCGGCGAGACCGGCTCCGGCAAGGAAGTGGTGGCGAGCCTGCTGCACCGCTGGAGCCGCCGCGCCAAGGGCAATTTCGTCGCGCTCAACTGCGGCACGCTGCCGGAGACGGTCATCGAGAGCGAATTGTTCGGCCATGAGGCCGGAGCCTTCACCGGCGCGCAGAAGAAACGCGTCGGCCGCATCGAGCATTCAAGCGGCGGCACGCTGTTTCTCGACGAGATCGAAAGCATGCCGGCCTCGACACAGGTGCAGATGCTGCGCGTCTTGGAAATGCGCGAGGTGACGCCGCTCGGTACCAATGAGGTGCGGCCGGTCGACCTGAGGGTGGTCGCGGCAGCCAAGGTCGATCTCGGCGATGCCAGCCAGCGCGGCGCTTTCCGCGAGGATCTCTATTACCGGCTCAATGTGGTGACGCTGTCGATCCCCCCGCTGCGTGAGCGAAGGGACGACGTGCCGTTGTTGTTCGGATACTTCGCCGAGCGGGCGGCGGCCCGCTTCAGGCGCGCCGTGCCGGCAATCTCCGCCTCGGTCCGGCGCCATCTCAGCGACCATGACTGGCCGGGCAATGTGCGCGAGCTCGCTCATTTCGCCGAACGTTTCGTGCTCGGGCTCGAGGACGTTGCCGGATCGCCTTCCCCTGCGGCAACGGAACGCGACACCTCCGTGCCGTTGCCGGAACGGCTCGATCGCTACGAGGCCGAGATCATACGCGAGACACTTGGCCGCAATGACGGCGACGTCCGGCGCACCATCGAGGCGCTCGGCATCCCGCGCAAGACCTTCTATGACAAGCTGCAACGGCACGGCATCGTGCGCAGTGATTTTTCCAGGTAGATCAGGGCCCGAGATGGAGCATGATATCGTCGGAAAACCGCTTCACACCTTTCGGCATCATGCTGTGGGAACCGCAACGCCGCTGCGCCGTTGAAACCGACCGGGAAACCGTGGCACGCCGGCATCAGCCGGGCGGCGAATGCATCGCCGTGGCGGTTTTGCCGGGTTGCGCTCGGCAGGCGTTGATGGTTTGTTGCCGCCCAGCGGAGAACGAATGATGCGCGAATCCCTCGGTCAAGACGAATACGGCTCGACCAGTCCCTTCGACCCTGACGACCTGCCCAATCTCAATGCGATGGGGCCGGCGATGGGTGGCGGCAATGATTTCGAGAAATACGCGGTCGCCGTCATCATCGTCTTCGGCGCGCTGATCATCGGCGGCCTGATGGCCGCCTCCATGTCCTTCGGCCACCGCAACGGCTTCCTGTTCGCGCTTGGCGGCGCCACGGCGGCCTGGATTTCCGGCAATGCGCTGCTGCTCGACCGGCCGCGCATCTATGCCCTCTTCGTCGCCATCGCCGCCGTGATGCTGATCGCCTCGACCATCACGCTGGTGACCTGATCAATTAATATCCCAAAGCCTCACCGGCGGCAGCGCGGCTGTCGATGGCGCCGTTGTAGCGCGCACCGCCGCCTTTCACGATCTGTGCCAGGCTCTTGCCACCGACCAGGATGCCAGCCGCCTGCCCCCAGGTTTGGTCGCTGAGATCGAGGTGATAGCCCATGCCGGCAAGCAGCTTCTCGGTGTCCGGCGACAGCCCGAATGGCTCGACATAGACCGTGTCCGGGAGCCATTGATGGTGGATACGCGGAGCGTCGATCGCCTGCTGGATGTCCATGCCGTGGTCGATGACGTTGATGATCGCCTCCAGCGTGATGGTGATGATGCGCGAGCCGCCCGGGCTGCCGATGACCATGAACGGATTGCCGTCCTTCGTGACGATCGTCGGGCTCATAGAGGATAAGGGCGTCTTCTTCGGCTGAATGGCGTTCGCTTCGCCCTGCACCAGGCCGTAGAGGTTCGGCACGCCCGGCTTCTGGGTGAAATCGTCCATCTCGTTGTTGAGCAGGATGCCGGTGCCGTCGGCGACGACGCCGGCGCCGAAGGAGCCGTTCAGCGTGTAGGTGACCGCAACCGCATTGCCGTCCTTGTCGATAATCGAATAATGCGTGGTTTCCTTCGACTCGCCGAAGCCCTTCGGCATCAGCTCCTTCGACACGCCGGCGCGGAACGGGTCGATCTTGTCGCGAATGTCTTTCGCATAGGCCTTGTCGACCAGCTTCGAGACCGGATTGTCGACGAAATCAGGGTCGCCGAGCGCCGAGTTGCGGTCGACATAGGCGTGGCGCATGGCTTCCACCATGACGTGAACCGTCTCGGCCGAGCCGGCGCCGAGATAAGAGAGCGGATAGCCCTCCAGCACGTTGAGGATCTCGCAGATGATGACGCCGCCCGAGCTCGGCGGCGGCGAGGAGATGATCTCGTAGCCGCGATAGGAACAGGTCACCGGCTTCAGCTCGCGCACGGCATATTGCTCGAAATCAGGCTTGGCGAGGATGCCGCCTTTCGCGCCGCTCGCCTTGACGATTTCATCGGCAATCGACCCTTTGTAGAAGGCGTCCGGGCCTTTTTCCGAGATCGCCGAAAGGGAGGCGGCAAGGTCCGGCTGAACGAGCTTCTCGCCGACACCGTAAGGCTTGCCGTCTTTTTTGAGGAAGATGGCGGCGGCAGCCGAGTCCTTCGCCAGCCGCTCGGCGCCGCCGGCGAACGAAGCCGCGTCGCCCTGGTTGAGCACGAAGCCGTCCTTGGCGTAGGCAATCGCCGGCGCCATCAATTCCTGTCGCGGCAGCGTGCCGTATTTCTCGCGCGCCATCTCGAAGCCGGCGACCGAGCCGGGCACGCCTACCGCGAGATAGCCGTCGAGGCTGGCGCCTTTGATCGGCTTGCCGTCCTTGTCGAGATACATGGTTTTGGTCGCCGCGAGCGGCGCGCGCTCCCGGAAATCGAGAAAGGTCGTGCGGCCGTCCTTCATGCGCACGGTCATGAAACCGCCGCCGCCGATATTGCCGGCGTTGGGATAGACCACGGCAAGCGCATAGCCGACGGCGACCGCGGCATCGACCGCGTTGCCGCCCTTCCTCAGCACGTCGACACCGACTTCGGTTGCAAGATGCTGGGCAGTCACCACCATGCCGTGCTCGCCTTTGGCGGGAGTTGGCGAAGCGGCGAAGACGGTGGTCGGCGTGAAGGCAAAGGTGAGCGAAAGGCTGACGGCGATCAGCGTCCGGCGGGTCAAGGGCATGGCGGTGCTCCTGGCGTTGGGGGACGCCTAGGAAAGACCCGCGGAACTGGTGAGTCCAGCCAATTGTGACGGCTGGCGATCCTTCACACCCCCCTCTGGCCTGCCGGCCGTCTCCCCCGCAAGGGGGGAGATCGGATGTGGCCATCGCGTTCGCCAATCACCAACGTTGAAGGAACAGCGCCGTCGGCGGAACTGCTGATCTCCCCCCTTGCGGGGGAGATGTCCGGCAGGACAGAGGGGGGGTGCTCAAGCGCTGCCGTCGCCCGTCGGATCGACAAGAAGCTGACTACACAATCCCGCCGCCGCCACCCGGGACTGCCGGCCGCTCTGCCGCGACCTTCGCCCGGTAACCGGCCTCGCGATAGGCTGCGACCGGATCGATGGCGCCGCCCTTCTTCAGCCGCGCCATGGCGAGGATCGGCTCGACGTCGGTGCGATAGGCCAGCTTCAATGTCTGCGTCGCCATCAGCGCATCGTTGCCGTTCTGGAAACCTTCCAGCGCCTTGCGGTCGACCAGCAGGGCCTGCGCATAGGCGCGCTGCACCTCGACCGCCGACAGCATCAGGCTCTCGATCGGGTCGGTGACGTTGTGGCTCTGGTCGAGCATATGCGCGGGATCGAAGCCCTTGGCACCGGTGAGCTCGGCATCCACCAGCTCGTTGAAGACAAGGAACAGCCGGTAGGGGTCGATCGAGCCGGCGTCGAGATCGTCATCGCCATATTTGGAATCGTTGAAGTGGAAGCCGCCCAGCTTGCCGAACTGGATCAGCCGCGACACGATCATCTCGATGTTGACGTTGGGTGCGTGATGACCGAGATCGACCAGGCAGAAGGCCTTGTCGCCGAGTTCCTTGGCAATGATGTAATTCGTGCCCCAATCCTGCACGACGGTCGAATAGAAGGCCGGCTCGTACATCTTGTGCTCGGTGAACAGCCGCCAGTCGCCCGGCAGGCCGGCATAGATCTCGCGCATGGCGTCGAGATAGCGCTCGAAAGCCTTGGCGAAATTGACCTGGCCGGGGAAGTTGGAGCCATCGCCGATCCACACCGTCAGCGCCTTGGAGCCCAGCGTCTTGCCGATCTCGATGCATTCGAGATTGTGCTCGACCGCTTGGCGGCGCGTGCCGGCATCGGCATGCGACAGCGATCCAAACTTGTAGGAAAGCTTCTGGTCCTTGGCGTCGGAGAAGGTGTTCGAATTCATCGCGTCGAAGCCGAGGCCGAAGCGGGACGCCGCCTGTTTCAGCCGGTTCGGATCGGCCTTGTCCCACGGGATGTGCAGCGAGACGGTCGGCGTCGCCTGCGTCAGCTGGCTGATGACGGCACAGTCCTCGATCTTGTCGAAGATATCGCGCGGCTCGCCGGCGCCGGGAAAGCGGGCAAAGCGCGTGCCGCCGGTGCCGACGCCCCAGGACGGGATCGCGACGCCGAATTTCTCGACCTTGTCGCGGATCGCATCGATGGCGATGCCGCGCCGGTCAAGGCGCTCGCCGAGGGAAGCGTAGTCGCGGTCGAGGTCGGCTTCGCGCGTGGCGTTGCTTTTTTCGACGACGTCAGTCGAGATGATCGTTTCGGACACTGCACTTCCTCCCAGTATTCGTCGGCTAGCGCTGCCCCTCATCCGCCCTTCGGGCACCTTCTCCCCCTAGAACGGGGAGAAGGGAAGCGCGTGCCTAACGCGTAAAGCTCTGCGCGTTGCCGGCGTCGACGTTGACGATGTTCCCCGTGGACTTGGCCGACATGTCGGAGGCGAAGAAGTAGATCGCTTCGGCGATGTCTTCCGGGAAGACCGACCGCTTCAGCATCGAGCGCGAGCGGTAATGCTCCTCGAGGTCGTCGGTCGACATCTTGTAGGCGGCGGCGCGCTGTTCCTTCCATTCGCCGGTCCAGATCTTGGAGCCGCGCAGCACGGCGTCCGGATTGACGACATTGACCCTGATCTGCGCCTCCGCCCCTTCTAGCGCGAGGCAGCGGGCCAGATGGATCTCGGCAGCCTTGGCCGTGCAATAGGCGGACGCGTTCGGCGAGGCGGCGAGCCCGTTCTTGGAGGCGACGAAAACCACATTGCCGCCGATCTTCTGGGCGCGGAACAGGCGGAAGGCCTCGCGCGAAACGAGGAAATAGCCGGTGGACAGGATGTCCATGTTCTTGTTCCACAAGGCCAGCGTCGTCTCCTCGATCGGCGCCGAGGAGGCCAGACCTGCGTTGGACACCAGGATGTCGATGCCGCCGAATTCGACCGACGTCTCGGCAAAGCCCGAGGCGACCTGATCTTCCGACGTCACGTCGATCCGCACCGGACGGACGAAATCTTTGCCGTAGGCCTTCGACAGTTCCTCATTGGCGCTGGCCAAAGCGGCATCGTCGATATCGGCGAGCACCACGCAGGCGCCTTCGCGAAGCAGCCGGTTGGCGGTGGCGCGGCCGATGCCGCCGGCGCCGCCGGTGACCAAGGCGATCTGCCCGGCAAGCGCCTTCGGCTTCGGCAGGCGTTGCAGCTTGGCTTCCTCAAGCTGCCAATATTCGATGTCGAAGGCTTCCTGGGCAGGCAGGCCGACATAGGACGAGACCGTCGAGGCGCCGCGCATGACATTGATGGCGTTGACATAGAACTCGCCGGAAATGCGCGCCGTCGCCTTGTCGCCGGCAAAGGTGAACATGCCGACGCCCGGCATCAGATAGACCACGGCATTGGGATCGCGGATGGCGGGCGAGTCCGGATGCTTGCAGCTGTCATAGTAGGCCTGATAGCCGACGCGGTATTCGGCGATGTCGTCGGCCAGGCGCGCGATGACGGCATCGACATCCGGCTTTGCGGGATCGAACTCGATCACCAGCGGCCGAATCTTGGTGCGCAGGAAGTGATCGGGGCAGGAGGTGCCGAGCGCCGCCAGCGGCCGCAAGTCCTTCGAATTGACGAATTCGAGCACGGCGGGCTGGTCATCGAAATGGCCGAGCTTATGGCTCTTTTCGGAGATGAGGCCGCGGATCCGCGGCATCAGCTTGGCCGCGATGGCGCGGCGCGCGGAAGCGTCGAGCGGCTGGACCGCCTCGCCGCCGAAGATCGCCTTTCCCTCGGATTTGCGCTCGAACCAGTCGATCGCCTGGTTGATCACCGAGATCGTCGTCTCGTAGCACTCCTTGGGCGTGTCGCCCCAGGTGAACAGGCCATGGCTTTCCAGCACGACGCCCTTGGCATCAGGGTTCTCGAGGCAGAATTTCTCCAGCCACAGGCCGAGCTCGAAGCCCGGCCGTTTCCACGGCAGCCAGCCGATGGCGCCGCCGAATATCTCCTTGGTGATCGCCTTGGAATCCTTAGCGGCGGCGACCGCGATGATGGCGTCGGGATGCATGTGGTCGACGCAAGCCTTCGGCACGAAGGCATGCAGCGGCGTGTCGATCGAAGCCGCGCGCGGATTGAGGTTGAAGGTGCAGTGGGGCAGATAGGCCACCATCTCGTCCTCATGCTCGACCCCGCGATACAGGCCCTTCAGCGCCCGCAGCTTTTGCATGTAGAGGGTGGCAAAACCGTCAAGCTTGATCGAGGCGCTGTCGCCGCCCGAGCCCTTGACCCACAGCACCTCGACCTCCTCACCGGTGAGCGGGTCCTTCTGCCAGACCTTGGACGAGGTGTTGCCGCCGCCATAGTTGGTGACGCGCTTGTCGGATCCCAGCGTGTTCGAGCGATAGACCAAGAGCTCAGGACCGCTCATCCCTTCGGCCTTTGCATCGTCCCAAAGATTGGCGAGGCGCGAGCCGGAGCGCTTGTCGAGCATAGGTATCCTCCCTTGGAGCGCGATGCCGCGCCCCTCATTTCTCGTCCGGGAATGTCTACGCAAGCGCCGCGCTTGTCAATCACAAACGATCAATATCGATCATATTGCACTGCACAATGAAAATATATGATCGGAAATGATTGACACTGCGCGTTTTCTAAGGCCTGATGCTTGGGCAGGGAGGAACCATGCACGAGAAAGAGCGCCACAGGATCATTCTGTCCGCCGTCCAGGAAAAGCCTGTGGTGACGGTGCAGGAGATGGTCGAACTGACGGACTCCTCCGAGGCGACGATCCGGCGCGACATCGCGGCGCTGCATGTACAAAAGCGCCTGCGCCGGGTGCGCGGCGGCGCCGAGGCGATCTCGCCGCCGCAGTTCATCGGCCTTGCCGGCCGCCCCTTTTCCGTCAACGAGACGCTGAACGCCGCGCAGAAACGGGCGATCGCGCGGGAAGCCGTGAACCTTTGCGCGGACGGCGAGCCGATCATCATCAATGGCGGCACCACCACTTTCCAGATGGTGCATTTCCTGACCGGACGCCGCATGCCGATCTTCACCAATTCCTTCCCGATCGCCGAGCATCTGCTCAAGCACTCGAAGAATACGGTGATGCTGTCGGGCGGCACGATCTACCGCGAGCAGAACATCGTCTTGTCGCCCTTCGACAATGACGTGACGCGCAACTTCTATGCGCGGCGCATGTTCATGGGCGCGCAGGGGCTGGGGCCGCTCGGGCTGATGGAAGGCGATCCGCTGCTGATCCAGGCCGAGCAGAAATTGATCGACCAGGCCGATGAATTGGTGGTGCTGGTCGATTCCTCGAAATTCCGCATGCGCTCCAGCCTGATCCTGTGCGGGCTGTCGCGCATCGCGACCGTGATCACCGACGACGGCATCGAGGACCGCGAGGCCAAGATGCTGGAAACGGCGGGCGTGGCACTGATCGTCGCCCGCAGACAGTCAAGCGACAAGGAGGAATCTTCACTGCAGGCCTGAGGAAACTCGCGCCCGCAGCGGCGATGGAATGCAACGCTCAAGGGAGGATATTCGATGAGCTTTTTGAAGAAACTACTGGTTACGGCGGCCTTTTCCGCCGCCATGTTCGTGAATGCCGCCTATGCCGAGAACGTCAAGATCGCGCTGGTGGTGAAGTCGCTCGGCAACGGCTTCTTCGACGCCGCCAACAAGGGCGCCGAGGAAGCGGCCAAGGAACTGGGCGATGTCGATGTCATCTATACCGGTCCGACCAAGGCTACCGCCGAAGCCCAGATCGAGGTGATCAATTCGCTGATCGCGCAGAAGGTCAATGCGATCGCCGTTTCAGCCAATGATGCCGACGCGCTGGTGCCGGTGCTGAAGAAGGCGATGGACCGCGGCATCACCGTGATCTCGTGGGACTCCGGCGTCGCCAAGGAAGGCCGCCAGCTCCACCTCAATCCGTCCGACACCGGCCTGATCGGCGAGACCATCATCAAGCTCGCCGCCGACTACCTGCCTGAAGGCGGCGACGTCGCCATCCTGTCGGCCTCCTCGACCGCGACCAACCAGAACGCCTGGATCGAAGCGGCCAAGAAGGTGCTGCCGGAGAAGTTCCCGAAGATCAAGCTGGTCGCCACTGTCTATGGCGATGACGACTCGGCCAAGAGCACGGATGAAGCCAAGGGCCTCTTGAAGTCCTACCCGAACCTCAAGGCGATCATCGCGCCGACCACGGTGGGCGTCGTCGCCGCCGCGCAGGTCGTCACTGACGAGAACCTGATCGGCAAGGTCAACGTCACCGGCCTCGCGCTGCCGTCGGAGTTCAAGAAGTTCATCGACAACGGCGCTTCGCAGGCTGTCGCTCTCTGGAACCCGATCGACCTCGGCTATTCGGCGATCTATCTCGCCCATGACCTGGCGGTGAAGAAGGAAGAAGCCAAGCCCGGCGCCACGCTGTCGATCGGCCGCGTCGGCAAGGTGACGCTCGATGACACCAACTCGGCCGCCATGGCTCCGCCTTTCCAGTTCGACAAGACCAACATCGAGAAGTTCTCGAAGATCTATTGATCCTGGAACCAACGGAGCTGCCCCCTCATCCGGCCGCTTCGCGGCCGCCTTCTCCCCATGGGGAGAAGAGCCTGGAGCCAGACTCGCAAAACTCCTCTCCCCTCGGGGAGAGGTCGACCGAGCGAAGCGGAGGTCGGGTGAGGGGGAGTCAACACGGAATATAGACGGGCTTGATACGACTATGGATACGACGGCCCATCACGGCAAAGTAGACGAACGGCCCCCAGCCTCGGCTCCTCGCCTGACGCTCTCCGGCATCTCGAAAAGTTTTCCGGGCGTGCGCGCGCTGCACAATGTCAGCCTGTCGCTCTATCCCGGACAGGTGACGGCGCTGATCGGCGAGAACGGCGCCGGCAAGTCGACGCTGGTCAAGATCATGACCGGCATCTACCAGCCCGATTCAGGTGAGATCAGCATCGACGGCCAGGCCACGACGCTGCCCAGCGCGCATGCCGCTTTCGGCCACGGCATCACCGCCATCCATCAGGAGACGGTGCTGTTCGACGATCTGTCGGTCGCCGAAAACATCTTCCTCGGCCACGCGCCGCGCACCCGCTTCGGCACCATCGATTGGCGCACCATGCGCAAGAACGCCCGCGAGGTGCTGGAGACGATGCGCGCCGGCCACATCGATGCCGACACGCGGCTGAAGGATCTCGGCATCGCCAACAAGCATCTGGTTGCGGTTGCCCGCGCCATGGCGATCGACGCGCGCATCGTCATCATGGACGAACCGACCGCTGCCCTTTCGATGAAGGAGATCGAGGAACTTTTCCTGCTGATCGAATTCCTGAAGAGCGAAGGCAAGGCGGTGCTCTTCATCAGCCACAAGTTCGACGAGATCTATCGCATCGCCGACCGCTACACCGTCTTCCGCGACGGCGAGATGATCGGCGAAGGCCTGCTCAAGGATACCGGCCAGAACGAGATCGTGCGCATGATGGTCGGCCGCAACGTCGACCATATCTTTCCGCAGCGCGAGCCGAAGATCGGCGCGCCGGTGCTTTCCATCTCCGGCCTGTCGCATCCGACCGAGTTCGACGACATCGGCTTCGAATTGCGCAAGGGCGAGATCCTCGGCTTCTACGGGCTGGTCGGCGCCGGGCGCAGCGAGGTGATGCAGGCGATCGCCGGCATCACCCGCACCAGCCGAGGTACCATCTCACTCGACGGCAAGACGATCGCCCCGAAATCGGCGGCGGATTCGATCGAGGCCGGCATCGTCTACGTGCCGGAAGAACGCGGCAAGCAGGGCGTGGTGATCGGCCTGCCGATCTTCCAGAACGTGTCGCTGCCGTCGCTGAAGCACACCTCGAAATCCGGCGTGCTGAGGCTCGTGGAAGAATTTTCGCTCGCCCGCTCCTACACCGAGCGGCTTGATCTGCGCGCCTCATCGCTCAGCCAGGATGTCGGCACGCTTTCCGGCGGCAACCAGCAGAAGGTGGTCATCGCCAAATGGCTGGCGACGACGCCGAAGGTGATCATCCTCGACGAGCCGACCAAGGGCATCGACATCGGCTCCAAGGCCGCCGTGCACGGCTTCATGGCCGAGCTGGTCGCGGAAGGCCTGTCAGTGATCATGGTCTCGTCGGAACTGCCCGAAATCCTCGGCATGTCCGACCGCGTCGTGGTCATGCGCGAGGGTCGTATCGCGGCCACCTATGACAACAAAGGGCTGGACGCCGAGATGCTGGTTCGAACGGCGGCGGGGATCGCGGCATGAAGAGCTTCCTCAAATATCGCGAGATCTGGCTGCTCGCCGGAATCGTCGTGCTGATCGGGCTGATCTCGACGCGCTTCCCCGGCTTCGCCAACCCCGCCAATCTGCGTCAGGTCTTCAACGACACCTCGATCCTGATGATCCTGGCGCTGGGTCAGATGGTGGTGATCCTGACGCGCTCGATCGATCTCTCGATGGCGTCCAACCTCTGCTTCACCGGCATGGTGGTGGCGATGCTCAACGCCGCGCATCCGGCGATCCCGATCCCGGTGCTGATCGTGATCGCTCTTGCCGTCGGCCTGGTGCTTGGCGCCATCAACGGCTTCCTGGTCTGGCGGCTGAACATCCCTTCGATCGTGGTGACGCTTGGCACGCTCACCATCTATCGAGGCGCCACCTTCGTCGTCTCGGGCGGCGCCTGGGTCAATGCCGACCAGATGAGCTCGGACTTCATCAATTTCCAGCGCGCCGCCTTCCTCGGCCTGCCGGTTCTGTCCTGGATCGCGCTTTTGGTCATCGCGCTGTTCTTCCTGGTGATGACGCGCACGCAGATCGGCCGCTCGATCTACGCCATCGGCGTCAATCCGACCGCCTCGGTCTATGCCGGCATCGATGTCGGCCGCACAAAATTCATCGTCTTTTGCATTTCCGGCATGATCGGCGGGCTTGCAGGCTATCTGTGGATCTCGCGCTACGTCATCGCCTCAGTCGAGGTCGCCAACGGCTATGAGCTCAACATCATCGCCGCCTGCGTGATCGGCGGCATCTCGATCGCCGGCGGCATCGGCTCGGTCGGCGGCGCGGTGCTGGGCGCGCTGTTCCTCGGCATCATTTCCAACGCGCTGCCGGTCATAAACATCTCGCCCTTCTGGCAGATGGCGATCTCGGGCAGCGCCATCATCCTGGCCGTGGTGCTCAACGCGCGCGGCGAGCGCCGGCAGGGCCGCATCATCCTGAGAAAGGCGGAAGCGGCATGACCGACACCCCTGCCCCGCGCCATATCCCCGACCGGCTCGACAAGCCGCTGTCCTCGGCGATCTTCTCCTGGGAGGCGCTGCTCGTCGTCATCGCGGTCTTGATCTTCGCGGTGAACAGTTTTGCTTCGCCCTACTTCCTCGATCCATGGTCGCTGTCGGACCTGACCTTCAACTTCACCGAAAAGGGCCTGATCGCTTTAGCCATGGCGCTGCTGATCATCTCGGGCGAGATCGACCTGTCGGTCGCGGCGATCGTGGCTTTAGCCTCGACGATGATGGGCATGGCCCTGCAGGCCGGCGCCGGCACGCCGGTGCTGATGGCAATCGGCGTCGTCGTGGGACTCGGCTGCGGCGCCTGCAACGGGCTGCTTGTCACCCGGCTCGGCCTGCCTTCCATCGTCGTCACCATCGGCACGATGAGCCTGTTCCGCGGCATCGCCTTCATCATCCTCGGCGACCAGGCCTACAAGGGCTATCCGGAGAGCTTCGCCTTCTTCGGCCAGGGCTATGTCTGGGGGGTCTTCTCGTTCGAGCTGGCGCTGTTCCTCGTCGCGGCGCTGATCTACTGGTTCGTGCTGCACCGCACGAGCTTCGGCCGCCGCGTCTTCGCCATCGGCAACAACCCGGTCGCCTGCCAGTTTTCCGGCGTGCGCGTCGACCGCATCAAATTCATCCTGTTTTGCCTGACCGGGCTGATGTCGGGCATAGCCTCGGTGTTGATCACCTCGCGGCTTGGCTCGACGCGGCCGTCGATCGCGCAGGGCTATGAGCTTGAGGCGATCACCATGGTGGTGCTCGGCGGCGTCTCGATCCTCGGCGGCGCCGGCAGCATCCTGGGCGTCGTGCTCGCCGCCTTCATCATGGGGCTGGTGACGTTCGGCCTCGGACTGCTCAACGTGCCCGGCATCGTCATGTCGATCTTCATCGGCCTGTTGCTGATCATCGTCATCGCGCTGCCGATCGTCTGGCGGCGGCTGCGCGAGGGGCGCTTCGCCTGATGGAGAAGTACGCCTTCAAGATGAAGCTCAATCCCGGCATGAAGGCCGAGTACAAGCGCCGCCATGACGAGATCTGGCCCGAGCTGGTCGCGCTGCTGAGAGAGGCCGGCGTCTCCGATTATTCGATCTATCTCGACGAGGAGACCAACATCCTGTTCGGGGTGCTGTGGCGCCGCGATGACCACGGCATGGCCGATCTTCCGAAGCACCCTGTGATGCAGCGCTGGTGGGCGTATATGGCCGATGTCATGGAGACCAAACCCGACAACGAGCCGGTGGCGGCGCCGCTGGAAACCGTGTTCCATATGGCATGATCGTCGCCGTCATCGATATTGGCAAGACCAACGCCAAGGTGGCGCTGGTCGATCTCGCGACACTGAGCGAGATTGCGCTGCGCCGCTTCGCCAACGCGCCGGTGCGGCAGGCGCCCTATCCGCATCACGATGTCGAGGCGCTGTGGACGTTCATCCTGAACAGCCTCGCCGATCTCAACCGCGAACGGCAGATCGATGCGATCTCGATCACCACGCATGGCGCCACCGGCGCGCTGGTCGACCGCTCAGGCGAACTGGTGCTGCCTGTGCTCGATTACGAATTCGACGGTCCCGGTCAGCTTGCGGCCGACTATGACGCCGTGCGCCCGCCTTTCGGCGAAACCGGCACGCCGCGGTTGCCCATCGGCCTCAATCTCGGCGCGCAGTTCTTCTGGCAGCAGAAGCGTTTCCCGGCGGAATTCACCAAGGCCACCGCGATGCTGATGTATCCGCAATACTGGGCGCTGCGGCTGACCGGCGTCGCCGCCAATGAGGTGAGCTCGCTCGGCTGTCACACCGATCTCTGGAACCCCTGGACGTCCGATTACTCGTCGCTGGTCGACCGGATGGACTGGCGCCGGCTGATGGCGCCGGTGCGACCGGCAAAGGATCGGCTTGGCCCGATCCTGCCGGAGCTGGCGCGGCGGACAGGGCTCGACCCGCAGACGCTCGTGTTCTGCGGGCTGCACGATTCCAACGCCTCGCTGCTGCCGCACCTTTTATCCGACACACCGCCCTTCTCCGTCGTCTCGACCGGCACATGGGTGGTGTCGATGGCGGTGGGCGGCAGGAGGGTCGAGCTCGACCCGGCGCGCGACACCCTGGTCAATGTCAACGCGCTCGGCGATCCGGTGCCTTCGGCGCGCTTCATGGGTGGGCGCGAGTTCTCGCTTCTGACCGACGGCCAAAGCCAGGAATGGAGCGAAGACGATGTTGCCGCCGTTCTGGCGCGACGGGTGCTGCTCCTGCCTGCCACTCAGCAGGGTTCGGGACCGTTTCCGCATCGCGGCGCACAGTGGGTCAATGCCGAGGACTTGAGCGCCGGCCAGCGCTTCGCCGCCATCTGGTTCTATCTGGCGCTGACGACCGCGACCTGCCTTGGTCTCATCGGTGGCGACGGGCCGACGATTGTCGAAGGGCCCTTCGCCCGGAACCTGCTTTTCATCAGAATGCTGGCGGCAGCTACCAAGCGACCGGTCATTGCGTCAGAGACCTCGACCGGGACCAGCATCGGCGCCGCCTTGTTAGCCTCAGATCGCGTCATCGCGATGAGCAAGGGTGAGCGCACAGAACCACCGACCGATCAGTCCTGGGGCGGATATGCTCGGGCTTGGCGCCGCTCTACTTGACAGGTTGGCGCCGCCCCCTCATTGCCCAGCCGGGCATTTCTCCCCGTAAGTGACGGGGCCGTCACCGGCGATTTCGCCAATTTTCAACGCCGCGGAAATGCGTGTCGGCATGGCCACAGCTCTCTTCTCCCCGTTCAACGGGGAGAAGATGCCGGCAGGCGGATGAGGGGCAGCGCCGATCTCGGCAATTAAAGCCTTCAGCGCGCCATCCCGTAAAGCAGTCCCCGCGGATCGATCTGCGGCTTTCTGCCGGCGACGACATCGGCCACGAACTGCCCCGAGCCGCAGGCCATGGTCCAGCCGACATGGCCATGGCCGGTGTCGAGGTAGAGATTGCGGTATTTCGCCCGGCCGATGACCGGCACCGAATTCGGCATCATCGGCCGCAGGCCGGCCCAGAGCACGGCCTTCTTCTCGTCGAAGGCGCCGGGAAAAAGATCCTTGCCGGTTTCGAGGATGGTCCGGAAATCGCCCGGCTTGAAGCTACGGTCGAAGCCGGTGAACTCGGCCGTAGAGGACATGCGCAGGCGATTGCCGAGCCTGGAATAGCCGATCAGGCGGTCCTCGTCGGCGCCGCCCATGGTCGGCCCCTTGCTCTCGTCCTCGAGCGGGATGGTCGCGGTGTAACCCTTCACCGGGTAGACCGGCAGGTCGATACCGTAGCGGCGGCCGAGCAGGCCGCTTTCCGGTCCCATAGAGATGACGACGGCATCGCCGGTGACCGGTCCTGCCGAGGTCATCACCGCGCGCACCCGATCTCCCTCGATGTCGAGGTCCTCAACCGTCGTGCCGAACAGGAATTTCACGCCGAGCTTCTCGGCGGCATAGGCGGCGAGCCGGTCGGTGAACTGCTTGGAATCGCCGGTCTGGTCGATCGGCGAATAGATGCCGCCGGCGATCTTTTCCTTCACGCCGGCAAGACCAGGCTCCAGCTCGACCAGACGCTCGCGGTCGACGATCTCGATCGGCAGGCCGTGCTCGCCCAGATAGCGGTAATGGTCGGTGCCGGTGTCCAGGCTCTTTTGCGAGCGAAAGAAGTAGAGAATGCCCTTCTTGCGCTCGTCATAATGGATGCCGGTTTCCTCCGACAATTGATTGATGCACTCGCGAGAATGGAGCGCGAGCCTCAACTTGACGTCGGTGTTGGCGCGCAGCCGGGTCACCGTGCATTCGCGCAGGAAGCGCAGGCTCCAGGCATAGAAATAGGGATCGAGGCGCAGCCTGACCTTGATGCCGAGATCGTGGTTCCAGAGCGCGCGCAGGAAGGTCTTCAGCGCCGCGGGCGAAGCCCAGGCGGTGGCGTCGCCCGGCGAGACCAGGCCGGCATTCGACTGGCTAGTGCCGCGCGCCACCGCTTCATGGCGCTCGATCACCGTCACCTCGTGACCGTCCCTTGCCAGATAATAGGCGGCCGCCGTGCCAACCACGCCGGCGCCGAGAACCAAGACCTTCATGCCGTTCCCTCAAGCATCATCGCAGCGGCGGGCCCGCGCGCCGCCGCTGCATGAGGCTCAATACCGCGTCTATAGGCGCCCCGCGAGCCCTTGGCCCAACAGATCAGTTTCGAACGGAGTTCTTGGTCGTCAGGATCCGTTCCCAGGCCAGCGCGTCGTTGACGATCAGGTCGAGATCGTCGCGCTGCGGCGTCCAGCCGAATTCCTTGCGGGCAAGCTCGGAATTGGCGACCACGGCTGCGGCGTCGCCCGGCCGGCGGTCCCCCATGCGCACGTCGAAGTCATGGCCGAAGGCGCGGCGCACGCTGTCGATCACCTCCAGCACCGAATAGCCGTGGCTGTAGCCGCAATTGGCGACGAGACTGCCGCCGCCATCACGCAGCCGCTGCAGCGCCAACCGGTGCGCGGCAGCGAGATCGCTGACATGGATGTAGTCGCGCATGCAGGTGCCGTCCGGCGTCGCATAATCGGTGCCGAAGACCTGCATGAAGGGCCGCTTGCCGAGCGCGGTCTCGCAGGCGACCTTGATGAGATGCGTGGCGCCGGGCGTCGATTGTCCGGTCCGGCCCTTCGGATCGGCGCCGGCGACATTGAAATAGCGTAGCGCCGTATAGCGGATGTCGTGCGCCAACGCTGCATCGCGCAGCATCCATTCGCTCATCAGCTTGGAAAGGCCGTAAGGCGATTCCGGCGCAAGGCGGGCATCCTCGCGCACCGGCTCCAGCCCGGCGCCGCCATAGACGGCGGCGGTGGAGGAGAAGATGAAATGCGGCACGCCCTCGCGCACGGCCGTTTCGATCAGCGTGCGGGTCTTGCAGGTGTTGTTTTCGTAATAGCCAAGTGGGTCGGCGACCGATTCCGGCACCACGATCGAGCCGGCGAAGTGGATGATGGCGTCGACCTTGTTGTCGCGGATGATCCGGCCGACCAGATCACGATCGGCGACATCGCCGACGGTGAGCCTTGCTTCCGGGGCGACCGCCCATTCGAAACCGGTGGAAAGCCGGTCGAGCACCACGACGCTCTCGCCGGCGTCCAGCAGTTCCCAGACCATGTGGCTGCCGATATAACCGGCACCCCCTGTCACCAAAACCGTCATCATCTACCTCGCTGATCAAGATTTATCGGAAACTGTCTCAACAGCCACCGCGCTGGAAAACCCGCCGCAAGCCCACTAGCCTCCCTATGTGTTAAGTCCGTAACAGTTCGTCGCGCCCGAGGCATCGTACTGAAACCAAGTTGCTTCAAACAGCAGGGAATAGGCCACGATCCGGCATCGTTAGGAACAGGGCACGGGCGTGGCATTTTGACCGGTTGGGCGCGGTGGACGCGGCATGGGGCAGTGATTATGATCCGGCCCAAAATTGGGAAGTCGACATGAACTATCAGCGGTTCTTCGAGGATGCGATCGACCAGCTCCACGCCGAGCGTCGCTATCGCGTTTTCGCCGACCTGGAGCGCATCGTGGGCAAGTTCCCGCGCGCCATCTGGCGTTCCAACGGCCGCGCCCAGGAAATCACTGTATGGTGCTCCAACGACTATCTCGGCATGGGCCAGAACGAGGACGTGATTGCCGCCTTCCAGAACGCGGCCGCCAAGATGGGCTCGGGCGCCGGCGGCACCCGCAACATTTCCGGCACCTCCAACCCCCTGGTCGAGCTCGAGCAGGAGCTCGCCGATCTGCATGACAAGGAGGCAGCGCTGGTCTTCACCTCCGGCTTCGTCTCCAACGAGGCCTCGATCTCGACCATCGCCAGGCTCCTGCCCAACTGCCTGATCATCTCGGACGAGCTCAACCATGCCTCGATGATCGAAGGCGTGCGGCGCTCGGGCGCGGAGAAGAAGATCTTCCGCCACAATGACGTCGCGCATCTGGAGAGCCTCTTGCAGGCCGCGGGGCGCGAGCGCGCCAAGCTGATCGTCTTCGAAAGCGTCTATTCGATGGACGGCGACATCGCGCCGATCAGAGAGATCGTCGAGCTCGCCGAACGCTACAACGCCATGACCTATATCGACGAGGTCCATGCCGTAGGCATGTACGGACCGCGCGGCGGTGGCATCACCGAACGCGAAGGCTTGGCCGACCGCATCGACATCATCGAGGGCACTTTGGCCAAGGCCTTCGGCACGCTTGGCGGCTACATCGCCGGCACCAGCGCCGTCATCGATGCGGTGCGCTCCTATGCGCCGGGCTTCATCTTCACCACCGCGCTGCCGCCGGCGATCGCCGCCGCCGCCACCACCTCGATCCGGCATCTCAAGCGCTCGCAGACCGAGCGCGACGCGCAGCAGCGCCAGGCGGCCAGAACCAAGCAGGTGCTTGCCGCGGCCGGGCTGCCGGTGATGGAATCGGCCACGCATATCGTGCCGGTGCTGGTCGGCGACCCCGAGCTTTGCAAGATGGCCAGCGACCGGCTGCTTGGCGTGCACGGCGTCTACATCCAGCCGATCAACTATCCGACGGTGCCGCGCGGCACCGAGCGGCTGCGCATCACGCCGACGCCATTCCATTCGGACGCGCTGATCGCCGAGCTGCAGGACGCGCTGGTCGAGACCTGGGATGCGCTGGGCATTCCCTATGCCAGCTCCGGCCGTCCCGCCGTCGCCAAGAGCGACCGGATCATTCCGCTGCTGGTGCCGAAGTCGGGCGGCTGAAGCCGCCTCTCTCACACCGTCTTCATCCACCTCGCCAGGCGATGCGCCGCTTCCTCGAGCTGATCGAGGCGGCGGTGGAAGCATAGTCTGAGGAAGGCTTCGCCGCCGGGGCCGAAGGCGGTGCCAGGCGCCAGGCCGACATTGGCGTTATCGACGATGTCGAAGGCGGCGGTTCGGGAATCGCTGATGCCGTCGACCCTGAAGAACAGATAGAACGCGCCCTGCGGCACGGTGAAACGCGCCTTGCCGGTCGCGCCGAGTATGTCGCAGACGAGATCGCGAGCGGCGCGTGCACGCTCCACTTGTTCGGTGATGAAGCCGTCGCCCTCGTCGAGGGCAGCAACCGCGCCGCGCTGCATGAACTGGGCGACGCCCGAGGTCGAGTACTGGATCAGGTTTTCGAACACCTGCTGCAAGGCTGGATGGGTCTTGATCCAGCCGACACGCCAACCCGTCATCGCCCAGTTCTTGGAGAAACTGTTAACGAACAGGATACGGTCGTCGGCCGTGGCGACGTCGAGGAAGGACGGCGCGCGGCCATGGCCGTAGTGGAACAGCGAATAGATCTCGTCGGCAATGATCCACAGGCCCTTTTGGCGGGCGAGATCGAGGATTGCCTGCAGCGTCTGCCTGTCGGCGGTCCAGCCGGTCGGGTTGGACGGCGTGTTGATGAACAACAGCTTCGTGAGCGGCGTGATCGCGGAGGCGATCTTTTCGACATCGCAGGACCAGCCATTGCCGGACTGGTCGAGGGTGACCGGCACCGGAACGGCGCCCGCCACGCCGGCGGCCGCGGCGAAATTCGGCCAAGCCGGCGAGAGGTAGATCACCTCGTCGCCGCTGCCGGCGATCGCGTCGATGGCCAGTTGGATGGCGTGCATGCCGGATCCGGTGACGATGAACTCCTCCTCGGCGAAGGTCTTGCCAAAATGCCTGGCGTAGTAGCGGGCGAGCGCCTGCCTGAGCTCGGGAATGCCCTTCTGCCAGGTGTAGAACGTCTCGCCATCGGCCAGTCCCTTGGCGGCGGCATCGCTGATGAAGGCCGGCGTGGGCAGATCGCCCTCGCCAGCCCAGAGCGGGATCAGGCCTTCGCGCAGGCGGCCATGATTGACGACAGCGACGATGCCGCTTTCGGGCGCCGCGCGGGCTTCGGCGCGCAAGGTCTCGATCAGGGTCATGCAAGAATCCGTCCGTTTTTTCGCGACTGCTAGCCTCTTTTACGACAGCCGCAAACAGAAAACCCCGGCCGCAAGCGGCCGGGGTTTTGGTCCAGGGCGCCCGTTGAGGAGTTACCTTCTCGCCAGCAGGTCGCGGATCTCAGTCAGAAGCTGTACGTCGGCGGGCGGCGGTGCCGCGGCAGCAGCCGGCTTCTCGCGCTCCAGCCGCCTGCGCAGATTGTTCACCGCCTTGACCATCAGGAAGATGATGAAGGCAAGAATCAGGAAATTCAGCACGACCGTGATGAAGCTGCCATAGGCGAAGACGGCGCCTTCTTTCTTGGCATCGGCCAGCGTGGCCGAATGGACGTTCGATGACAACCCGAAGAAGTAGTTGTTGAAGTCCAGCCCGCCGAAAATCGCGCCGATGATCGGCATGATGATGTCGTTGACGAGCGAGTCGACGATCTTGCCGAAGGCGGCGCCGATGATGACGCCGACGGCTAAGTCCATCACATTGCCCTTGGAAATGAATTCCTGGAATTCTTTCAGCATTCGGCCCTCCTTGCCATGACCGGCCGTGCAGCCGCCCCGGCTCTCCGGCACCGATCCGAAGCCACAATAACAAAAACCCCCGGTTGAAAAACCGGAAAAAAGGGCGAAGACACCGGTTTGTGCTTACCTGCCTCGTCAGCCGCATATGCGCCAAAAGCCGCGATGGACTTGGGCTCCAAGCTGTGGTTGCGTCTTAACGACCGGATGAGGAAACCGGCCAGGGAGGAAGTGCGGACCGTGCAAGGCTGGTTCGTCGTCATCATCGCGATCGCCTATGTGACGCTGCTTTTCGCCATCGCCAGCGTCGGCGACCGGCGCTCGGTGGCAGCCGGGCTCGGCCGGGCGCGGCCTTTCATCTACGCGCTCAGCCTCGCCATCTACTGCACTTCCTGGACTTTCTTCGGCTCGGTCGGCCTTTCCTCCGAGCGCGGCCTCGAATTCCTCGGCATCTATACCGGTCCAGTGCTGGTCTTCGTATTCGGCTTCCCGCTGCTCAACCGCATGATCCGGCTGGCAAAAAGCGAGAAGATCACCTCGATCGCGGACTTCCTCGGAGCCCGCTACGGCAAGAGCTTCACCGTCGCGGCGATCGCGACGCTGATCGCGACCATCGGCGCGGTGCCCTACATTGCGCTGCAGCTCAAGGCGATCTCGGGTTCCGTCAGCCTGATGGTCGAGCACTATACGGGCTCGCCCCCCTCTTTCGATCCGTTCGTCAGCGATATCTCGCTGGTGGTGGCGATGCTTTTGGCGCTGTTCGCGGTGCTGTTCGGCACCCGCCATGCCGATGCCACGGAACATCAGGACGGACTGGTTCTGGCGGTGGCGGTCGAGACCGTGGTCAAGCTCGCCGCCTTTCTCGCCATCGGCCTGATGGTGATGTTCCTGATCTTCGGCGGGCCCGGCGACATGTTCGCCAGGCTTGCCGGAAACAGCCAGGTTCGCCAGGCGATGAGCTACAGCACCTCGCTCGCCACCTGGCTGGTGCTGACCGGCCTGAGCGGCTTTGCCGTGCTGATGCTGCCGCGGCAGTTCTACGTCACCATCGTCGAGAACCGCAGCGAGGCGGAACTGCGCACGGCGACCTGGGTGTTCCCGCTCTACCTCGTGGCGATCAACCTTTTCGTGCTGCCGATCGCCTTTGCCGGCCTGTCGCTGGTCGGCGGCAAGACCAGCAGCGACCTCTATGTCTTGTCGCTGCCGCTGTTCAGCGGCCATGACGTGCTGGCCATGGCCGCCTTCGTCGGCGGACTGTCGGCGGCGACCGCGATGGTGATCGTCGAGAGCGTCGCGCTATCGATCATGATCTCCAACGATCTCGTCATCCCGCTGTTCGTGCGCCGCGTGCTCAAGACGAGTTCTTCGGAGAACGAGGACTGGTCGACGCTGATCCTCAATGTGCGCCGCGCCTCGATCTTCATAATGCTGTTCATCGCCTTCCTCTATTATCGCGAGAGCACCAATAGCGCGCGGCTGTCCTCGATCGGGCTGATGTCGTTTGCCGCGATTGCCCAATTCGCGCCGGCGCTGGTCGGCGGGCTGATCTGGCGCCGCGCCAACGGCCGGGGCGCAGCCCTCGGCATGGTCGCCGGCATCGCCGTCTGGGGTTACACGCTGCTCCTGCCTTCACTCGTCGCCCCCTCTACCGATATCGTCGTCCACGGGCTGTTCGGCTTCGAGGCGCTGAGGCCGCAGGCGCTGTTCGGCACCGTCGGCGAGCCGCTGAATCATGGCGTGCTGTGGAGCCTCTCGGTCAATGCGCTGTTTTTCGTCCTCGGCTCCCTCTCCCGCGCGTCCGTGCCGCTGGAGCGCATCCAGGCGGCGATCTTCGTGCCGCGCGAGGCAGGCCCGATGCCCAGCCTGCGCCGCTTCCGCACCGCCGTCACCGTCAACGACCTGAAGGATACGATTTCACGTTATCTCGGTGTCGAGCGCACGGAGCGCTCGTTCCAATCCTTCGAGAGGGACGCGAAAGTCTCTCTGCACGGCACCGAACAAGCCAGCATGGATGTTATCCGCTTCTCTGAGCAATTGCTGGCGAGCGCCGTCGGCTCGTCCTCGGCGCGGCTGATCCTGTCGCTGCTCTTTCGCCGCAACGATCGCGACTCAAAGGATGCCTTCAAGCTGCTCGACGACGCCACCGAGGCGCTGCAGCACAATCGCGACCTTTTGCAGATCGCGCTCGACCAGATGGAGCAAGGCATCACTGTCTTCGATCGCGATTTCCGACTGATCTGCTGGAACCGGCAATACCGGCTGCTGTTCGACCTGCCGGACGAGATGGGCCAGGTCGGCGTCTCGCTCGACCGGATCCTCCATCATCTCGCCGAGCGCGGCGATATTCCCGCCGACCAGCGCGTGACGATGCTCAACCGGCTGACCAGTTTCGCTGGCCCGTGGCAGATGGAGCTCAAGACCAGCGGCCGCATCCTGGAGCTGCGCTCCAACCCGATGCCCGACGGCGGCATCGTCGCCACCTATGCCGACATCTCCGGCCGGGTCGAGCAGGACCTGGCGCTGAAGCGGGCCAATGAATCGCTGGAGCAACGGGTCAAGACCCGCACCGTCGAGCTCACCCGCGTCAACGAGGAACTGGCGCAGGCGCAGATGCTGGCCGAGGAGGCAAACCTCGGCAAGACGCGCTTCCTCGCCGCCGCCGGCCATGACATCCTGCAGCCGCTCAACGCCGCCCGCCTCTATTGCTCGTCGCTGATCGAGAAGGCGGGCAAGGGACCGGCCGGCAAGGCCGCGATGAACATCGAATCCTCGCTGGAATCGGTCGAGACCATCCTCGGCGCGGTGCTCGACATCTCGCGGCTCGATGCCGGCGCGATGAAGCCGGACAATACCGCTTTTAACCTGGGCGGACTGCTCGGTCAGATCGGCAACGATTTTCGCCCGCTTGCCGCCGAAAAGAAGCTCGATCTGAAGATCATCCCATCCTCGCTCGGCGTCATGACCGACCGGAACCTGTTGCGCCGGCTGATCCAGAATCTCGTTTCCAACGCCATCAAATACACGCGCCAGGGCCGCATTCTGGTTGGGGTGCGGCGACGCGGCGAGCTGGCCGAGATCCAGGTGATCGACACCGGCATCGGCATTGCCGGCGACAAGCTCAGCACCGTCTTCCACGAGTTCACGCGCCTCGACGAGGGCGCGCGCGAGGCCGAAGGCCTTGGCCTGGGGCTCTCCATCGTCGACCGCATCGCCAGGGTGCTGAGGCTCGAAATCCGCATCTACTCCAACCCCGGCAAGGGCACGCGCTTTTCCGTGATTCTGCCGGTCGCGGCGGTCGCCGCGCCGCCGCGCGAGGCCGGCAAGGCGCCGGCCCGCTCCGCCTCGACGCTTGCCGGGCTCAATGTGCTGTGCATCGACAATGACGCGCGCATCCTCGACGGCATGCGGCTGCTGCTCGAAGGCTGGGGATGCCGTGTCGAGACGGCTTCGGGATCAGGCGATCTCCTGAAGCCCGGCGCGCCGAAGCCGGACCTCGTGCTGGCAGACTATCATCTCGACGGTAGCACCGGGCTCGATGCGGTCGCCACGCTGCGCGCCGCCTACGGGCAGGACCTGCCCTGCGTGCTGGTCACCGCCGACCGCTCCAGCGAGGTGCGCGCGGCTGCCGGCCGGCTCGACATTCCGGTGATCAACAAGCCGCTGAAGCCGGCCGTGCTGCGCTCGATGATGGCGCGCGTCAGGCCGCTGGCGCCGGCCGCCGAATAGAGACAAAGCACTGCTACCAGCCGCGATGCCCGAGGCTTCGGAGATAGGCGCAGAACATGTCGGCCAGCGCATCGGAATAGGCTTCGATCTCATCGGCCGTTCGCTCCTTTTCCGAGAAATCCGCCCCCACGGCGCTCAGCGTCTTGATGATCAGGTCGCCGGCCAGGGCGCGGCCGCTATCCGGCGCGTCAGGAAGCGTCTCGCGCATGAAGGTCTCGACGGTCCGGCTCGCCGCCGCCCTCGCCTCCTCAGCCTCCGGCGCATCCCGATAGAGCGGCGCGGCGTCGTTCAGCGCGCCGCGCACCGCCGCCTCCTCGCATTCGGAGCGGATGAAGGCGTGGACCAGCGTTCTTGTCCGCTCGAGCGGGGATAGCCCGGTATTTTCGAGAATGCCGCACAAAAGCTCTGTCGTCTGGCGCCATTCGTCACTCTGCAACCTGAACAGCAGGGCCGCCTTGTTCGGGAAATACTGGTAGAGCGAACCGACGCTGACGCCCGCCCTTTCGGCAACGCGCGTGGTGGTGAAACGCTGCGCGCCTTCAGCAGCCAAAACCTGAGCAGCCGCCTCTAAAATCGCCGCGACCAGCTCCGTGGCGCGCGCCTGTTTGGGCTGTTTTCGAGTGGAAATTGAAGGGCTTGAGCGTTGGATCATGGTCGCGCGCCGAAATGCGAATTGGAAACCTGAAGGATTATTCGTATTTTTGGAAGCAACACAAGAACCCCGCCGGAGACAGCCATGACCACCTTGACCGCAACCCCTTTGGCACCGCTGCTCGCCCGCCTGTTCAAGGAAGCCGACGCGGCGACCAGCCCGGCGATCGCCCAGTACTCGCGCGACGAACGGACGCGCCTGCTCCACAGCAAGACCGAGTATCGCCAGTTCTACGGCAGCCTGAAGGACCTGTGGCTTGCGGTCTCGCCGGAGACCGGCACGCTGCTCTACATGCTGGCGCGCAGCACCGGCGCGCGCATCATCGTCGAATTCGGCACATCGTTCGGCATCTCGACGCTCTATCTTGCCGCGGCACTGCGCGACAATGGCGGCGGCCGACTGATCACGACGGAATTCGAGCCGTCGAAGGTAACCCGGGCCAAGGCCAATCTGACCGAAGGCGGCCTCATCGACCTGGTGGAGATCCGCGAGGGCGACGCGCTGGAAACGCTCAGCACCGACCTGCCTGACCGGATAGACCTCCTGCTGCTCGACGGCGCCAAGGCGCTCTATCCGGAGATACTGAGCCTGGTCGAGAGCCGGCTCAGGCCCGGCGCGCTGGTCATCGCCGACAATGCCGACTTCTCGCCCGACTATCTGGAACGGGTGCGCGCGCCGGCCGGCGGCTATATGTCGACGCCGTTCGGCGACGACGTGGAGCTGTCGATGCGGCTCGGCTAAGGCTTGCTCGAAACTACCCCATGCTGCTTCTGAGGCAGCCGTAGGCGTTTACGTCAACCAACGCGCAATCCCGGCCTTCGGGCCTTTGACGCGTAGGTGACATCCATGACCTTCCTCCCATCGTCCTGGCGCGGGCTGCCGCGCCCGGCTCTGCTCGGCCTGTTCCTGTTCTTCTGCGCCGGTTTCGCCGACGGCGCGCTGGTGCCCTTCTTTCCGCTCTGGGCGAGCGGCGAGGCGAACATTCCGATCGGCGCGATCGGGCTTTTGTTTGCCTGCTATGCCGGCGGCGAATTGGTCGCAGCGCCGCTGATCGGCGGCATCGCCGACCGGGTCGGCCGGCGGCCGGTGCTGATCCTGTCGTCGCTCGGCGTCGGCTGCGGCTTCGTCGCGCTGTTCTTCGCTCATGGCGTCGCCGCCACCGCGGCCGTGCTGCTTTTGACCGGCATATGCGAGTCGGTGCTCCACCCGACCATCCTCACAGCTATCGCCGATGTGACGGAACCGTCGGCGCATCCGCGCTGGTTCGGCATGGCGCGCGTCAGCTCGAGCGCCGGACAGATCCTCGGCCCGGCCTGCGGCGCGCTGCTGGCGCTCGTTTCGCTTGGCAGCGTGTTCCTGGCCGGCGGCGGTATGCTGCTCTTCGGCGGCATCGTCATGCTTGCCGCATTCGCCGAGACGCGCGGCCATGCCGCAGCCGACCATGGGGAAACGGAGGAAGAGGAAGGCCTGTCGGCGCTGCTGCCGGCCTTCCACGACGGCCGCCTGGCAAAGCTGCTCGCCTGGGTCGTGCTGTTCGAGATTTCCGGCAACTGGATCGAAGCGGTCATCCCGCTCTATGCGCAGGATGCCGGCACGCTCACCCCGTCCGGTGTCGGCGCGCTGTTTGCCTATGCGGCCGCCCTGACGGTCGGTTTGCAGATGCTGGTCAGCCGCTTCGCCGAGACGCGATCGGCGCTTTGGCTGGCAGCCGGCGCCGGCATCTCGACCATCGCCGCCTTTGCCCTGCTGGCGACCTCGCCGGCGATACTTTCGCTGGTCGCCGCAGTCAGCTTCTGCTCGGTGGGACAGATGCTGGTCGGGCCGCTCGTGCCGACCGCCGTCAACGCGCTCGCACCATCGCCGCGACGCGCTTCCTATATGGCCGCCTCGTCTGTGGCGGTCGACCTCAAGGACTCGCTTGGACCGTCGATCGGCACGGCGCTCTATGCGCTCGCGCCGCGCCTGCCCTGGATCGCCGGCATTCCACTGGTGGCGATCGCTTCGCTGGGCCTCGGCGCCGCGATCGGGCGAGCGCGGAATCCTTCAGGCCCGACCGAGGATGATGCCGCGTCGCAGTTGGGCTCGGCCGTCGAAAACTATCGCTGAGGGGCGCAGCCATCGACCCGACGCGAAGCGACCGCATGATCGATCCGCGCTGGTCGGGTTCAGTTAGGGTGAAAAGCTTCGCCTGAGGTGCCTGCGATCAGCCGACCGGCTGCAGCGGGTCGCCGCCGATCTTCGACAGCTGGATGACCGCCTGGGTGCGGCTGTCGACGCCGAGCTTCTGCAGGATGGCCGAGACATGCGCCTTGATGGTGGCCTCGGAGACGCCGAGCTCATAGGCGATCTGCTTGTTGAGCAGGCCCTCCGCCAGCATGCCGAGCACCCGCGTCTGCTGCGGCGTCAGCGCCTGGAGCCGCTTGATCAGGTCGGAGATTTCCGGGTCGCGCTCGACGCCGAGCTCAATGCCGGCCGGCGCGGCAATGTCGCCGGCAAGCACCGCCTGCACGGCGCCGCGGATCTCGTCCATGCTGGCCGATTTGGAGATGAAGCCGGAAGCGCCGAGATCGAGCGCGCGGCGGATGGTGACGGGATCGTCATGCGCCGATACCACCACCAGCGGCACCGCCGGATGGATGCCGCGCAACGAGATCAGGCCGGAGAGGCCGCTGGCGCCCGGCATCGACAGGTCGAGCAGCACCATATCGATATCTTCATTGGCAAGCACCAGCGCCTTGGCGCTTTCGAAATCGCCGGCCTCGTGGATGGCGGCAACGTCGCCGATGCCGGCAAGCGCCTCCTTCAGCGCGCCGCGAAAAAGCGGATGGTCGTCGGCAATGACGAAAGTGTGGCCCGACGGCAAATAGTCCTCCCCCGATCCCATCATCATTGTGTGCTTCTTGCGGGGACCGGAATGATTATGCGGCGGCGCGGCGCGTTTTCAAGCGACAAAGGCCGCGCGCGGGGTTTTCCCCAAGGCGGCTTTGCAATCAGGTCTTCTGCTGGTTCAGCTTGCCTTCGCCATCTTCCTTGTCCAGGTCCTTGACGATGTCCTTGAAGGTCCGGAAGAAGCGCTCCATGTAACCCATCGTCTTATTGAAATCCTCTTCGCTGGGCAGTTGCGATTCCAGCCGGGCGGAGAGCGAATTCTCGAGCTTGGCGACGCGCGCGTCGAGCGCCTTGACCGAATTGTCCAGCCGGTCGATCTCGTCCTGGTAGGCGGCCCGCTCGTCGGCGGCCATCTTGCAGACGAGCTGGCCGGCGCGCTCTTCGCAGATCGACATGGCGCCGGTCCTTGTGTCCATGCGGACATAGCCGTTGGCCGACTTCTCCAGACGGTAATGGTCGGTCTCCTCGGAATAGGCGGAAGCGGCAACCAGCGAGCAAAGCGCCGCGGGGATCACGATGTGCTGCAGACGCATGTTGTTCCTCCATGAGCCAGTGAAGGCGGGCTATCACAGGTTGCGCCGGAAATGGGGAAGAGTCGAGCTTCGAGCCTTCCCCGCACCTTCGGTTAGGACTATAGCGCGACAATGTCTCAGATTATCTACAAGATCGCGCCCGAGGCGCTTTGGCGCGAAGCCGAGAGGAAGGGGCGCTTCACCGGTGCGCCGATCGACATCGCCGACGGCTTCATCCATTTCTCCACCGCCGGCCAGGTTCGCGAAACGGCGGCCAAGCACTTCGCCGAGCAGACGGACCTGCTGCTGATCGCGATCGACGCTGCAAGGCTGGGTAATGCGCTGAAATACGAGGTCTCGCGCGGCGGCGCCCTGTTCCCGCATCTCTACGCCGAGCTCGACCTTGATGCGGTTCTCTGGGTAAAGCCGTTGCCGCTCGGCGCCGGCGGCCACGAATTCCCGACGCTGGAGGGCGAATGAGCGTGCTCGACCGGATCGGCCAAAAGCTGCTTTTCTCCTTCGATCCGGAAACCGCGCATGGCCTGTCGATCGCGGCGCTGCGCTGCGGGCTGCCAGTCGGCGCGACGGCGCCGCGGCGCCCGACGCATGACGCGCGGCTCAAGATCAGCCTTTGCGGCCTCGACTTTCCCAACCCGCTCGGCATGGCCGCCGGCTACGACAAGAACGCCGAAGTGCCGGACGCGCTGCTTGGGCTTGGCTTCGGCTTTGCCGAGGTCGGCACCATCACGCCGCTGCCGCAAGCCGGTAATCCGAAGCCGCGCATCTTCCGGCTGACGGCGGACGAGGCGGTGATCAACCGGCTGGGCTTCAACAATGAGGGACATGCGACCGCCGAAAAGCGCCTTGCCGCGCGCAAGGGGCGGCCAGGCATCGTCGGCGTCAACATCGGCGCCAACAAGGACAGCGCCGACCGCATCGCCGATTATGAGCGCGGCGTCGCCCGCTTCGCGCCCCATACGAGTTATCTGACCGTCAACATCTCCTCGCCCAACACGCCGGGCCTGCGCAACATGCAGGCGCGCGAGCAGCTCGGTGAGCTCTTGTCACGGGTGATGGCCGCCCGTGCCGCGGCCCCCGCGCAGCCGCCGATTTTCCTCAAGATCGCGCCGGACCTCGTCGAGGCGGAGCTCGAAGACATCGCCGCCGAGATCGCCGAGAAGAAGATCGACGGCGTCATCATCTCCAACACGACGCTTGCAAGGACAGGATTGCGAAGCGGCGGCGTGGCGAATGAAACCGGCGGCCTTTCGGGCAAGCCGCTGTTCGAGCGTTCCACCGCCGTGCTCGCCCGTATGCGCAAGCTGCTCGGCCCAAGCATTGTCCTCATCGGCGTCGGCGGGGTCGATTCCGCCGAGACGGCGCTGGAGAAGATCCGCGCCGGAGCCGACCTCGTCCAGCTTTACACCGGCATGATCTATGCCGGGCCGGCGCTGCCCGGGCGCATCGTCGCCGGCATGGCGCGGTTCATGGAACGCGAGCGGCTTGGGTCGATCAGGGACCTGCGCGACTCGGCTTGCGAGCGCTGGGCTTCAAAACCGATCAGCTGAAAGCTGTCTTCATCCTGAGCCTGAGCACCGTCAGCAGGCTCAAGCCGCGCACCAGCAGGAAAACATGCAGCGATGCCCAAAGGCCGCTGTTGCCGAAGGCCGGCGCCAGGGTGATGAGCGCAGCGCTGAAGATGAGGAACGACAACAACATCATGTTACGCATGTCGCGTGACCAGGTGGCGCCGATGAAGACACCGTCCATCTGGAAGGCCAGCACGCCGCTCAGCGCCGTGAAGGCGGCCCAGGGCAGATAGGTGTCGGCGACCCCGCGAACCTCCGGAGACGTCGTCACCAACGCCACCAGACTGGCGCCGGCGGTCAGCAGGGTGAGCGTGGCGATACCGGCGAGGCCAAAGCCCCAGATCAGCGTCAGCCGTACCGCCTGCCTGAACGGGGCAGGCGCATGCGCGCCGATGGCGCGGCCGGCGAGCTGCTCGGCGGCGGTGGCGAAGCCGTCGAGGAAATAGCCGGCGATGAGGAAGAAATTCATCAGCACGGCGTTGGCGGCGAGCGTCACCGTGCCGAACTGCGCGCCCTGCCTGGTGAACAGCGCGAAGGCGGCAAGCAGCGAAAAGGAGCGGATCATGATGTCGCGGTTGAGCGACAGCATGCGCCGGTACGCCGGCAAATCGAGGATACGCCGGCGCGACGGCCGCTCCAGCTTGCGGAAACGGTTGAGCACGATGGCAAGGCCAAGCAGCATGGCCAGGAACTCGCCGGTGACGGTCGCCCAGGCGACGCCGGCAACGCCCCAGCCGAGCTCGAGGCCGAGCAGGAAGCAGAGCGCGATGTTGATACCGTTGAGCACCGCCTGCAGCATCAGCCCGAGCCCGCCTTCGCCTCGCCCCAGCACGTAGCCCAGTATGGCGTAGTTGATCAGCGAGAAGGGCGCGGCGAGCAGCCTGATGCGGATGTAGACCGACATCGCTTCGCTAACGCGCGGCTCGGCGCCCATGAACCATTGGCCGGCGACGGCAAAGAGCGGCGCAAGGACGGCAAGTATGACGCCGGCGACGACCGCGATCAGCACGGCGCGCCACAGCACTGCCTGCTCCTCCAGCGCATCGCCGCGCCCGAAGGCCTGGGCGACGAGGCCGGTGGTGCCGGAGCGCAGGAAGTTGAAGCTGGTGAAGACAACGTCGAAGACCAGCGATCCCGCCGCCAGGCCGCCAAGCAGGGCCGCGTCGCCGAATTGGCCGACCACCGCCGTGTCGACGATGCCGAGCAGCGGCGTCGTCAGATAGGCAAGCGTCATCGGCACGGCGATCGCCAGCACCGAGCGGTTGGTGACGACGAAAGACCTGGCGCTGGCTTGAGTCGCGTCCAAGGGATTGCTGCCTGTCCGATTGCGGCTTGATCGAGGACCCGATGTGCCCCAGTTTGCCGGCATCACGCAACCATATCCGCCGGGCTGCCAACCGAATTGCAAACCTGGCGCAGCCACCAATTCATGCCGCTGCAGATCGTCCATCACCCCGATTATGACGCAGGCTTCGCCGTCAACCATCGCTTTCCAATGAGCAAATATCCGCTGTTGATGGAGGCTTTGCGCTTACGCGGTCTAGCCGCGCCGGGCGCGCTTTCGATGCCGGAACCGGTACCGGCTGCACTGCTGAAGCTTGCGCACGCGGCCGACTATGTCGACCAGGTGATCGCCTGCCAGGTACCGGCGAAAATAGAGCGCGAGATCGGCTTTCCGATCGGTCCGCGCGTGTCATTGAGGGCGAAGCTCGCCACCGCGGGCACGGTGCTGGCTGCCAGGCTGGCGCTTAAACATGGCATTGCCTGCAACGCCGCCGGCGGCAGCCATCATGCCAGGCGTGCGCAAGGCGCCGGCTTCTGCACCTTCAACGATGTCGCCGTCGCCGCGCTGGCGCTGCTGGCCGAAGGCGCCGTCGAAAACATGTTGGTCGTCGATCTCGACGTGCACCAAGGCGACGGCACGGCCGACATTCTCAATGACGAGCGGCGTGCCTTCACCTTTTCCATCCATGGCGAGCGCAACTACCCGGTGCGCAAGATCGCCTCCGATCTCGACGTCGCCTTGCCGGACGGCACCGGCGACGATCCCTATCTCGAACAGCTCGCCGCCATCCTGCCGGAACTCTCCGGGCAAAGGCGCTGGGACATCGTCTTCTACAATGCGGGCGTGGATGTCCATGCCGAGGACAGGCTCGGCCGGCTGGCGCTCACCGACGACGGTATCGCCGCCCGCGAGGACATGGTCATCGGCCATTTTCGCAAGCAGGGCGTGCCGCTGTGCGGCGTCATCGGCGGCGGTTACTCGACGGACGTGCCGGCGCTGGCCGCTCGCCACGCTATCCTGTTCGAGGTGGCGTCGCGATATGCGTGAGGCCGCGCCGAGCTATTTCCTGTAGCTGGCGATCCTGAGCAGGATGAACACCGGCACGACGATCGCGGCGCCGAGCAGGATGTAGCCCAGGAAGCGGTCGATGGCGTGGAAGCCAAGATTCCACAAATCGACGAAGAACTGGCGGATACCGTAAAAGACATCCATCGGCGACCAGCCGAAGGCATGCATGACGAGGCCGACGAGGAAGGAGACCACGAGCAGCTTCAGGAACACCCTGAGCGGCGTGTCGCCAAGAAAGCGCGTCAGTGCGGACAAGGCCATTCTCCGGTTCGAGCTGCCCGATTCGGCGGCGCGATATCAGAGATACGCATTCCGCGGAAAGGCATCAAGCAATGGAGCCGCGGTTCCGCTTTGCCGATTGCTTGACGCCCTGCCATCATGATAACGAGGTGGCCGACGCGGGTATGATGTAATGGTAGCTTGTCAGCTTCCCAAGCTGAACGCGCGGGTTCGATTCCCGCTACCCGCTCCAGCTTGCACCGCAGGGATTTGAGTGAGGCCTCACCAAGGGGCCAAATTGCGCGTCCGATTCAGGTCGGCTGCCGGCGATCGCGGGGCGGAATTGCATCGGGTCGACCCTCAGGCCGAGCAGTTTGCGCGAGGGTGAATTCGGCTGTTTGTAAAGCAAGAGTTGGGGTCTTGCACATCCATGCAAGACCCCCAGTCAGCGATTCACCCGGCAGCCCGGATACATGGTCGCTATCGACCTAGATGATCATGCTCTAGAGCCGGAAGCCGATCCAGACGCGGCGGCGCCAGCAGCGGACATGACGCCGGCCATGGCGCCAGTAGCGCCGGCAGACCCTTCTCCAAACGTGGCGCCGGCGGCGGCGGTAGTACCGATCACGGTAATACCGACGGCGGTAGTACTGGGCTGGCTGCAGCAGATCGGCCTGGTCATCCTCCTCGTAGATGGCCGGATCCGCCTTATCCAATTCATCCAGAATTCCGTTGCCGGCGGGAATACCGGCAACGGCCTTGCTGGGTCCGGCCAGGCTTGCAAGCGCTGCCGCCCCCGCAACGCCAAGCATTCCGGTGAGAAACAACCGACGTTCCATAAAAACCTCCCGAGCTGTTGGGCACGGCAGCCCTTCCTCACCCGCAACGGGCTCCAGGGAGCGACCGATCGGTTTGAACGTGCAAGTAGCATTCTCGTTCCATCAGCCCACCTCGCGCAAAATGAAGTCGTGCAGCATCTTGGCGGCGGGCGAGAGCGCGCGATTCCTGACCGTGATCAGGCTGTAAGGCCGGACCTCGATGTCGAACTCGGTCTGCACGACATCGATGGCGCCGGCCAGCCCATCGCCGCCCTGGATGAACTTGGCGACCTGGATCGAGACCGGCGCGATGGCGTCGGACTGCGCCACCATCACCAAGGTGAGCAGCAGCGAAGAGGTGTTGAGGATGCGGTCGGGCAGCGGAATGTCGCGATTCAAAAAGTTGCTTTCCATCGCCTGGCGCAATGGCGAGCCCCCGGACTGGAACACCCAGTCATAGGCCGCGGTGTCTTCCAGCCGCACCATCTTGCCGCTCGCCAGCGGGTGGCCGCGGCGCACGATGAGGCAGGCCTTCTCGACGCCGATGACGCGCGATTCGAAGAGCCGCGGATTGAGATCGTCCGGGATGCGGGCGATGATGAAGTCGTGGCGCGAGGCGATCAGCTCGCGGGCGAGCACGTTCGAGGTCTCGACCTGCATTGTGATCTCGATGCGCGGATAGATGCGGCGGATCTCACGGATCGCCGGCACGGCCAGCTCGATCGCCGGCGCCGTGACCGCGCCGAGGAATACGGAGCCGCCCTTGCCGGCCTTGAGTTCGGAAATCTCACGGTCGGCCTCCCGCATCTCCAGCAGGATGGAGCGGGCGCGCCGGGCGAGCGCCTGGCCGTAGGGGGTCAGCGTCACGCCGCGCGGCAGCCGCTCGCACAACTTCACGTCGAGCACCGCTTCCATCTCGGCGATCATGCGCGAGGCGGCCGGCTGGGAGATGTTCATGACCTGGGCAGCGGCGCTCACCCGCCCGTGATCGTCCAAGGCGGCAATCATGCGCATGTGGCGGAGACTGAGGCCGCTGCGCAGCAACGTCTCGCCATCTCGCGGCAATTTCTCGTAACCACCTGAAATCGCATCGGGATCGCGCAACGCCGCCATGATTTTCGGTCTCCTGTGCGAGTTTCTATCGATCGCTTAAGCCATACCAGTATCGATATAGCAACCAGCAAAGATCGCATTTGACAGTTATGTCAAAGCGACCCACCCTCCGCGCGTTCCGATGCGCAGGGGTCGGCGACGAGCGAAATCGTATCGATTGAAACTGCGCCGCGGGGCCGATTGGGAGGATACCGGAGATCGATAAAGCCGACAGTGGCGCGCCAGCGCACCTGTTCGACTACGCGGCCCGCGAAGCCCCGAGGTGTCGCGTCCATCAACCAGGGAGAGTAATCGTGAAGATCATCAAGACGCTGGCCGCCATCGCGGCCCTTGGCATTGCCGCCACGACCTATTCGGCGCACGCCGCCGATAAGGGTCTCGTCGGCGTGCTGATGCCGACCAAGACCTCGCAGCGCTGGATCAATGACGGCGACGCCGTCAAGTCCCAGCTCGAAGCGCTCGGCTACACCGTCGACCTGCAATATGCGCAGGACGACATCCCGAACCAGCTCAGCCAGCTGGAAAACGAAATCACCAAAGGCCCGAAGGCGCTGATCATCGCTTCGATCGACGGCACCACCATGGCCGACGCGCTGCAGAAGGCCAATGATGCCGGCGTCGTCACCATCGCCTATGACCGCCTGATCAAGAAGACCCCGAATGTCGACTACTACACCACCTTCGACAATTTCGGCGTCGGTGTGATCCAGGCGAACTCGCTGGTCAAGGGCCTCAAGGAGCGCTTCCCGAACACCAAGCCGTGGAACGTGGAGCTGTTCGGTGGCTCCCCGGACGACAACAACGCCTTCTTCTTCTACAACGGCGCCATGTCGGTCCTGCAGCCGCTGATCGACGACGGCTCGATCAAGATCAAGTCCGGCCAGATGGGCATGGACAAGGTCGGCACCCTGCGTTGGCTTGCCGCCACCGCCCAGGCGCGCATGGACAACCTGCTCTCGGCCAACTACTCGGACGGCAGCCGCGTCGACGGCGTTCTGTCTCCCTATGACGGCCTGTCGCGCGGCATCACCGCCTCGCTGCGCGCCGTCGGCTACGGCACGGAAGCCCAGCCTTGGCCGATCGTGACCGGCCAGGACGCCGAGACCGCCTCGGTCAAGCTGATCATCTCGGGCGAGCAGTACTCGACCGTGTTCAAGGACACCCGCGAGCTGGCGAAGGCCACCGTGCAGCTGGTCGACAAGGTGCTCTCCGGCGGCAAGCCGGACGGCCTCGACACCAAGACCTACAACAACGACGTCAAGGTCGTTCCCTCGATCCTGTTGACGCCGCATGAGGTCGACAAGTCGAACTACAAGGAACTGGTCGTCGACTCCGGCTACATCAAGGCTGAAGAGCTGAAGTAATCCGGTCTCAAAGGAAGGGGTCCTGCGCGACTGCAGGGCCCCTTTTCGTTCGCAAGCGACCCCGGTATTGTTTTTGCCGGCTACCGCAGCGCCATATGCCGCCAAGGCATGAGCGAAACTGTGGCATGTTGATTTCGCGCAAGACGCTTTCCGCGAGTGGAAGGCCTGCGCCAGGGAGCAGATCCTGATGGCCTCGACGATTTTGGAGATGCGCGACATCACCAAGACGTTCCCCGGCGTGAAGGCGTTGTCGAACGTCAATCTCAGCGTCGAGGAAGGTGAGATCCACGCCGTCGTCGGCGAGAACGGCGCCGGCAAGTCGACACTGATGAAGGTGCTGTCGGGCGTCTATCCATCCGGCACCTATGAGGGCCAGATCATCTTCCGCGGCCAGGAATGCAATTTCAAAGGCATTCACGACAGCGAGCATATCGGCATCGTCATCATCCACCAGGAGCTTGCCCTGGTGCCGATGCTGTCGATCACGGAAAACATCTTCCTTGGCAACGAGCACGCCACCTACGGCGTCATCGACTGGGACGCCAACGAGACGCGTACCGGCGCCCTTCTCAAGAAGGTCGGGCTCAAGGAAGACCCCAAGACGCTGATCACCAATATCGGCGTCGGCAAGCAGCAGCTGGTCGAGATCGCCAAGGCGCTGAGCAAGGAAGTGAAGCTCCTTATCCTCGACGAGCCGACGGCCTCGCTCAGCGAGAAGGACAGCCAGGCGCTGCTCGACCTTCTGCTCGAGTTCAAGCGCCAGGGCATGACCTCGATCCTGATCTCGCACAAGCTCAACGAGGTGAACCGCGTCGCCGACAAGGTGACGGTGATCCGCGACGGGCGCACCATCGAGACCTTGCCGAGGAAGGACATCTCGGAAGACCGCATCATCACCTCGATGGTCGGCCGCTCGCTCGACGACCGCTACCCGCCGCGCGAGCCGAAGATCGGCGACGTCATCTTCGAGGTGAAGGACTGGTCGGTTTACCACCCGATCCATGCCGAGCGGCAGGTGATCAAGAACATCAACCTCAATGTGCGCAAGGGCGAGGTTGTCGGTATCGCCGGGCTGATGGGCGCCGGCCGGACCGAATTCGCGATGAGCCTTTTCGGACGCTCCTACGGCCGGCACATCACCGGAGAGGTGTCGCTGCACGGCAAGCCTATCGACCTCTCATCGGTGAGCAAGGCGGTGGCGAGCGGCATCGCCTATGTCACCGAAGACCGCAAGACCTACGGCCTCAACCTGATCGACCACATCAAGCACAATGTGACTTTGGCCAACCTCTCCGGCGTTTCCAGCCGCGGCGTCATCGACGACATGCGCGAGATGAGCGTCGCCAATGACTACCGCAAGAAGACCAACATCCGCGCCTCCAGCGTCTACCAGCTGACCGGCAACCTCTCGGGTGGCAACCAGCAGAAAGTCGTGCTGTCGAAATGGCTGTTCGCCGATCCGGAGGTTTTGATCCTCGACGAGCCGACCCGCGGCATTGACGTCGGCGCGAAGTACGAAATCTATACGATCATCGCGCGCCTTGCCGCCGAGGGCAAAGCGATCATCGTCATCTCGTCGGAAATGCCCGAACTGCTCGGTATCTCCGACCGTATCTATGTGATGAACGAAGGGCGTATAGTCGGCGAAATGGCTGCAAGCGACGCAAGCCAGGAAAAAATCATGCGCGCCATCGTTCGCGGAGAAGGAAAAGCATCATGAGCACAGAAAGCGCTCCCGCGCCGCAAAGCGGGCTCGCCGAGGACGTCAAGCAGCAGGGTCCGCGCGTCGCCGTCTCGGCGCTGACGACGAACCTGCGCGAATACGGCCTGATCATCGCGCTGATCGTCATCATGCTGTTCTTCCAATACACGACGTCGGGAACGCTGTTCAAACCGGTGAATCTCAGCAATCTGGTGCAGCAGAACTCGTTCATCATCGTGATGGCGCTTGGCATGCTGTTGGTGATCGTCGCTGGCTATATCGACCTCAGCGTCGGATCGGTCGCCGGCTTTATCGGCGCGCTGGCGGCGATGATGATGGTGATCTGGCCGCTTGGGATGTTCTCGAATCCGCTGGTGGTCTCGATCGTGTGCCTGATCGTCGGGGCGCTCATCGGCGCTGCGCAAGGCTACTGGATCGCCTATCACAAGATACCGAGCTTCATCGTGACATTGGCGGGCATGCTGATCTTCCGCGGCATCTGCCAGGCGCTGCTCGGCGGTGGCTCCTCGGTCGGTCCGCTGCCGGACAGCTTCAAGGCGCTGAGTTCCGGCTTCATTCCGGACGTGATCGGCCCGCTGACGCTGATCCCGCCGACGGTCAATGCCGCCGGCAAGACGATCGTCGGCAGCGGACTGACGCTGCACATGACGACGGTCGTGCTCGGCCTCATCGCGGTGCTCGCCTATGCCTATTTCGGCTTCAGGACGCGGCGCAAGCGCGAGCGTCACGGCTATGAGGCGGAGCCCTTCCCGCTGTTCGTCGTCAAGACGCTGGTGGGCAGCGCGCTGGCGCTGTTCCTGGTGTTCCAGTTCGCCAGCTACAGGGGCCTGCCGGTCGTGCTGCTGGTGATGGGCGTGCTGATCTCGCTGTTCGTCTTCGTCACCAAGCGCATGACCATCGGCCGCCGGATCTACGCCATGGGCGGCAACGCCAAGGCCGCGCAGCTTTCGGGCATCAACACCGAAAGGCTGACCCTGCTGGTCTTCATCAACATGGGCGTGCTCTCGGCACTGGGCGGCCTGATCATCGCGGCGCGCCTCGGCCAGGCCGTGCCGGCTGCCGGTCTCGGCAGCGAGCTCGACGTCATCGCGGCCGTCTTCATCGGCGGCGCCTCGGCAATGGGCGGCGTCGGACAGGTGATCGGCGCCGTTGTCGGCGGCTTCATCATGGGCGTGATGAACAACGGCATGTCGATTATGGGCGTCAATGTCGACTGGCAGCAGGTGGTGAAAGGCCTGGTGCTGCTCGGCGCCGTCATCTTCGACGTCTACAACAAGAACAAGGCCTGAAGACCTGAAGCGGATTTAAGGAGGCATACGGGTTTCAGATCGCGAAGCTGCCGGCAACCCGTCGGCGCCAAGAAGTCCAGGCAAGGACCGGGCTCGCGAGCGCAATCCGGACGAAGAATTTCAACCGTGGCACGGATTTCTCCGCGCCGCGCCGGTCAAGGTTTGCCCGCGGGCAGCCAGGCAAGATGAGAGAGGGTTCAAACATGCTGATCTCCCAGATCCTCGACGACGCCGAGACGATCCGCGTCGTCGCCCGCAATGGCGGCGGCAAGACCAGGGTCATCAACGGCGCGCGCAGCGTCTATTCGCTGGCGATGGAGGCCGCGCGGACAGGCACGGGCCTCGAGGCATTGATCGAGCGCAAGGGCTATGGCGAGACGGTCGATCTCGATGCCGCCTATAAGAGGGGCAGGCTGGTCTCGCCGATCAACCATCCGGATCCCGCGCATCTGCATCTCACCGGCACCGGGCTCACGCATCTCGGCTCCGCGGCAACGCGCGATTCCATGCACAAGAAGCTCAGCGAGGGCGGCGAGGCGGAACTCACCGATTCCATGAAGATGTTCCGCATGGGCCTCGAAGGCGGCAAGCCGGCCAAAGGCCAGGTCGGCGTGCAGCCGGAATGGTTCTACAAGGGCAACGGCACGATGGCGGTGGCGCCTGGCGCACCCCTGATGTCGCCGGCCTTCGCGCAGGATGGCGGCGAGGAGCCGGAGATCGCCGGCATCTATGTCATCGGCGATGACGGCGCGCCGTTCCGCGTCGGCTTCACGCTGTCGAACGAGTTCTCCGATCACGTCACCGAGCGGGTGAACTATCTGTTCCTCGCCCATTCCAAGCTGCGCAACGCCTCGTTTGGCCCTGAAATCCTGATCGGCGAGCTGCCCGCCGATATCCGCGGCGCCTCGCGCATCTGGCGCGACGGCAAGCTGCTCTGGGAAAAGCCGTTCCTGTCGGGCGAAGCGAACATGTCGCACACCATCGCCAATCTCGAGCACCACCATTTCAAATATTCGGCCTTCCGCCAGCCGGGCGACGTGCATGTGCATATGTTCGGCACCGCGACGCTCTCCTTCGCCGATGGCATCAGGACCGAGGCCGGCGATACGTTCGAGATCGAGGCGCCGGATTTCGGCCTGCCGCTGCGCAATCCGCTGGAGATCGAGAAGCCGGTCAAAGTGGCGGTGAAGGCGCTGTAGCGCCGATCTCCCGGTGACTGGCAGGCCAGAGGGGCGCGAAGGAAGCTGCCTCTTCCACTTCGTCATTCTAGGGCGGAGCAAGGAGCGAAGCGACGCGCGCAGACCCTAGAATCCATGCCGTGACATTGGGCGTAGACTGCTGCCGTCCAGAATAACCGTTGGCGCAGCGCCAGCTAAGATCGTAACATGACAGGCTATGTTTACATGACCGCGAGCCAGAAGGTGGCACGCTATTTCGGTGTCGCCAATGACCTTACCCACCGCATGCCCGGGCACAAGACCGGCCAAGACTCCAGAAGATCATCCTGAATGGTTCGAGTTCTCTCGCGGAATTGGCTGGTGAGCGTTCGGCACCGTGGCGGCGCTCAGGCGTCACGGCATGGATTCTAGGGTCTGCGCGCGTCGCTTCGCTCCTTGCTCCGCCCTAGAATGACGAAGAACAGATGGGACGGCGCGTCCCCTTCCGGACATCTCCCCACTTGGACCTCACCGCGCTGCCCGAAAATGCTTGGAGAGCTTCAGGCCCTGCGCCTGATAGTTCGAGCCGAGTTCGGTGCCGTAAAGCGCCTGCGGGCGTTTCAGCATATGCTCGTAGACGAGACGGCCGACGATCTGGCCGTGGTCGAGGATGAAAGGCACCTCGTGGCTGCGCACCTCGAGCACGGCGCGGCTACCGCTGCCGCCGGCGGCGGAGTGGCCGAAGCCCGGATCGAAGAAGCCGGCATAGTGGACGCGGAACTCGCCGACCAGCGGATCGAAGGGTGTCATCTCGGCGGCATAGAGCGGCGGCACGTGCACGGCTTCTCGGCTGACCAAGATATAGAATTCGTCCGGATCGAGCACCAGTTCGCCGGCGCCGCTCTTGTAGATCGGCTCCCAGAAATCGACGACATCCTGGGCGGCGCGCTTGTCGACGTCGACCAGCCCGGTGTGGTGCTTGCCGCGGTAGCCGACAAGGCCGTCCTTGTCGCCGTCGAGATCGATGGAGAGCGCGATGCCGCCGCCTGAAATATTGGGTGGCTCGGTGGCGACCAGCATCTCGGCGCGGTGAAGGTCGCGCAGCTCATTCTCCGAGAGCACCGCGTTGCCGGTGCGGAAGCGGATCTGCGACAGCCGCGAGCCGGCGCGCACGACGATCGGGAAGGTGCGCGGGCTGACCTCGAGATAGAGCGGCCCGCGGTAGCCGGCGGCAATCTTGTCGAACTCATGGCCGCGATCGGTCATGACGCGCGTGAATATGTCGAGACGGCCGGTCGAGCTCTTCGGATTGGCCGAGGCGGATACGTTCGCCGGCAGCGCCAGGCTCTCGAGCAGCGGCACGATATAGACGCAGCCGGTTTCCAGCACCGCGCCCTCTGCAAGGCTGATCTCGTGCAGCTTCAGCCGCTCGAGCTTGTCGACGACCCGATGATCCGGACCCGGCAGGAACGAGGCACGCACGCGAAACGCCTTGTCGCCGAGCCTTAGATCGAGGCTGGCCGGCTGGATCTGGTCGGCGTCCAGCGCGCGCGGCGACTTCAGCGCCTTCGCCTCGAACAGCGCTGCGATGTCCTGATCCGGAAGAATGCCTGTTTGCCGCAAAGGCTGGCTCCGTTCACAAGGCCGGGCGAGGATCTAAGCAGGCTCTTGCCGCCCGGCTGGTACAAACCTCTTAATGAAGCCGGCAATTGACGCAAGCGCGGCGCGGGTCTAAAGGGTCGTTATCCCGTGGTGATTTGGCCGGTCGGCTTGCAGCCACGTTAAACAAGTCGCTAAAGGACCGTCGAGCCGCAAGGCTATATGGACCGGTTGCGACTTCGCGGCCGGTTTTTTTGTGTCTGAAAGCAGGGCTATGAGCACCAAGAAGCGCAACTGGAAACCTCAGACGGCACTCGTACATGGCGGAACGTTGCGTTCCGGTTTCGGCGAGACATCCGAGGCGATGTATCTCACCCAAGGCTATGTCTACGAGACGGCGCAAGCGGCGGAAGCCCGCTTCAAGGGCGAGGAGCCGGGCTTCATCTATTCGCGCTACGCCAACCCGACCGTCGACATGTTCGAAAAGCGCATGTGCGCGCTCGAAGGCGCCGAGGATGCCCGCGCCACCGCTTCCGGCATGGCCGCAGTAACCGCCGCGCTGCTCTGCAGCGCCAAGGCCGGAGATCATATCGTCGCGGCGCGCGCCCTGTTCGGCTCCTGCCGCTGGGTGGTCGAGACGCTGGCGCCGCGCTACGGCATCGAGGCGACGCTGGTCGACGGCACCGACATCGCCAATTGGGAAAAGGCGATAAGGCCGAACACCAAGCTGTTCTTCCTGGAAAGCCCGACCAACCCGACGCTGGAGGTGGTCGATATCGCGGCCGTCGCCGGGCTCGCCAATTCGATCGGCGCCAGGCTGATCGTCGACAATGTCTTCGCCACGCCGCTGCAGCAGAAGCCCTTGCTGCTCGGCGCCCATATCGTCGTCTATTCGGCGACCAAGCATATAGACGGCCAGGGCCGCTGCCTCGGCGGCGTCATTCTGTCGGACAAGAAGTGGATCGACGAGAACCTGCACGACTATTTCCGCCACACCGGTCCCAGCCTGTCGCCCTTCAACGCTTGGACGCTGCTCAAAGGCCTGGAGACGCTGCCGCTGCGCGTGCGTCAGCAGACCGGGAGCGCCGGCAAGATCGCGGATTTCCTTGCCGGCCGACCGGAGATCGCCCGTGTCATCTATCCGGGCCGCGCCGATCATCCGCAAGCGGATATCGTCAAGAAGCAGATGTCGGGAGGCTCGACGCTGATCTGCCTCGACGTCAAAGGCGGCAAGCAGGCGGCCTTTGCCTTCCAGAACGCACTCGACATCGTGCTGATCTCGAACAATCTCGGTGACGCCAAGAGCCTGATCACCCATCCGGCGACGACGACGCACAAGAACCTGAGCGACGAGGCCCGCGCCGAGCTCGGCATCGGGCCAGGCACGCTGAGGCTCTCCGTCGGCCTGGAGGACAGCGACGATCTGCTGGAAGACGTCGAACAGGCGCTGAAGGCAGCAAAATAGAAGGCTGAGAACGCCGCGGCCGGAGCCTTCCAGAGCCGCAATTCCGGACGGAAAACCGTTTCAGACTTTTCCTGGAATTGCTCTAGGCGAGCTCCTCCAGCTCGGTCATCGCCTTGGTGCGGATGGTCATGGCGTTGCCGGGCCATTCGACGGCGCCGCCGAACCAGGCGCGCGCCCAGATGGCCGGCAGCAGGGCATCGCGCACAATCATCGCGGTGACGCTGCGTGGCGACAGGTACCAGCCCTTCGCAAAGGCCAGCAGCCATTCCGGCAGGTAGGCGATCGCCAGCACGCCCAAGGCCGTCGTGGGCAGGCTGACGCCGGCGCTTGCCGCTGCAATCAGCGCCAGCAGCAGCGGCACCGCAGCGCCAGTCAGTATCTCCGGCGCGAAGAACAGAGGGAAGGTAACCCGCCGCAGCCGCGCCCAGCGCGTCTGGCGCGACCAGATCTCGGCGAGCCTGCGCTGGCCGAGCGGCTGCTCGAATGGCGAGGCGACGAGGTTGACGTTGAACCCCAGGCCGTTGACCAGCTTGGTGGCCGCCGCGTCCTCGGCGATCTCGGCGGCCAAAGCCTGGATGCCGCCATTGGCATCGAGCATCGGTTTGTTCCACAGCATGCTCTTGCCCTGGGCGAAGCCAAGGCCAACCGCCTCGCCGGCATACTGCCAGCGCGCCTGCAGCGTGTTAAGAAAGGCGCATTCGACTTCGGCCCAAAACCCGTCTGGCCGCGAGCCGATCGGCGTCGAACAGACGAGGCCGGTATCCGGCCGCCATGCCGCCATCAGGTGCTGGACATAGTCTCTCGGCATCAGCACGTTGGAATCGGCGAGGATCACCCAATCGTGTCTCGCCGCCTGCCAGCCCTTGACGCAGTTGTTGAGCTTGGGATTGGCGCTGACGCGATCGTCGCCGATCAGCAGCCGCGCAGGAATTTTGGGGTGGCGCGCGATCGCCGCATCGATCAGCTTGACCACCGGGTCTTCGGCATGCGCGACGCAGAAGATCAGCTCGTAGCGCGGCCAATCGAGCGAGAAGGCGCGCTGCAAGGTCTCCGGCGTGAACGGCTCGACGCCACGCGACGGCACGATGATGGAGACCGGCGGCCGCGCGCTGGAGGGCGGCGCGATGACATGCCGCCGCTTCAGCCGCGACGAGGCGAGCAGGATGCTGGCGAGATTGAAGGAAAGAAGCGCTGACGAAGCCAGGCCGGCTGCGATAGTCAGTTTCATCGAGATCTGGTCACCCCCGATAGAGAGTTTCACCGTTTCACGCAAACGGCGACCCACTCCATCTCCTTGTTTTCACGCAATTCCGGACGGAAGGCTACGGCGAAGGCGCCGAGCCTAACCGCTCGCGCTTTCCTGGAATTGCTTTAGGCCGCACGCGGCCGTTTCAACTGTTACAGAGCGCCCGAGTCGCCCGGCACGGTTTGTGCACACCAACATTGTCATGTGTCACCTAAATGACATTGTTTTTCGGCACCTGCACTTACAAGGCTGGCAGGATGGTCGGCGCTGCGTTTATCAAGAGCGGAGCGTGACATATTTTCCGCGGCGGCAACCGGAGTGGCCCATGTATCGCGCAGTGACGCGCAACATCGAAGTGCTGGTCAGGCCCTTCTATCTGGAGGACCGCTCCGATCCCTCCGAGAACCGCTATGTCTGGGGCTATCAGGTAACGATTGACAACCGCTCCGACGAGTTCGTGCAGCTTGTGTCGCGCTACTGGCACATCACCGACGGTCAGGGCCGGGTCGAGGAGGTGCGCGGCGCCGGCGTCGTCGGCGACCAGCCGGAACTCAATCCCGGCGACAGTTACCAGTACACCTCGGGCTGCCCGCTCTCGACACCGTCAGGCATCATGGTCGGCCACTACACGATGCGCAACGGCCGCGGCGAGACGTTCGATATCGCCATTCCGGCTTTCTCGCTCGACATGCCAGGGACAAGGCGCACGGTGAATTAGCCGTCGGCGACAGCCTCTTTCTCCCCGCTTCACGGGGAGAAATGCCCGGCAGGACAATGACGGGCGGCGCCGGGCTTCTGAGATTTTCCTTGAGGCGGACGACCGCGTCGCCGGCGTGTCGCTATGATCGCCAACGTTGGCGCCGCCCCTCATCCGCCCTTCGGGCACCTTCTCCCCATGGAACGGGGAGAAGGAAGAGGGCTCACTTCGCGAATTCAGCCGGGTCGAAGTCGTATTGGGTCGAGCAGAACTCGCAGGCGACATGGATGCCGCCCTCCTCGGTCGATTCCTTGATCTCCTCAGCCGAAAAGCCTTCGAGAATGCCGCGGATCTTGTCGCGCGAGCAGGAGCACTGGTCGGCGACAGGGACGCCGCGGAAAACGCGCACGCCGTGTTCGTGGAACAGCCGGTAGAGCAACCGCTCGGCGCCCACCGTCGGGTCGATCAACTCGGTCGGCTCGATCGTGCCGAGCAGCGCCAGCAACTCCTGCCAGGAATTGTCGGCCGGCTGGTCCGCAACGTCACGCGGATCGCCGTCGCCGCCGGAAATATCGGGAACGCGCATGCGCTCCGGCGATCGCGGCAGGAATTGCGCCAGGATGCCGCCGGCGCGCCACTGCTCGCGCGCGCCGGCCGGGCCGGGCGTGACCAGCTTGGCGACCGACATCTTGATATCGGTCGGGATCTGCTCCGACTGCCGGAAATAGGTGCGCGCGGCATCCTCGAGCGAGGTGCCGTCGAGCTGGACGATGCCCTGGTAGCGCTGCGTATGCGCGCCCTGGTCGATGGTCAAGGCCAGGACGCCGTCGCCGAGCAGCGTCTGCTGCGAGGTCTCGCCGGCGGCGGTCAGCGCCTGTAGCCGGTCGGCATCGAAGCGCGCATAGGCGCGCAGCGCATGCGGCGTGGTGAAATCGGCCACCAGCATGTCGACCGGACCGTCGGTGCGGGTCTGCAGAATGAACTTCCCTTCGAACTTCAGCGAAGTGCCGAGCAGCACGGTGAGCACGCAGGCTTCCGCCAGCAGGCGGGCGACCGGCTCAGGGTAATCGTGGCGGCTCAAGATAGCGTCGAGCATCGGCCCGAGCTGCACGGTGCGGCCGCGCACATCGAGCGGCGCGACCTCATAAGGCACGACATGATCGTCGCCGGCGAAGCCGAATTCACCGAGTTGGGGTTTATGCTCAGCCAAGGTCTGGGTTTCCAACATGACAATACTCCGGGGCGCAGCCATGCCGCCCGGTGAGCCGCATGCGTCGAAGCGCGTTCGATTTACGTGATGGCCCGCAAATAGGCATCACATGTCCCCAGATCAAGTTGAGCCCGATCGGGCCGGAAGCGGTCAGGTCCAGCCCTTCTCACGCGCCCAGACACCAGGCCAGCACCGCCTTCTGGGCGTGCAGCCGGTTCTCGGCCTCGTCGAAGACCACCGAATGCGGCCCGTCGATCACCTCGTCGGTGACCTCCTCGCCGCGATGCGCCGGCAGGCAGTGCATGAACAATGCATCGGGCTTGGCTTTTGCCATCAGCGCCGCATTGACCTGATAGGGCAGGAAGACGTTGTGGCCGCGGGCGCGATGCTCCTGGCCCATGGAGACCCAGCTATCGGTGACGACGCAGTCGGCCTGGTCGACGGCTTCCTCGGCGGACCTAGAAAACCGGACCTTGCCGCCATTGGCTTTCGACCAGTCGACATATTTCTCGAAAGGCTCGCTGCCTTCCGGCACCGCGATATTGAGGTTGAAGCTAAACCGCGCCGCGGCCTCCAGGAGCGAATGCAGCACATTGTTGCCGTCGCCGGTCCAGGCGAAGGTCTTGCCGGACACCGGGCCGCGATGCTCCTCAAAGGTCATGATGTCGGCCATGAGCTGGCAGGGATGCGTGTCGTCGGTCAGCCCGTTGATGACCGGAACGGTGGCGTTCTCGGTGAGCTCCAGCAGCCGGTCGTGCGAGGTGGTGCGGATCATGATGGCGTCGACATAGCGCGACAGCACTTTCGCCGTGTCGGCGATTGTCTCCGAACGGCCGAGCTGCATCTCGGTGCCGGTCAACATGATAGTCTCGCCGCCGAGCTGGCGCATGCCGACATCGAAGGACACGCGCGTGCGCGTCGACGGCTTGTCGAAGATCATGGCCAGCACCTTGCCATCGAGCGGTTTTGAACGCTCACCTGCCTTGAGCCTGGTCTTTCGCGCCACCGCGTCGTCCAGCATGATGCGCAGGTCGCCCGCGGAAACGGCGGACAGATCGGTGAAGTGGCGAACACTCATCGGCAGGTTCCAGAAATTATTTGGCGGCTTCGGCGGCAATCGCGTCGGTCAGGCGCTTGGCGCCGCCGCGAATGCGCTCCAGCGCCACGCCGATCTCCTCGTCGGTGACGGTGAGCGGCGGCAGGAGGCGGATGACGTTGTCGCCCGCCGGCACGGCAAGCAGGTGCTGGTCGCGCAGCGCCATGTTCACCTTGGCGTTGGGCATGGCGCATTTCAGGCCGAGCATAAGGCCGGTTCCCCTGATGCCCTCGATGACGTCGGGGAATTCATCGGCCACCGCCGCAAGGCCCTGCTTCAGAAGCAGCGCCTTGCGCCGGACGTCCTCGAGGAAGCCGTCGGCCAGCACCACGTCGAGCACGGCGTTGCCGACGGCCATCGCCAGCGGATTGCCGCCGAAGGTGGTGCCGTGCACGCCGGCCGTCATGCCGGTCGCCGCCTCGTCGGTGGCAAGGCAGGCACCCATCGGAAAGCCGCCGCCGATGCCCTTGGCGATCGCCATCAGATCGGGCGTGACGCCTGACCATTCATGCGCGAACAGCTTGCCGGTGCGGCCGATGCCGCACTGGACCTCGTCGAAGATCAAAAGCAGGCCGTGCTTGTCGCAGAGTTGCCGCAGCCGCTTCAGCGATTGCGTCGGCACCGGGCGTATGCCGCCCTCGCCTTGCACCGGCTCGATCAGGATCGCCGCGGTCTCCGGCGTGATCGCCTTTTCAGCGGCGTCGATGTCGTCGAAAGCCACCTGGTCGAAACCCTCGACCTTCGGGCCGAAGCCTTCGAGGTATTTGTACTGGCCGCCGGCGGCGATCGTCGCCAGCGTGCGGCCGTGAAAGGCACCCTCGAAGGTGATAATGCGGAAGCGCTCGGGATGGCCCTTGACGAATTGATAGCGCCTGGCCGTCTTGATGGCGCATTCCAGTGCCTCGGCACCGGAATTGGTGAAGAACACCTTGTCTGCAAAGGTCGCCTCAGTCAGCCGCTCGCCCAGCCGGCGCTGTTCCGGGATCTCATAGAGGTTGGAGACGTGCCACAGCTTGGCGGCCTGCCCGGTGAGCGCCGCGACCAGATGCGGATGGCCGTGGCCCAGCGAATTCACCGCGATGCCGCCGGCGAAGTCGAGATATCGCTCGCCCTTGTCGGTGACCAGCCAGGTCCCCTCCCCACGGTCGAACGCCAGGGGTGCGCGGGCAAAGGTCTCGTAAAGCGCCGAACCGCTCATTATATGCGTCTCCGGAACCGGAAATCAAAAAAGCCGCCAATGCGGCGGCCTTTGCGGCTTATCATGTTTTTCGGCCATGAAGTCAACGAAAACGTCACGCAGAAGCGCGTGGCAAGCCCCTGACGCCACGCCGGTTCATAAGTAGGCCGGCAAGTTGGGGAAAACCGAAAAAACCGAATCGTGTTGCCCTGGGGACTCTTGTCACCGAGTCAGCGCATAAGGTATTTGTAGTCGAGAAATAACTAGATTTCGTGCGGCGGACCTAATCACCCGGTATATGTGGTGTTGTTTGCCCGGCGAGAGCCGGGGGCGGGAAAGGATTCTGACTGCCGTACGCCTCAGCAGGAGCGCGGTCTCATGAACTGGACTGACGAGCGGGTCGAACTTCTCAGGAAATTGTGGTCGGAGGGTCTGAGCGCCAGCCAGATCGCCGCACAGCTCGGCGGGGTGAGCCGCAACGCCGTCATCGGCAAGGTGCATCGCCTGAAGCTGTCGGGCCGCGGCCGCGCAACGGCCGCTCCGGCGCGCCAGAAGAAGGCGACGCAAGGCGCCTCGATGCAGAAATCGGTGACCCGCGCCGCAAGTGCCACGCGTCACGTGACCACCACCATCGGCGCCACCGCGCTGCAGGTGCAGTTCGACGCCGAGCCGGTCGCGCGCCACTATATCCGGCCGGTCGAGAACGTGGTCGTGCCGATCTCGCGGCATCTGCAGCTCGTCGAGCTGACCGAACGCACCTGCAAATGGCCGAACGGCGATCCGCTGTCGGAAGACTTCAACTTCTGCGGCAACGACGCTGCCGAAACGGGACCCTATTGCAAGTATCATTCCCGGGTGGCGTTCCAGCCGGCCGGGGATCGGCGCAGGGCGCGCTGAGCGAATGGCGAATAGAGAATAGCGAATAGCGAATAGCGAATAGCGAATAGAACTGGATAGAGTTTCGCGAAAAGGGCAACTTATTCCCTACTCGCTACTCGCTACTCGCTACTCGCTCCTTACTCCCTTTACTGCCCTACTCCCCTACTCCCTCCCTTCACAGCCATCCATTCTTCTTGAACCGCCAGTACAGGAACGCGCAGATGAGCGCGATCGCCACCAGGACGGCCGGATAGCCGTATTCCATCTTCAGTTCCGGCATGTCGGAGAAGTTCATGCCGTAGATGCCGGCGAAGGCCGTGGGCACCGCCAGGATGGCCGCCCATGAGGCGAGCTTCTTGGATATTGCGGTTTCCTGGCTCTGCCCGACCAGCAGACTGGCTTCGAAGGCGAAGGCCAGAACCTCGCGCAGGGAGTCGATCTTTTCCTGCACGGTGCGGATGTGGTCGGTCACGTCGCGAAACAGCGGATGCATGGCGGCATGTATCTGCGGCAGGTCGGCGCTGGTCAGCCGACGGCAGACCTCGACCAGCGGCAGCGCCGCATTGCGCAGCCGCAGCAGATCGCGGCGCAGCATGTAAAGCCGCTCGATATCGGAACCGGTCATCGGCTTCAGAAGCACCTTGTCCTCGATCGCCTCGACCTCGTCCTCGATCTGCTCCAGCACCGGCATGTAGTTGTCGACGATGAAGTCGAGGATGGCGTAGAGGACGAAATCCTCGCCTTTGGCGAGCGAATGCGGGCAGCTCTCCCAGTGCTGGCGCACAGCGGCGTAGGAGGTCGACGGGCCGTGCCGGACGCTGACAATGTAGCCGGCGCCGACAAACAGATGCGTCTCGCCGAAAGTGACTCGGCCGTCGATCAACTGCGCGGTGCGGGCAACGATGAAGAGGGCGTCGCCATATTGCTCGATCTTCGGGCGCGCATGCGGATGCTCGGCATCCTCGATCGCCAAATCATGCAAATGGAATTGCGCCTGCACCCGGAGCAGCAGGTTGCGATCGGGCTCGAGCAGGCCGATCCAGACGACATGACCGGGTTTTGCCGCCCATTCGCCGGCCTGTTCGATGGCGATGTCGGCGATGCGCTTGCCGCCCGAATAGACGCTGGATGCAATGATGCCCGACATAGGGGCCGGGGTCAGGTTTCGAACTTGTTCCATCGCAAACCTCCCGAGACTGCGACTGACAAAATCGCTGTCCCTGGAGGAGCTTATCCTAAATCAGGAAGCCATTCGAGAGGCGGCGGTTCACTTAGCCGGCACCGGGCCGGGAAGCACGATCTTGTCGGTCTTGTCGCCTTTCGGCCGGTCGGCTGGCATCTGGTCGCCCGTGACGATGTAATAGATCGTCTCGGCGATATTGGTCGCGTGGTCGCCGATGCGCTCGATGTTCTTGGCGCAGAACAGAAGATGCGTGCAGGGCGTGATGTTGCGCGGATCTTCCATCATGTAGGTCAAGAGCTCGCGGAACAGCGAGGTGTACATGGCGTCGATCTGGTCGTCCCGGTCGCGCACGAGGCCAATCCTCTCGACCGAGCGCGAGGCATAGACGTCGAGCACTTCCTTGAGCTGCGTCAGCGCCAGATTGGCAAGCGCCTCGATACCGCGAAAAAGGCTATTCGGCTGGCGGCCGTCCACCGAGGCCACCCGCTTGGCGACGTTCTTGCCCAAGTCGCCGACACGCTCGATATCGGCCGAGATACGGATCGCGCCGACGATCTCGCGAAGATCCGTCGCCATCGGCTGGCGCCTGGCGATGATGATGATGGCCTTGTCGTCGATCTCGCGCTGTCCTTCGTCGAGGACGAGATCGTCCTGGATGACCTTCTGCGCGAGGCCATGGTCGACATTCACCAGGGCCGCGACCGCCTGTTCGACCATGCGCTCGGCATGGCCGCCCATCGCGGCGATGCGCTTCGACAGGAACTTCAGCTCTTCATCATAGGCACTGGCGATATGAACGGACTGCATGGATATGCCTTCCCGGCTTGTGCCGGCTGGTGCGTTCCCTCAATCCGTCACTGATACGTGAACCGCATGACAGAAAGAAGAAAATCCCGGTTGGTAACCGATATACGATCAGCGAGCCGGCAAATGAACCGTGAACGCCGCGCCCTTGCCGACTTCCGACTTGATGGACAATCTTGCGTTATGACGGGTCAATATATGCTTGACGATCGAAAGGCCAAGTCCGGTGCCTTTCTGGGCCCGGCTGTTTTCGACATCGACGCGGTAGAAGCGCTCGGTGATGCGCGGGATGTGCTCTTCGGCAATGCCCGGACCATAATCCCTTATCGTGACGTCGAAGCCCGGCTGCTGGCCATCCTCGCCGCCGGCGACCGATACGGTGACGCGCCCGCCTGACTGGCCGTATTTGCAGGCATTCTCGAGGAGATTCTCGAAGACCTGGAACAGCTCGTCGCGATCGCCGGGGACGACAAGCGGCGCGTTGGCGAACTCCCGCTCGATGACGACGCCGTTCTCACTGGCCAGCGGCCCCAGCGAATCGATGACGCTGTCGATCGTCTGGCGAAGATCGACTTCCGTGCCCGGTCCCAGATAGGGTTTCATCTCCAACCGCGACAACGAGAGCAGATCGTCGATCAGGCGGGCCATCCGGCCGGTCTGGTTCTGCATGATCTGCAGGAACTGGTCGCGCGCCGCCGGATCGTTGCGGGCCGGCCCGCGCAGCGTCTCGATGAAGCCGGCGATCGAGGCGAGCGGCGTGCGCAGCTCATGGCTGGCATTGGCGATGAAGTCGGCGCGCATGCGATCGATGCGACGCGTCTCGCTTTGATCCTTGAACACCAGCACGTAAAGGCCTGTGGCATGACCGACCGTGGATGCGCTGACCCGATATGTGCGTTCCACCGGCAGCTTTTCGGTGTAGTCGACCGCATCGGAAGCGACTTCCCCGGCAAGGATGCCGTCCAGCAGCGCCTGCATCTCCGGGGCGCGGAACTTGAGCGACAGCGACATACCGGGCGCCAGTCCGCCAAAGGCGGCGAAGGCGGCAGCGTTGGCGTGAACGATGGTGGCGGAATGGTCGAAGATGATCAGCGGGTCGGCGACCGCGGCGGCCAGATATTCGCCGGAGAGCCTCTGCAGCCCGCTGGCCTCGATCGCTGCCCCCGCATCGGCCGGCTGGCGTTCGGCATCTGCGGGCAGCATCGCCGCGGCCGCCAGCGCGGCCAGGGCCAGCAGCAGCACATAGGCGGATGAGCCGGCGAAAAAATAAACGGCAAGGACCGCGAGAACGCCTGCGCCAAGCAGCCAGCGGTTGCGCGCCAGCCGCCCGGCCAAGGCTCGCCCCTTGTTGTCTTGTCCCGTGCCCGTCTCTGCCATAGGCCCGCGCCACCCCGCATCCCGTTCGACCGGTCAGCCGGCTCGCTGGACCGGCCTGACGCATGGGACCCTGGAAATCAGGATCGATTTTCGCGAAGGTTCATGCGCAAGATCAAAATGCTGCAGCGTCTTGCGCTGCACAGGCTCCATAGCATGAGTCCCCAAACTGGAAAGGTTCGTCCGGATGAAAAAAGCCAAGGAAACGGCTGACGCGGTGCCGGCCACGGCGCCGATCAAGATCAAGATCGGCGGCAAGGAGCGCGAGTTCGACATCGACAATCCGGTGCTGCCTGACTGGATCGAGGACAACAAGCTTACCGCCGGCGGCTATCCTTACGACAAGAAGATGAAAAGCGAGGATTACGAAAAGGAGCTCGAGGAGCTGCAGATCGAACTGGTCAAGGCGCAGGCCTGGCTGCAGGCCACCGGCAAGCGGGTGATGGCGCTTTTCGAGGGCAGGGACGCGGCCGGCAAGGGAGGCACGATCTTCGTGCTGCGGCAATATATGAACCCGCGCACGGCCCGCAACGTCGCGCTGCCCAAGCCGACGCCGACCGAGGCGGGGCAATGGTATTACCAGCGCTATGTCGACCATTTCCCGACTTCGGGCGAATTCGTCACCTTCGACCGCTCCTGGTACAACCGCGCCGGCGTCGAGCCGGTCATGGGGTTCTGCACGCCGGAGCAGCATGAGAAATTCCTCGACGAGACGCCGCATTTCGAGCGGATGATCTGCAACGAAGGTATGCATTTCTTCAAATTCTGGCTGAATATCGGCCGCGAAACGCAGCTCGAACGGTTCCATGACCGCCGCTGGTCGCCGCTGAAGAACTGGAAGTTCTCGCCGATCGACATCGCCGGCGTCGGCAAGTGGGACGACTACACCAGGGCGCGCGACCAGATGATCGAGCGCACGCATAAGGAGTTCTCGCCCTGGGTCGTCGTGCGGGCCAATGACAAGCGACGCGCCCGGCTCGCGGTGATCCAGCGTATCCTGCTTTCCCTGCCTTATGACGGAAGGGACCTCGACGCCGTCGGCAAGCCCGACAAGAAGATCATCGGCGAGGGGCCGGAATTCCTGAAAGACTAGTTGTTGTTCTTCGTCTGGAACCGCTGGCCTGCCCTACCCGCGGGGTAACGCGGGTCCGGACGAGTTACAGCGCCGCGCGCCTTTCGGCTTGCGCGGCGCTGAGATTTCATGCCGGGCGCTCAGGCGGCCAGGCGAGCAATCCGCTGCAGCCGCTTCAGCGTGGTGTCATCCTGAAGCGCCTGCTGGAACAGCGTGATCTCGTGGTCGATGCGGTCGCACAACACGTCCGTATCCCCCTTGAGCAGGCTGCGCGTCTGGAGCAATGCCGCCGCTGGCTTCTTGGCCAGCTGTTTGGCCCTCGCCAACGTTGCTTCCTCGGCGCTGCCTTGCGTCACGATCTCGCCGACCAGGCCCAGCGCCTTGGCGTCTTCGACGCCCAGCGTATCGCCCAGGCAGAAGAAGCGGAAGGCGCCGGCATAGCCGAGCTTCTGGGGCGCCAGAATGCTGGTCGCCGCGTCCGGCACCAGGCCAAAATCGACGAACGGCACCCTGAAGGTGCTGCCCCTGGAAGCGATCACCATGTCGCAATGGAACAGGATGGTGCAGCCGACGCCGACGGCATCGCCGTCGACGCAGGCAAGGACCGGCTTGGGGAAGGTCGCCAACATGCGGAACATGTCGGTGACGGCGGCGATCAGCTCTCGGTGCTTGGTGGCGTCGAGGAACTCCGAGAAGTCCCCGCCAAGGCAGAAGCACCCGGCAAGGCCGCGCAGCATGACGACGCGGACCTCGTCGTTGACCGCCGCATCGCGCAAGGTCCTGGCAAGGCTCGCATAGGCGTGCCTGTCGAGCACCGGTCGGCCGTCATGCGAGGACACGGTGACGACCAGCGTATGGCCGCGCAGTTCCGGTTCGGGATGGAAACTCATGACCGCCTCCATCACGAAGCCTGCTTGAGGCCGAGCAGACCGGGATAGCCCCGGTTCAGCACCGGCAGATGGTGGTTGCGGCGGGCCCGCACGACATCGAGCGTATGCTCGGTGAAGGTGAGCAGCGTCGCCACGACCTGCTGGTTGCCATAGGTGCGCTGGTAACCGAGCGGCGTCGCCAGGAAGTGCAGTTGCAGGGCGCGCAGCACCCACATCGGCTCGAACTCGATGATGACCTGGTTGACGTTGCGCTTCAGGCCCCATTCGACGAAGCCGGCGATCAGCTCGGTGCCGACCGTCGAGACGCCGCGTTTGCCGTCGCGAAAACCCGGAGCCACCGCGTAGCGGGTCAGTTCCCACACATTCGGCCCCGAGGGGGACGGTCCTTCGCAGAGATCCGACAGAACATCCGTCAGAAGATGCGGCCGTGTGGTCGGCAGCATGCGCTGGTAACCAGCCAGTTCGCCGTTGCGGATGACGAGGTGGTGTTCGGCCTCGTCATGATCGAACTGGTCGATCTCGAGCTGGTCCGGACGGTCGAGATCGGTCCAACCCATCTCCTCGACGAAGATCTTGTAGCGCAAGCGATGGACCGCCTCCCAAAGGTCGGGGCGTTCCATCAGTTCCTGAGTGGTAAGGGCAAAAAGCATTAGCCGTCTCCTGGGCTTAAGAGGAAGATACGGCCGTGATGTCCCTTAAAATATTACGCGAATGCGCAGGCAAGAATTTCCAGGTCGGCACGGCCGACCTAGCTAATATAGCCGCGCCTAATCGCCTCCGCGACTGCCTGTACCCGGTTGGCTGCGCCGAGTTTGCTCTTGGCGTTAAGAAGGTGTTTCTCGGAAGTGTGTTCCGAGATGCCGAGGATTTGCGAGATCTCCCATTCGGACTTGCCGACGGCGGCCCATTGCAGGCACTCCCGCTCACGCGCCGTCAATTCTATGTGATCGATGACGCTGTCGGCCTTGGTGTGCAGTTGCATGGCGCGGCCGATCGCATAGGTCGACGCGAGCGATACCATTCCGAATTCCGCATCCGACAATTCAACGGATTCGCCGCCCAGCGAGACCATGACGATCTGGCCGTCGAGCGTGACCAGCGGAAACGCCAGGCCGTCGCGCAGCTTGAACTCGCGCGCGTCGCCCATGACTTCGTCGCTGTTCTTGTCGATCAGGGCGTTCTTGGAAGCGTCCCGCCATTGGAACGGCGCCTGAAGCTGCTTCATGTGACTGACGACCGGGTCGTGGTCGACATAATTGCGCGCTACATAGCGCTCCAGCCATTCGCCGGGCCAATCGCAAAGCATCACATGCTGTTTCTGCCGCCCGCGCGGCGTGCCCGGGTGCGGCACGGTTCCCGCCATCAAGGCGGTCAGGCCGAAGCTCGAAGTGATGCCGAGCAGCCTCTCGCAGACCGCGGCCGCGGTGCCAGCATGCTGCAACTGATCTATGTATTCCAGAGTTCTGTCGAACAGGCCCATCGCAACATCTACCCCATGTTGCTTCTGCTTTTTCATTACCGACGGTAGATGCCCGAACCCCCCTTCGTCATCAACCCCCGCGTCGCAATCTCCTCAGCAAAACCGGCAGCTTCCCCCTTCCGGCACGCAAGGTCACTTGCAAACGTGCTAAAGCATACGCTGAATTTGGCTGCTTGAAATCAAAAACCGTTGTGCCTGCCCCCCTTTTCATACGAAAAGCCAAGAAAGCTGTCTGGGCGGAGCCTTATCGTGAAATTGCGGTGGATATTTCTGGCCCTGATATCGGCACTGACCGGCGCGCTGCCCCTTGCCGGACCGACTCAGGCGGCGGAGCCGCAGGTGCCGGTGCTGTGGGACGCCAAGGAGCGGCTGCCGAAACCCGATCTCTCCGCGCTGCCGCGGCTCAGATTCCTCACCACCACCGATTTTCCGCCGTTCAACTTCCTCGACGGCGCCGGCCGCCTGTCGGGTTTCCACATCGATCTGGCGCGGGCGATCTGCGCGGAACTGGGCGTCGCCGAAAAGTGCCAGGTCCAGGCTTTGCCGTGGAACGAACTGGACGATGCTCTGCAGAAAGGCGAAGGCGAGGCGATCATCGCCGGCATCGCTGCGACGCCGGACAGCCGCGAGAAATACGCCTTCTCGCGCTCCTACATGCAATTCCCGGCTCGCTTCATCATGCCCAAAGCGAAGGCCTTCGCCGAGCCGATCCTCGACAAGCTGCGAAGCAAGCGGGTCGGCGTCGTCGCCGGCTCGGCGCATGAGAAAATGCTGCGGGACTACTTCAACACCGTGCAGGTGGTGACCTTCGACACACCGGAAGACCTCTATGCCGACCTCAAGGCCGGCAAGGTCGACGCCGCCTTCGGCGATGGCATGCGCTTTGCTTTCTGGCTGGGCGGCTCGGACGCCGCCGGCTGCTGCCGCTTCGCCGGCGGTCCGTATCTGGCGCCGGAATATCTGGGCTCGGGCATGGCGATCGCCACCCGCAAGAACGACACAGCGCTTGCCGCCGCCTTCGACTACGCGCTGCAGGAAATCTCGATCAAGGGCACCTTCGCCGAATTCTACCTGCGCTATTTTCCGGTGAGTTTTTTCTAGCCGGTTATCCAGCAATTCCGAACAGAAGGCTGCGGCGAAGTCGCCGAGCCTAACCGCTCACACTTTTCCTGGATTGCTTCATGTCAGCGAGCGCAAGCGCGCCTTGGCCGCGCGGGCGATCGCGGCGACGGTCAGCGTGTCGAGGTCGAGCTTGAGGCGGATGAGCTGCAGGACGCGCACCTCCTCCATGCGCATCTCGAGATCGACTGCGGCAACCTCGAAAGCAGCGGCATAAGCGGTGTCGCGCAGCCGCTCCGGCATTGCCTCGGCGACGCGCGCCAGCACGCCTTCCAGCCCGTCCTTCTCATGCAGCGCCTTCTGACACGCCTGCGCCACTGCAACCAGCCTGTCCTGGTTGAAGTCGACGAACACCGGCCAGGAGCGGACGACGTCGCCGATCCGCTGCAGCTCGACATCGGTCATGTCGCGATCGGAGGCCGATGTGATGACCATCAGGTGGATCAGGGCTTCGTGCGGCGTCAATGAGGGCATTCAAAACTCCTGAAAGCATGCATGTCATCTCTCCAAAACCGTGACACACTTTTGGATGACATGCACTGGATGATGGCCTCGAACGTAAGAGCGCTATCGCGGCGTCGCAAGGAAAAGCGCCGCAAATCGTTGACGCTCCAGCCTGTCACGCCTAGAGACCGATCGACAAATCCTTATCCGCCACGAAGACGGCCATGACTGGAACTTTGACATGACGGGATCAAACATCATCGATCTCACTCCCGAGATGCTTGCCGCGGCGGCCGAGAGCAAGGCCTGGCCGTTCGAGGAAGCGAAGAAAGTCATCGCTCGCTACAAGGGCAAGGATTTTCCCGAAATCGTCCTGTTCGAGACCGGCTACGGCCCGTCCGGCCTGCCGCATATCGGCACCTTCGGCGAGGTGGCGCGCACGACCATGGTGCGGCATGCCTTCCGGGTGCTGACGCAGGACAAGGTCAAGACCAAGCTTCTGTGCTTCTCCGACGACATGGACGGCATGCGCAAGATCCCGGAGAGCGTGCCGGACCGCGCCGCGCTTGAGCCCTATCTGCATATGCCGCTTACCTCGGTGCCCAATCCGTTCGGCGGCGACTATGCGAGCTTCGCCGACCACAATAATGCGATGCTCTGCCGCTTCCTCGACACGTTCGGCTTCGACTACGAATTCGCCAGCGCGACGCAGTACTACAAGGCCGGCCGTTTCGACGAGGTGCTGCGGCGCGCCGCCGAACGCTATGACGAGATCATGGGCGTGATGCTGCCGACGCTCGGGCCGGAGCGCCAGGCGACCTACAGCCCGTTCCTGCCGATCTCGCCGAAGAGCGGCCGCGTGCTCTACGTGCCGATGATAAATGTCGACGCCAAGGCCGGCACCATCACCTTCGACGACGAAGGCGCCGAGACGACGCTGCCTGTCACCGGCGGCCGTGTGAAGCTGCAATGGAAGCCGGATTTCGGCATGCGCTGGGCGGCGCTCGGCGTCGATTTCGAGATGTTCGGCAAGGACCACCAGACCAACGCGGCGATCTACGACCGCATCTGCAACATCCTCGGCGGACGCGCGCCGGAGCATTTCGTCTACGAGCTGTTCCTCGACGAGGAAGGCCAGAAGATCTCGAAGTCGAAGGGCAACGGCCTGACCATCGACGAATGGCTGACCTACGCGCCGACGGAGAGCCTCGGACTCTACATGTACCAGCGGCCGCGGCAGGCGAAGAAGCTCTATTTCGACGTCATCCCGAAGGCGGTGGACGAGTATTACGCTTTCCTTGGCGCCTATCCGCGCCAGGACTGGAAGGAGCGGCTCGGCAACCCGGTCTGGCACATGCATGACGGCAACCCGCCGGCCATCGACCTGCCGGTGCCTTTCGCGCTGCTGCTCAACCTGGTCAGCGCCTCCAACGCGCATGACAAGGCGGTGCTGTGGGGCTTCATCTCGCGGCATGCGCCGGGCGTGACGCCGAAGACCCATCCGGAGCTCGACCGGCTGACCGGCTACGCGATCCGCTATTTCGACGACTTCGTGAAGCCTACCAAGGTCTACCGTGCCGCCGACGAGGTGGAGCGCGACGCGCTGGCCAAGCTCTCCGACGCGCTCGGCACGCTGCCGCAGGGCGCCGACGGCGAGGCGATCCAGAACGCCGCGCTCAATGTGGCGCGCAAGATCGAGCGCTACCAGGATCATTCCAAGCAGAGCCCGGAAGGCGGACCCGGCGTGTCGGTCGCCTTCTTCCAGATGATCTATCAGGTGCTGATCGGCCAGGAGCGCGGACCGCGCTTTGGTTCCTTCGCGGCGCTTTACGGCATCGCCGAAACACGCGCGCTCATTGAGCGGGCGCTGGCTGGTCAACTGGCGGCGTAACCGCGCCGCCATCGGCCGGCAGGATCGAATCCGGCGCGACCGGCGCCGGCCCTGACGCGGCCGGCAGCGCCGGTAGGCCGTCAAGCTTCGGCGCCGGGCCGAAAATACCTTTCCTTGCGGCGCGGGCCTTGTCCCCGGCCTCGACATAGGGACCGCCTTGCGCCGCGCGCGCCCAGCCATTCTCGACCAACCACTGGCCGATGTCCTGGTTGCCGATATGGCATTCGGCGGTAATGATGTCGCGACCGCCGTCCGGCGGCACCGTGCAGGCGACCGCACGGCCACGCAGGAAGGCGCGGAAGGCTGTTCTGGCGCGCGTGCCGCAGGCCCAGCTCTTGCCCGCGTCGCTACAGGTTTCGTCGGCCTTGACGACGTCCACGCCGGACACGGCGACCGCGTAGCCCTTCGACTCGATGAGCCCGGCGGCGGTGGCGACCGGCTGGAACAATTTTGTGCCGTTCCAATCGTCTGGCATCTTCGTTTTGGGCGGCTTGGGCGGCCCGGCCAGCGCCAGATCACTGAGCGGCGCGCGCGGTTCCACCCGTTCGAGTTCCTGGTCCGACAGGTCCGGCGGCGCCACGACGTCGCGATCGATGGTCCTCGAATGAGCGGCAGGCTTCAGTGGGCGCGGAGCGGCCGGCGCCGGGATGGCCGAGGTCGCGGGCTCTTGCGCGGCATCAGAAGCGGAAGGGGTGTAGCCGCCGGTGGGAAGCGCATCGGCGATGGGATCGATCTGATCGACCGTGATGCCGCTTTCGTGGCCCTTGACCGTGCGTCCGCCGGCAACAACGAGAGCCGCCATCACGGGAAGTGCCAGAATCGTCAGGGCTGTTTGAAGAAGCCGCACCGGCCCCTGCCCTACTGGCTCGCCCAGACGATGCGCGCCATCCATTCGATGTCGCGCGTCGGAATGTCACGGTCCGGATGGGCAGGGTTGAGCGAAACCAGCACGATCGATTTCACCGTTTGCCGGTCGAGCACCTTGGCCATCACCTCGCCGGCGGTGGTCTTGACGACGACACGGTCGCCCTTGCGCGTCGGCGCGCCCGGTTCGACGATCAGCACATCGCCATTGCGGTAGAGCGGCAGCATGGAATCGCCCTGCACCTGCAGCGCGTAGGACGTCTCGGTCGCCCGCGCCGGAAGCTCGACCAGATCCCAGCCCTGCCCTGCCGGATAGCCGGCATCGTCGAAGAAGCCTCCCGCGCCGGCCTGGGCGAAACCAAGCAACGGAACGGCGCTGCGCTGTTGGGCTATGGCGGCGCCACCGCGCCCTTCGACCAGTCCGGTGAATTCCTCGAGCGACGCGCCGGTGGCCTCGATGATCTTGGCCAGCGATTCGGTCGAGGGCCAGCGCGGCCGGCCGTCGGAAGACAGGCGCTTCGACTTGTTGAAGGCCGTCGAATCGAGGCCCGCGCGCCGGGCAAGACCGGAAGCCGATAGCGAATAGCGCTCGGCGAGAGCGTCAATGGCGGCCCATACGCGGTCGTGTGAGAGCACGCGCGCTCTCCTTCAAACAGGAAAAAATGCCTCAAGCCTGTCTAGCGCGCGACCACACCATTGTCCACCGGTAGCGGCGGATGACCGGGATGGAAAGTGATACGCTGTCGCGCAAACGGGCCTGGTTCGGCGGACCAATCTAGCTAGCTCTCGTCGCCGACCCTGTAGGGGCCACGGCCCGACGCCGTGGCCATGGTGCGGGCCATTCGCCCCCAGACATACATCTTGGGTTGATCAGGCCGCCTCTCGGACCTCGCCCTTCCGGTAAGGGTCGAAGCGCTGGTAGAAGGTCTCGCCCTTCTCGGCCATGTCGAGCAGAAGCTTCGGCGCCTTGAACTCGGCGCCATACTTCTTCTGCAGCCCCTTGGCGATCTTGACGAAACGCTTGGCGCCGATGCCGTCGATGTAGGATAGCGCGCCGCCGGTAAAGGGAGCGAAGCCGAAAGCGAGGATCGAGCCGACGTCCGCCTCGCGCGGATCGGTGACAATGCCTTCTTCCATCACCCGCGCCGCTTCCAGCGCGATGGTCACCAAGAGGCGCTGGTTCAGCTCCTCATAGTCGACCTTTTCGGGCTTCAGCTGCGGATAGAGATCCTTCAGACCCGGCCACAGCTTCTTCTTCGCCGGCTTGGCCGGATAGTCGTAGAAGCCCTTGCCGTTCTTGCGGCCGAAGCGGCCATGCGTGTCGACCATGGTGTTGATCAGCGCCATCTGCTTGGGATCGACGGCCTTGTCGCCCAGATCCCTGATGGTCTGCTTCATGATCTTCTGAGCAAGGTCGACGGCCGTCTCGTCGGTCAGCGCCAGCGGGCCGACCGGCATGCCGGCAGCCTTGGCGGCGTTCTCGATCATCGGTGCAGGCACACCTTCGATCAGCATCTTATAGGCTTCCGACATGTAGCGCAGCACGCAGCGGTTGACGTAGAAGCCGCGCGTGTCGTTGACGACGATCGGCGTCTTCTTGATGGCGCGCACGAAGTCGAAGGCGACCGCCAAGGCCTTGTCGCCCGTCTTCTTGCCGAGGATGATCTCGACCAGCATCATCTTGTCGACCGGCGAGAAGAAGTGGATGCCGATGAAGTTCTTCGGCCGCGCCGAATTCTTCGCCAGGGCGGTGATCGGTATGGTGGACGTGTTGGAAGCGAAGATTGCCGACGATTTCAGCACCGCTTCGGCCTTCTCCGTGGCTTCCTTCTTGACGCTCGAATCCTCGAAGACCGCCTCGACGACCAGATCGCAGCCGGCAAGGTCGGCATAGTCCGCCGTCGGGGTGATCAACGACAGAAGCTTGTCCTTGTCCTCGGGTTTGGCGCGGCCCTTCTTGACCTGATCGGCCATCAGGCTGACGGAATGCGCCTTGCCCTTCTCGGCCGACGGCAGATCGCGGTCGAGCAGCACCACCGGAATGCCGGCCCTGGCCGTGACATAGGCGATGCCGGCGCCCATGAAGCCGGCGCCGAGAATGCCGATCTTCTTGAACTTGGTGTCCGGCACGCCGGCAGGGCGGCGCGCGCCCTTGTTCAGCTCCTGCAGCGAGACGAACAGCGAGCGGATCATCGCCGCCGCTTCCTTCGACCGCATGATCTCGGTGAAATAGCGCTGCTCGATCCTGAGCGCCGTGTCGAAAGGCACCAGCAGGCCTTCATAGACGCATTTCAGGATCGCTGCCGCGGCAGGATAATTGCCGTGGGTCTCGCGACGTAGGATGGCGATCGCCGGCGGCCAGAGATTGGCGCCGGCCGCCGAATAGATCGGACCGCCCGGCAGCTTGAAACCCTTCTCGTCCCAAGGGGCGACCGGCTTCAGGCCGTTCCGGATCATCGCCTTGGCGGTCTCGACCAGTTTCGAAGGCTCGGCGATCTCGTGGATCAGGCCCATCGCCTTCGCCTTTTGCGGCGTCAAGTTCTGCCCGGTGGTCAGCATCTGCAGCGCCTGCTGCTGGTCGGTCAGCCGCGGCACGCGCTGGGTGCCGCCGGCACCGGGGAAGATGCCGATCTTCACTTCGGGCAACGCCATCTTCACCTTGTCGGAATCGGCGGCAACGCGGCCATGGCAGGCGAGCGACATTTCGAAGGCGCCACCCATGCAGGTGCCGTTGATCGCCGACACAAACGGCTTGCCGCAGGTCTCGATCTTGCGGAACAGGCCGGTCATATAGCCGGCATTGTCGAACAGCGCCTTGGTCGCCTTCTCAAGGTCATTCTCCTTGTCGACGGCAAAGGTCGCCAGCATCTTCTGCAGCATGGTGATGTCGGCGCCGCCGGAAAAGCTGTCCTTGCCCGAGGTGATGACCGCGCCCTTGACGGCGGCATCGCCGGCCACATGATCGACGATGGCGTTCAGCTCGCGCATCACCTCCTCGGTGAAGACGTTCATCGAGCGGTCCGGCATGTCCCAGGTGATCAGCGCGATGCCGTCGGCGTCGACGTCGAGGGTGAAATTGGTGTAGCTCATCTCTTCTCTCCCTCAGACGCGTTCGATGATGGTGGCGGTGCCCATGCCGGCGCCGATGCAGAGCGTGACCAGCGCGGTGTTGAGATCGCGGCGCTCCAGCTCGTCCAGCACCGTGCCCAGGATCATTGCGCCGGTGGCGCCGAGCGGATGGCCCATGGCAATCGCGCCGCCATTGACGTTGATCTGGTCATGCGGGATGTCGAAAGCCTGCATGTAGCGCAGCACGACCGAAGCGAAGGCCTCGTTGAGCTCGAACAGGTCGATGTCCGACTGCTTCATCTTGGCGCGCTTCAGGAGCTTCTCGGTGACGTCGACCGGACCGGTCAGCATCAGCACCGGTTCCGAGCCGATATTGGCGAAGGCGCGGATGCGCGCGCGCGGCTTCAGTCCCATCGCCTTGCCGGCCTTCTTGGAACCGAGCAGCACGGCGGCGGCGCCGTCGACGATGCCCGAGGAATTGCCGGCATGGTGGACGTGGTTGACCTCCTCGACCTCGGGATGCTTCTGCACGGCGACCGCGTCGAAGCCGCCCATCTCGCCCGGCATGACGAAGGACGGATTGAGCGAGGCGAGCGACTGCATGTCGGTCGTGGGCCGCATGTGCTCGTCATGGTCGAGGATGGTGAGACCGTTCTGGTCCTTGATCGGGATCACCGAATTCTTGAAACGACCCTCGCCCCAGGCCTTGGCGGCGCGCTTCTGGCTCTCGACGGCGTAGGCGTCGACGTCGTCACGGGAAAACCCGTATTTGGTGGCGATCAGGTCGGCCGAGATGCCCTGCGGCACGAACCAGCCGGGCAGGCCGACGGAAGGGTCCATGAACCAGGCGCCGCCGGACATGCCCATGCCGACGCGCGACATGGATTCGACGCCGCCGGCAATCACGATCTCGTCCGCCCCTTGCGCGATTTTGGCGGCGCCGAAATTGATGGCGTCGAGACCCGAGGCGCAGAAGCGCGAGATCTGCATGCCGGGTGCCTTGGTGTCGTAGCCGGCCTCGAAGGCGGCGGCGCGCGGAATGACGGAGCCCGCCTCGCCGACCGGATCGACGCAACCGAAGATGATGTCGTCGACATTGCCGGTGTCGAGCCCATTGCGATCGCGCAGCGCCTCGAGCGTCCTGGCGGCGAGCCGCACCGCCGGCACCTCGTGCAGCGAGCCATCCTTCTTGCCCTTGCCGCGCGGCGTGCGCACGGCGTCATAGACGTAAGCCTCAGTCATTTTCGTGCTCCTTGGCTTTGCCAGCCGCCGCGCTCACAGAGAGCGCCCGATCAGCAATTTCATGATTTCGTTGGTGCCGCCATAGATGCGCTGGACACGGGCGTCGCGGTACATGCGGGCGATCGGATATTCATTCATGTAGCCATAGCCGCCGTGCAGTTGAAGGCATTCGTCGACGACTTTGCCCTGCAGATCGCTGAGCCAGTATTTGGCCATCGAGGCGGTCACCGGATCGAGGCCGCCGTCGATATGGCGGGCGACGCAGTCATTGTAGAAGACGCGGCCGATCGTGGCCTCGGTCTTCAATTCGGCCAGCTTGAACTGGGTGTTCTGGAACTCGATGACCGCCTTGCCGAAGGCCTTGCGTTCCTTGACGTAGTCGATGGTCAGCGCCAGCGCCCGCTCGGTCATGGCGATCGCCCCGGTGCCGATCTGCAGCCGCTCCTGCGGCAATTGCTGCATCAGCTGGACGAAGCCCTTGCCTTCCTCGTCGCCGAGCAGGTTGGAGGTCGGCACGCGCACGTCGTTGAAGAACAGTTCGGACGTGTCGTTCGACTTCAGCCCGATCTTGTCGAGGTTGCGGCCGCGCTCGAAGCCCTCGACCTCCTCGGTCTCGACGACGATCAGCGACGTGCCCTTGGCGCCCTTGTCCGGATCTGTTTTGGTGACGACGATGATCAGGTTGGCGAGCTGGCCATTGGTGATGAAGGTCTTCGAACCGCTGATCTTGTAATGGTTGCCGTCCTTCTCGGCGCGGGTCTTGACGCCCTGCAGGTCGGAGCCGGCGCCGGGCTCCGTCATGGCGATGGCGCCGATCAGCTCGCCGGTCGCGAGCTTGGGCAACCATTTCTGTTTCTGCTCTTCGGAACCGTAATGCAGGATGTAGGGTGCTACGATCGAATTGTGCAGGCCGATGCCGAAGCCGTCGACGCCGACATGGCCGATCGCCTCGATGATGGCGCTCTCATGCGCGAAGGTGCCGCCCGAGCCGCCGTATTGCTCCGGCATGGAAGCGCAGAGCAGGCCGGCCGCTCCCGCCTTCAGCCAGCTCTCGCGGTCGAACATCTCGTTCTTCTCGAACTCGTCGTAACGCGGCGCGATCTCCTCGGCCATGAAGCGCGATGCCAGATCGTAGAGCATGCCGACCTCGTCCGCCGCCCAGGCGGGCTTTGGAAGACCAAGAATTTCGGCTGGATTTGTCGCCACGATTTCCTCCGCGTTCCGACACTTGTGGGCCGGCGGTGCCGGCCCGCCAAACCTAGAACGCTTCCGCCGGCAGCGCCATTAGCGTGTCCGCGCCACTCGTTATGCGGGCGAGACGCGCCGCCGTTTCCGGCATGACGCGCTCCATGAAGAAGCGCGCGGTCGTGAGCTTGGCGTCGTAGAACGCGCCAGCTCCGTTGGCGCCGTCCGCGAGCTTCGCCTCAGCGGATTTCGCCATTTGCGCCCACATGTAGCCCAGCGCCACCAGGCCGAAGAGATGCATGTAGTCGCTCGAGGCCGCACCGGCATTGTCGGGCTTGGCCATGGCGTTCTGCACCAGCCACATGGTGGCCGCCTGCAGGTCGTTGAGGCCCTTCTTCAGCGCCTTGGTGAAGGGCGCCATCTTCTCATCAGTGCGGTTTTCCTCGCAGAACTCGCCGACTTCCTTGAAGAAGGCCTGCACGGCGCGACCGCCATTCTGCGCCAGCTTGCGGCCGACGAGGTCGAGCGCCTGGATGCCGTTGGCGCCTTCATAGATCATGGCGATGCGGGCGTCGCGCACGAACTGGCTCATGCCGTGTTCTTCGATGTAGCCGTGGCCGCCGAATACCTGCTGCGCCATGACCGCATGGTCGAAACCCTTGTCGGTGAGCACGCCCTTGACCACCGGGGTCATCAGGCCGGTGTAGTCGTCGGCCGCCTGGCGGTCCTTGTCGTCACCGGAACGGTGCGCGACGTCGGACTTGATCGCCGTCCACAGCGCCAGCGCGCGGCCGGCCTCGTTGAAGGCCTTCATGGTCATCAGCGAGCGGCGGATGTCGGGATGGACGATGATCGGGTCGGCCTTTTTGTCCGGCGCCTTGGCGCCCGACAGCGAGCGGCCCTGCAGGCGGTCCTTGGCGTAGGAGACGGCGTTCTGATAGGCGATCTCGGAGATTGAAAGCCCCTGCAGGCCGACGCCGAGACGGGCCTCGTTCATCATCGTGAACATGGCCTTCAGGCCGCCGTTCAATTCGCCGAGCAGCGTGCCTTCCGCCTCGTCATAATTCATGACGCAGGTCGAGTTGCCGTGGATGCCCATCTTCTCCTCGATCGAGCCGCAGGAGACGGTGTTCCTCTCACCGGGATGGCCCGAGGCATCGAGCTTGAATTTCGGCACAATGAACAGCGAGATACCCTTGACGCCTTCCGGCGCGCCTTCGGCGCGGGCAAGCACCAGGTGGACGATGTTGTTCGCCATGTCGTGCTCGCCGGCGGAGATGAATATCTTCTGGCCGGAGATTCTGTAGGTGCCGTCGCCGTTGGGAACGGCCTTGGTGCGCAGCAGGCCGAGGTCGGTGCCGCAATGCGGCTCGGTCAGGTTCATGGTGCCGGTCCAGGTGCCCTCGATCAGCCTGGGCAGCCATGTCGCCTTCTGCTCCTCCGTGCCGTGGGTGACGATCGCCGCGATCGCGCCTTGCGTCAGGCCGGGATACATCATCAGCGCCATGTTGGCGGAAACCATATATTCGGAAACAGCCTGGTGCACCGTGTAGGGCAGGCCTTGGCCGCCGAACTCGACGGGTGCCGCAAGCCCCATCCAGCCGCCTTCGCGATACTGGTCGTAGGCGTCCTTGAAACCCTTCGGCGTCGTTACCGAGCCGTCATCATGGCGCACGCAGCCTTCCATGTCGCCGACACGGTTCAGCGGATGCATGACGTTTTCGGCCAGCTTGGCGCCTTCGGCGAGGATCGCCTCGAGCACGTCGGGCGTCGCATCCGAGAAGCCCGGAAGATTGGAATAGCGCTGATAGCCCAGCACATCATTGAGCACGAACAGCGTGTCCTGGATCGGCGCCCTGTAGATCGTCATGCCTTCCTCCACCCTTGCAGTCCCGGCCGGCCGGCAAGTTGCTGTCCACGTCCTGGACAGGAGGCCGGGGCCAATGTCGATGCCCCGATAGCAAATATTGACGTTTGCGTAAACGTCAACTTCGTCGCAGCTGGAAATTTTTGTGAGCGGTCAGGCATTGTGGCGACAAAAAAGCCGCGCGGCTATGGCCACGCGGCTTTCAGTTTTCGGATTGTCGCGGTTGAACGTGTGCGTTCACCCGGCGGCGCTGGCCTGCGGCGCCGCGGTGCGCTCGACGAGCATCTGGCGCACGATGGACATCGAGTTGCTCAACTCGCCGATGGCGTCGTCGATCAGCGCACGCTGCTTCTGCAGGCGGGCGAGTTGCTTCTCCGACTTATCGAGGGCCAGCCGCAACTGCCTGGTGTTGGTGCCGGTCGGATCGTAGAGATCCATCATCTGCTTGACGTCGCGCAGCGAGAACCCGACCTTGCGGCCGAGCAGGATCAGCTTCAGGCGAGCCTTGTCGCGGCGCGTATAGAGACGGGTCGAGCCGTCGCGATGCGGATTGAGCAGGCCCTTGTCTTCATAGAAACGCAGCGTGCGCAGCGTCACACCGTATTTCTTGGCCATCTCGCCGATGCGGACGAATTCCTCGCCGGCTTCGACCGGGATGTCATTGGTATTGGCCGCGGCTTCGCCGGGCGAAACAAGTTTCATGGTCACTGGCTTTCCCCTGGTGGCGTCGCGGTCGGGGACCAAGCGTCGCCTGAATGGAAGCGGGGGCGTGCTTCCAATCGTGGTTGCAACAAGTCAATCGCAAGAGGCACGGCTTCGCACCTTTTACGTTTACGTCAATTCTATAACGACAGCCGCAGGGTGACGCAAGGGCGTTGTCAAAACGGAGCTTTATGCCGCACCCGCCAGGCGGCTCACGATTATGCGACTTCTTAAGCTTGGTTAACGCCTTGTTTACCACGTTGGGCGAAATGTGCGCATGTCGGTCACCCGTGTTTATCCTGTAGAGAATTTTTCACGGTTTTCGAAGCGTGGGTGAAAACCCGGGAAGCCCGTCTTCCTCCGCAGCAAAACCGCTCGGCTCGCTTCGTTTCCGGCAGGCTAATGGGAGACCGGCCTCCGGCCGGCCATTCTGAACACGGGCGCATCGATGAACAGCAAGCGGTCCTATCTCGATACACTCAATGCCGGCAGGCAACGCCGGCCGCACGCCTCGCTCGAAGAACTGAACCGCTCGCTCGAAACCCTGGAGCAGCGGCTGGACCGCACGCGCGCCGATATGCCCGATCGCCCCGACCTGCGGCGGCCGCCAGTCGAGCCGCGTTATCCAAGCACGCAGCCTTACGGCCAGCCGCGCTGGTACGAAGACACCTATGCCGCGCAAAGACCCCTGGACCGGCCGCAGCAGAACCCGGCGGCGCAGAATCCTGGCTCACAGTATCAGCGGCCGCAACCGCGCGCGCCGCAAAATCCGGCGCCCGCCGCGCCCGCCTTCGACCAGGGCTATCAGGCGATCGCGCGTGACATCGACCGGGTGCGCGGCCAGGAAGACAGCGTCGCCATGGTCGGCAAGATCGCCGTCGAATTGCGCGGGCTGCGCGAGGAATTGCGCCACCAGATGACCGCCGGCCTGCAGCGCGAATTCGAGGCGTTTCGCCAGGACATCGACCGCGCTATGCAGCGCGGCGCCAACGGCCTGCCGGATAAGAGCAGCGCCGAGCTCGGTCTCGAATTCGAGCGGCTTTCGGGCGCCATCCAGACACTGGCCGAAAAGAGCGACGACCGCAGCGTCAACCTGCTGCGGCTGGAACTGGAACAGGTGAAGGGCGCGCTGGACACGCTGGCACGCGAGGAAAGCGTGCAGAAGGTGGACCGCCGCTGGGACGATTTCGACCGCCGCTGGAGCGCCTTCGAAGACCGCGTCGACGCCGACCAGCGCAAGCGCGCGGAAGGCCCGAGCCTTTCGGTGCTGACCGACCGGCTCGAACAGATCAGCAGCGCCGTCAACAACCTGCCGGAATCGCTTTCGCTGCGCTCGCTGGAGGAAAAGGTGCGCACGCTTGCCGGCGCGGTCGACCGTTTCGCCAGCCAGCAGACTATGCGCGGCGGCGAGACGCTGGCCATGATCGACGAGCGGCTGGACGAGATTTCCCGCGCCATCGTCGCCTCGACGGTGGCCGCGCAGGCCAATGCCTTCGACCCCGAGACCTTCGGCCGGATCGAGAAGCGCATGGCCTCCCTGGCGGCGCAGATCGAAGAGGTTGCGCAGTCGCGGCCCGGCGCGGAAGTCATCGATCACCTCAACCTTCTTACCAGCCGTGTGGACCAGTTGGCCGGCAGGGCGGACCTGCCCGAGCAGGCCATGGAGCGGCTCGGCAAGCAGATCGCCTTGATCACCGACAAGATGGACCGCGCGCAGGCCATGCCCGACGCCGATCATATCTTCCAAGGCCTGGAACAGCGCTTCGAGGCACTGTCCATGTTAATCGAGCGCCGCCAGGGCGATGCGATGGAACAGGGCAATATGCTGTTTCGCGATCTAGAGCGTCGGCTGGACGAGGTCGCGGACCGGCTCGACCAGCGCATGCGCCAGGATGAGAGCGCCGGCATCATGGAGGTGATCGACGCCCGCTTCACCGCTTTGGCCAAGCGCATCGAGACACGCACGCCGGATCCCGCCAACGACGCGGCGATCCGCGGGCTGGAGAGCCGGCTCGAGGATATTTCCAGCCGGCTGGAAATGTCCGCGCAGCAGGTCGCGGGCATCGATCCGGCGCTGATCCGCAGCCTGGAGGCGCAGGTCGCCGGCCTGTCGGCGCATCTTTCCAAGCCCGGCACGCCGCTGCCCGAATTCGAGGACATCAGCCCGCGCCTCAACGAGATTGAGAAGTCGCTGGCGGGCACGCGCGATTCCATCCTGACCGTGGCGCGCGAGGCGGCTGAGAGCGCCGTCAGATCGCTTGCCGACTCGACGTCCAGCACGGCCCAGAGCAACGCGACCGCCGTTGCCGGCCTCGCCCAGGACCTGAAGACGCTCGAAGCGCTCACCCGCCGCTCCGACGAACGCAACTCGCGCACATTCGAGGCGATCCACGATACGCTGCTCAAGATCGTCGACAGGCTCGGCTCGCTCGAATCGGACGAGACCAGCGAAGCGGTCAGCGAACTGGTGGATCCGCAGCCGGCCGGCAAGCGCGGCGGCCGCGGCGGCAAGATCGCGGTGCAGGACGCGCCTTCGATGGATATCGACCAGCCGCTGCCGCTCACGGGGGACATGGCCGGTCTCGAAGGCCGTGCGGCTGCGATCATGCGCGATGAGCCAGACGCGCCGCGCACGCCTGCCGAGGCCGCGGCGGCAGCAGCCATGGCGGCCCTCGGGCCGGATGCGATCGGCGACAAGAGCGAGACGGCCGGCCGCAGGAGATCGATGTTCAGCGGCCTGGCGCGCGCTTTCAAGGGCAAGAAAGATGCGGACACGCAGCCGCTTGCCGGCTCTGCGCCGGTCGGTGACGTGCCAAGCGTCGACATCGACGAGCCGCTCGACCCCAAGGCCGCCAACCGGCCGTTGGAGCCCGGTTCCGGCGCGCCGGACCTCAACGCTATCATGAAACGCGTCCGCGACGAGCGCGGCGGCCAGCCGGTCAAGCGCAACGAGAGCGATGCCGCCAAGTCCGATTTCATCGCCGCGGCCCGCCGCGCGGCCCAGGCCGCAGCCGCGGAAGCCGACACGCTGAAGCGGCAATCGACCCTGACCGGCCCGGTGAAGGCGCTGAGGATAGGCGACCTGCTCAAGGCGCGGCGCAAGCCGATCCTGATGGCGGCGGCCGCGATCATGATGGCGCTGGCCGGCCTGCAGCTGGGCAAGGCCTTTTTGTCAGATCCGGTCGAGACGGCCAACAACCAGCCCGCACCGGTCGTCTCTCCGCAGACGGTCGACACGGAAACAGCACAGGACGAAAGCGGCCCGGCCCGGCCCGTCAGGCAGGCCGAGCCCGTCAAGGACGCGGCACTCGCCGCTTCTACGTCTTCCAGTCCCGAAAATGCCGCAGCCATGCCCGCCGAAGCGGCGCCCGCGCCAGTGGCGCTTGCTGCGCCTGCCGCGCCGGTGCCGGCTCCCATGGCTTCGGCAACGCCGCCCGAACCCGCCGCCGCAGCCGTCTCCGCGGCGGATACGGATGGCGACACGCAGCCGATGGCCAAGGACCCCATGACGGCCAGTCCGGCAGCCGAGGGCGCCGCCGCCAGCACACCGACGGCCACGTCCGTCGACACGACAGGCGCCGTGCCGCCGGCCGGGAGCCAGGCAGCCGCGGCCAAATTCGATATCCCTTCCGAAATCGGTCCGGTGGCGCTGCACGACGCGGCCGCCGGCGGCGACGCCAAGGCGCTGTTCGAGATCGGCTCCCGCTATGCGGAATCGCGCGGCGTGAAGGAAGACATGAAGGCGGCCGCCAAATGGTACGAGCAGTCGGCCGAGCTCGGCTTCGCGCCGGCCGAATACCGCATCGGCAATTTCTACGAAAAAGGCATCGGCGTCGCGCGCGACATCAAGAAGGCCAAGACCTACTATCAGCTCGCCGCCGAACAGGGCAATGCCAGCGCCATGCACAATCTGGCGGTGCTGTTCGCCATGGCGGCGGACGGCGTGACCGACAATGAATCGGCGACGCACTGGTTCCAGGAAGCCGCCGACCTCGGCGTCAAAGACAGCCAGTTCAACCTCGGCATCCTGGCCGCCAAGGGCGTCGGCATGAAACAGAACCTGGAGGAATCCTACAAGTGGTTCGCGCTCGTCGCCAAGACCGGCGACAAGGACGCTGCGGCCAAGCGCGACGAGATCGCCAATGCGCTCAGGCCCGAACAGCTCGAGCGGGCGCGCGCCGCCACGGAATTGTGGAAGGCCAAGCCGCTCAACGCGGCCGCCAACTCGGCCGACGTTCCGGAGTCCTGGCAGGACAGCACTCCCCAGACGACCGCCGGCATCGATATGAAGAAGGCGGTGAAGAACATCCAGCTGATCCTCAACAAGAACGGCTACGATGCCGGTGGCGCCGACGGCGTGATGGGCGGCAAGACCAAGAACGCCATCATGGCCTTCCAGACCGACAACAAGATGAAGCCGACGGGCGAGATCGACGCGCCGCTCGTCAAGGCGCTCTTGGCGCACAAATAACGGCGGACGCGTCGCATATGCGACGCCCTGCCACACATTTGCCTGTTAACTGATTGAGATGGTTTTTGTTTCGGCGCGGGGGCGGGCTTGATCCC